>CACKUI010000005.1:0-17500 GCA_902603305.1 uncultured Pelagibacteraceae bacterium | reverse complement strand
GAATATTAAATGATTGTTCATATAAAAATTAAAATGAACAATTAGATATAGATATTGATAATTTAAAAGTATTTACAATTTAAATAACTAAGTGTTTCTTGGTGGAGGATAGCGGGATCGAACCGCTGACCTCCTGAATGCAAATCAGGCGCTCTCCCAGCTGAGCTAATCCCCCAGAAAAATGGTGGGCCGAGAAAGACTCGAACTTTCGACCCCACCCTTATCAAGGGTGTGCTCTAACCAACTGAGCTACCGGCCCTTTTGTGCAAAAGGAGAAACACTATTTTAAAAAGAGAAATGAGGACGGTCAACATTAACCTGTATTATTATTTAGATTAAGAAATAATTCTTAATCATCCTTAGAAAGGAGGTAATCCAGCCGCAGGTTCCCCTACGGCTACCTTGTTACGACTTCACCCCAGTCGCTGACTATACCGTAGTCAAGGGTTTAAAACCTTGCCTTAAGGTAGAACCAACTCCCATGGTGTGACGGGCGGTGTGTACAAGACCCGGGAACGTATTCACCGCGGCGCGCTGATCCGCGATTACTAGTAATTCCAGCTTCATGTACTCGAGTTGCAGAGTACAATCCGAACTGAGGCATCTTTTTAGGATTTGCTTGATGTCGCCATCTTGCTTCCTATTGTAAATGCCATTGTAGCACGTGTGTAGCCCAACACGTAAGGGCCATGAGGACTTGACGTCATCCCCACCTTCCTCCAGCTTATCACTGGCAGTTCTTTCAGAGTGCCCAACTAAATGATGGCAACTAAAAGTGAGGGTTGCGCTCGTTGCGGGACTTAACCCAACATCTCACGACACGAGCTGACGACAGCCATGCAGCACCTGTGTTTCGTCCGGCCGAACCGAAAACTCTAATCTCTTAGAGTCGCGACGAACATGTCAAGTGTTGGTAAGGTTCTGCGCGTATCTTCGAATTAAACCACATGCTCCACTACTTGTGCGGGTCCCCGTCAATTCATTTGAGTTTTAACCTTGCGGTCGTACTCCCCAGGCGGTGTGTTTAATGCTTTCGCTGCGACACTGAAAATAAATTTCCAACGTCTAACACACATCGTTTACGGCATGGACTACGAGGGTATCTAATCCTCTTCGCTACCCATGCTTTCGTTCCTCAGCGTCAGTAATGATCCAGAAAGCTGCCTTCGCAATTGGTATTCTTTCTAATATCTACGAATTTCACCTCTACACTAGAAATTCTGCTTTCCTCTATCATACTCTAGCTAAAAAGTTTTGATGGCAGTTCCAGAGTTAAGCTCTGGGATTTCACCACCAACTTTTTTAACCACCTACGAACTCTTTAAGCCCAGTAATTCCGAACTACGCTAGGTCCCTTCGTATTACCGCGGCTGCTGGCACGAAGTTAGCCGGACCTTCTTATTCGGGTACAGTCATTTTCTTCCCCGACGAAAGAGCTTTACAACCCAAAGGCCTTCTTCACTCACGCGGCATCGCTGCATCAGAGTTTCCTCCATTGTGCAATATTCCCTACTGCTGCCTCCCGTAGGAGTTTGGGCCGTGTCTCAGTCCCAATGTGGCTGATCATCCTCTCAGATCAGCTATAGATCACAGTCTTGGTAGGCCATTACCCCACCAACAAACTAATCAAGTGCAGGCTCATCCTTCGGCGCATAAAGCTTTCTCCGTAAAGACTTATGAGGTATTAGCACAAGTTTCCTCGTGTTATTCCTCACCAAAGGGAAGATACCTACATGTTACTCACCCGTCTGCCACTAAGTATTACTACTTCGTTCGACTTGCATGTATAAGGCGTGCCGCCAGCGTACGTTCTGAGCCATGATCAAACTCTCAAGTTTAAAAACGGCGCACACTAGCTTCTATACAAATACTAAGAATAATATTTGTATAATTTTGAAGTGTGTACGACAAATTTTGGTAACCTTAACCGTCCACACTTCTCTTCTTAAAATATTAACAATTCAAATAGCTAATTGGACTATAAAGCCCAATAAATAACATTTTTTATATGTTGAGTGTGACGCTTATATTGGAAATAATTTATAAATCAAGTTTTTAGATAAACAAAAAATGTGCTAAAAAGTCTTATAAATCAACATTTTTAATCTATTAAAAAGATTATGTTATCAAAATTTAAAAAAAAAATAAAATCATTTTCTCATATTTTGTGGTTAATTTTGTTAATAACAATAATAATTTTAGTAACAAATTTTCAACAAATAAATAAAAATTCTCAATACAAAAGCCTAAAGAAAACACTCAACAATGTTTACTTGCAAAAAACATTTGCAAAAATTACCTCTGGATTGGAAGATAGATATACAGAATTTGAGTATATTGTTAAAGAGGGAGACAATTACGAGAGTATAATTTATGGTATTAAAATACCGCAAAATGAAAAAAAAATATTTCTTGAAACAGTAAAAAAAAATAAAAAAATTAAAATATTAAGACCTAATCAAAAAATTTTTTTTAAGATTGATAAAAAAAGTAGTCCTAAGATAGAAAAGTTTGGAATTGAAATAAGTAAAAAAAAAGAAATTTATTACGTTAGGGATTATGAAAAAAATATTTTTAATTCTAAAATCTTAGAAAAAGAACTTAACAAAGTTATCTCTTATAAAGAGAGTATAATTGTTAATAGTCTTTACCAATCTGCTTTGGGGTTAAAAATCAAACCAGATATTATTATTGAATTTGCGAGACTATATGGTTTTCAAGTAGATTTTCAAAGAGACGTATGGAAAAACGATAGTTTTCAAATTATATATGAAGAATTCTTAAACAATGATGGAGATGTAATTGAAACTGGCAATATATTATTTGCTAATTTAAATTTACAAAATAATGATCTTAAACTTTATAGACACGAATATGAAAAAAATAAAATTGATTATTTTGATGAGAATGGAAAAAGTATGAGAAAAACTTTAATGAAAACTCCAATAAATGGTGCGAGATTATCATCTTCATTTGGAAAAAGAAAACATCCTATTTTAGGTTTTACAAAAATGCATACGGGTACTGACTTTGCGGCCCCAACTGGAACACCTATATTAGCGTCGGGAGATGGTTTAGTAGTTAGAGCTCAGTGGTGTGGGGGTGGAGGAAATTGTGTAAAAATAAAACACAACAGAGTTTATCAAACTGTTTACGCACATATGTCGAAATTTGGTAGAGGAATTAAGAAAGGTGCCCGAGTTAAACAAGGGCAAATAATTGGTTATGTTGGCTCAACTGGTCTTTCTACTGGACCGCATTTACATTATGAAGTTATTGAAAATGGAAGAAAAATAAATTCACAAAAACTTAAGCTTCCCTCTGGAAAAATATTAAAAGGTGACCAACGAAAAGTATTTGAAGTAAATAAAATTAAAATTGATGTTCTAAAATCAAATCTGATATCTAAAATGTAATCTATTTTGTTGTTTCTTCTTCTTCTTTGTTTTCCGTATCAACTTGTGCCTGATTTCTATAATTGGTTTCCGAAGTATTTTCATTGTGGTTTCTTAAATTTTCTTGAGATGAAAGTATCCTAGAAAAGTGCTCCGAATGCTGTAAGTAGTTCTCAGATAAAATTTTATCTCCATTTGACAAAGCTTCTCTAGCCAGATCATTATACTTCTCAACAAGTTTTGCAGCATTTTGATTATTTTTCCCAGGATGTCTTCTTTTGAAACTTGACCCGTTGCTAAAATCTCCATTAGGTTTGTGGCCATTTCCATTTCTTCTAAAGCTTCTATCGCTATTTGACTTATATCTTCCTCGTCTATTATTATTTTTGAAATTATTCATTATTGAAGTTTAGAACTTACGATACATCTATCTTTTCCTGATAAATCTTTTGAAATTTTGTTAATATAGAATTTGTTTTCATTAAGTATTTTTACACATTGATTTTTTTGTTTATGTCCAATCTCAAGTATTAGTTTTCCGTTTATTTTTAACAATTTTTTACTTTTAAAAATTACTTTTTTTAATTCCCTTAAACCATCAAAACCTCCTGATAATGCTAGTTTAGGTTCATGGAATTTTATATCATCATCTAATCTATTTAATTCAATACTATTTATGTATGGAGGATTAGATATAATTAAATCATAGTTAGAAGATTTATATTTGTCAATATCGATATTAATAAAATTAATTTTATTTTCTAATTGATGCAATTTTGCATTAGTTTTTGCAACATTTATAGCTTTTATAGATATATCTATTGCTGTTGCTGAACATTTTGGCCTTTCTTTTATTAAAGAAATTATAATACAACCAGATCCAGTTCCAACATCTAAAATTTTTTTTGACTTATTGTTTGCTAAATACTTCAAGGTTTCCTCAACAACTAATTCAGTATCTGGTCTTGGTATCAAAACAGATTTATTAGTTAAAAACTTATGTTTCCAAAAATATTTAAAACCCAGAATATATGCTATTGGTTCATTTTGATTTCTTCTAAATAAATAATGTTTAAATTTCGATATATCCGCACTTTTTAAATCCTTATTGATATTTAATATTATTTCTTCCCTTTTTTTCTTTAATACTTTTGATAAAATTAATTCAACATCAAGATATGGATTTTTAATTTTATTTTTTTTTAAAAAATTACTTCCCTTTTTTAAAATTTCTCCATAAATCATAATTATATACTGCTAAGTTCATTTTCTTGAGCTTGAATAACCAAGTTTTCTATCATTTCATCAAATATTTCTCCTTCCATAAATTCAGATAATTTATGTAAAGTTAAATTAATTCTATGATCTGTCACCCTTCCTTGAGGAAAATTATATGTTCTTATTCTCTCTGATCTGTCTCCTGTGCCTATTTTACTTTTTCTATCTTTTGATCTTTCTTCATCTCTTTTTTGTCGCTCTAACTCATAAATTCTTGATCTAAGGATTTTTAATCCTTTTTCTTTATTTCTTATTTGAGATTTTTCATCTTGCTGACTAACAACTATTCCTGTTGGAATATGCGTAATCCTAACAGCAGAGTCTGTTGTATTTACACTTTGACCACCTGGGCCACTACTTCTAAATACATCAATTCTTAAATCCTTTTCTTCTATTTTAACATCAACCTCTTCAGCTTCTGGCATTACTGCAACTGTAGCAGCAGATGTATGAACTCTTCCTTGGGTTTCAGTATCAGGAACTCTTTGGACTCTATGAACGCCACTTTCATATTTTAGCGAAGAGTAAATATTTTTACCTTTTATTGATGCAATAACCTCTTTTAATCCACCAGCATCACTTTTAGAAATAGAAATAACTTCCATTAACCATTTTTTTTTATGACTTACTTTTTCATACATTTTAAATAAGTCTGACGCAAATAAACTTGCCTCTAATCCTCCAGTTCCAGCTCTAATTTCTATCATTGCATTCTTTGTGTCTGCTTCATCTTTAGGTAACAAAAATAATTTTATTTTTTTTTCATCACTTTCATTATTTTTTTCAAGCTTATTTAATTCACTTATAGCTAAATCCTTCATCTCTTTGTCTGTATCATTATCATTAATTAAATTTTCCAATTCAACTTTGTTTTTCTGAAAATTAAAATAAGAAACTGCTTCTTTAATGATGTCACTTAAGTCGGAGTATTCTTTTGACTTCTCGGCAAAAGATTTTTTATCAATTTCTTGTGAGGATAACTCTTTTTCCAATTTGGAATGTTTTGCAATTAAATCTTGAACTTTTGATAGAGGTACCATTATTTGGATTTTTCGATTTCTTCAACTTTTTCTTCAACCAATTGTACTACCTTAGAAATCATCTCATCAGTTGATATTTTTTCACTTTCAACTCCATTTAAATAAAGCATGTTGTTACCCTTTCCACCCCCAGTAATTCCTATATCCGTTTGTGCTGCCTCACCAGGTCCATTCACCACACATCCAATTATGGATAAAGAAATAGGAGTTTTTATATGGGATAGTCTGTCTTCTAACTTTTTAACAGTTTCAATTACATTGAAAGCTTGTCTAGCACAAGATGGACAGGAAATAATTTTTACTCCTCTATTTCTTAAATTAAGTGATTTAAGTATTTCATTTCCAACTTTTATCTCCTCTACCGGATCATCAGATAAAGAAACTCTTACAGTATCTCCAATACCACTCATAAGAAGTGATCCAAAGCCAATAGAAGATTTTATACTACCAGGTAAAAATGTTCCTGCCTCAGTTATTCCTAGATGTAATGGATAATCAGTAACCTTAGAAAGTTGTCTGTAAGCTTCAATAGATAAAAATACATCAGAAGATTTGACACTCACTTTAAATTCATAAAAGTCAAAGTCTTCAACAATCTTAATATTTCTTAATGCACTCTCTACTAGAGCTTCTGGACAAGGTTCTTTATACTTTTCTAATAAGTCTTTTTCTAAAGATCCTGCATTTACACCAATTCTAATTGAACAATTGTTATTTTTTGCTGCAGAAATTACTTCTTTAATTTTTTTTTTATCTCCAATATTGCCTGGGTTTATTCTAAGACAAGCAGCTCCACTCTCTGCTGCCTCTATTGCTCTTTTGTAGTGAAAATGTATATCGGCAACTATTGGTATAGAAGTATTTTTAATAATATCTCTAAGAGCTTTCGTTGAGTCTTCGTCTGGACATGATACCCTTACAATATCAGCTCCCGCTTCTTCAATTTGTTCGATTTGTTTTACAGTTTCTTTAACATCTTTAGTTGACGTATTAGTCATTGATTGAACAGTAATTGGATTATCTCCTCCAACTTTTACATGCCCAACATTAATTTCTTTTGTTTTCCTTCTTTTTATTTCCCTAAATGGTCTAATGTTCATAAATTATTTATTTAATTCAAATTCTTTGTGTAGAGCAGATATAGCTTTCCGTAAATTTTTTTTATTTATCAACACAGAAATTTTTATTTCCGAGGTAGATATTACTTGAATGTTTATTTTTTGGTTAGCAAGCGATTGAAACATTCTATAAGTAACCCCAGGAGTAGTAACCATTCCAACTCCTATTATTGAGACCTTTGAAACATTTTTATCAAATATTAAATCTCTAAAATTTATTTTTTTGTTTTGCAAAATAATTTTTTTTGTTTTGCTTAAATCATCCGATTTTATTGTGAAAGTTAAGTCAGTTTCATTTCCATTGGCAGCAATATTTTGTACTACCATATCAACATTTATAGAATTTTCAGATAGAGGTTTAAAAATTGATGCTGCAATACCTGGCTTATCTCTTACACCTAAAAGAGTAACTTTTGCATCATTAGTTGTATTTGAAATACCAGTTATAATCTTACTATTAATTAAATTTTTTCTTTTTGTTATTAGAGTACCTTCATTATCAGTAAAGGAAGATCTTACCTCTATATCTACCCTATTCAATCTTGCATCTTGAATTGAGTGAGGTTGCATAACTTTAGCTCCAAGAGATGCCATTTCTAACATTTCTTCATAAGATATAACTTTTATTTTTTTAGCTGACTTAAGTTTATTTGGATCTGTAGAATAAACACCATCCACATCGGTATATATTATACATTTTTCAGCATTAAAAAACTTTGCAAACATGATAGCACTTGCATCTGTTCCACCCCTACCAATTGTAGTTATTCTGTTTTTGTTATTAATACCTTGAAATCCTGTGATTATTGGAATGCCTCCTTTTTTCAAATAACTTACGATTTGACTCTTGTTAATTTTATTAATTCTTGAAAATTTATATTTTCCCTCAGTATTGATCGGGATTTGCCATGACATCCAAGATCTTGAATTGAAACCTTTATTAATTAATTCTCCAGAAATTAATGCACAAGACACTTGTTCTCCTGATGAAACTAAAACATCATACTCAGAGTCTGAAAAATTTTTGCTAATTTTTTTGGACAAATTGATTAAATTATTTGTCACACCACTCATTGCGGAAGAAAGCACAATTACATTGTATTTTTTTTTAAATTTAGCAATAATTTTTGCAACTTTTTTAATTCTATCAGTTGTACCAACTGAAGTACCTCCAAATTTTAATACAATTATTTTCATTGATAATTTTTTTTAATATAAATTAAAATATATTGATAAAATACATCTTGATTGTAATGTCAATAAACAATGAAAAATAACACAATTAATAAAAAAGAAATAGAAAAATTTTCGAAAATAGCTGAGGAATGGTGGGATCCTCATGGAAAATTTAAGCCATTACATAAATTTAACCCTATCAGAGTCAAATACATAAGAGATACAATTTTATCTGAATTTAAAATTAAAAAAGAGCATGAGCCCTTTAAAGGCTTAAGCATTTTAGATATAGGATGCGGTGGTGGATTACTTTCAGAACCTATGGCAAAACTTGGAGGGAATGTTATTGGTATAGATGCTTCTAATAAAAATATACAAGTAGCTAAGTATCATTTAAAAAAAAGTAAACTTAAAATCAAATATTATAATTCATCCCCTGAAAATTTAAAAATTAAAAAAAGATTTGATATAATTTTGAATATGGAAATTGTTGAACATGTTGAAGATGTTGATTTTTTTATTAAAGAAAGTTCAAAATTTTTAAAAAAATCAGGTGTGATGTTCATTGCAACTTTAAACAAAACTCTTAAATCTTACTTATTTGCAATTGTGGGGGCTGAGTATATATTAAAGTGGTTGCCAATAGGTACACATGATTGGGAAAAATTTGTTAAACCCGAGGATTTAACAGATATTTGTAAAAAAAATTCTTTAAAGTTAAGAAAAATTGATGGAATGACTTTTAACCCTATCTTAAATAAATGGTCTGTTACATCTGATAAATCTGTAAATTATATTTCAGAATTTAAAAAAGTTTAATTTTTATCTTCTTCAATCCATGGAATAATATCCGTTTCTATACCTTCTTCTTTCAATTCCTGAATATCTTTAAGAGAAGCACTACCATAAATACCTTTTTTTTGTTTCTTTTTATCGTAATGAATTGATCTTGCTTTGTAAGTAAAATTTTCCCCTACATACTCAAAATTCTGTTTTACAAATTTTTTGTAGTCAGAAAGTTTTTGTCGAATATCTTTGTATTTTTTATTTTCTTTTGTATCTTTTTTTTTCTTAGTGTTCAATAAATTAGGTGACATCAAGGACTTTTCAACATTAATTGAGTCACAGGATTGACAATTTAAAAGTTTTAATTTTAGCAACCTATCATATTCATTTGAGGCACTAAACCAGCTTTCAAATTCTTGCTCACAATCTTTACATTTTAGTAAATATTTAATCATACTCGTTATCTAAATATTAACCTATAAAATTTCAATATAGCTAAGTCCTATAATCAGCGTTAATTTCTATATATTTTTTTGTTAAATCCATAGTGTACGATTTAAATTTTTTAATCCCTTGACCAATATCAACTTCTATTTCAATTGATTTGCCTTTCATATATTCCATAACTTTTTCTTCGTCATAGGATTTGTAGAGAGATCCCTTGTGATAAATTTTATATGGTCCAAAAGAAATAGATAATTTTTGTTCATTAATTTTTGAGTCGCTGTTTCCAATTGCCATAGCTACTCTACCCCAGTTTGGATCTTCTCCCGCAATTGCTGTCTTAACTAATAATGAGTTTGCAATTTTAAAAGATATATTTTTTGCATCTTTTTCAGTTCTGCAATTAATACAATTAATAGAAATAAATTTAGAAGCTCCTTCTCCATCAGAAACAACTTGTTTTGCTAAATTCAATAAAACGTCGTGAACTGCCTTGTTAAAATTTTTAAGTTTACTATCACTATATTTTTTAATTTCTGAATGATTAACTTTGCTTGTTGAAAATATTGAAACCATATCATTTGTACTTGTGTCACCATCACATGAAATTGCATTGAATGTTGTCTTTATATTGTTTTTTAAGACATCATTTAAAACTGATGAGGATAAAGTTGCATCAGTAAATATATAACCCAATGTAGTTGCCATATTTGGATAAATCATACCTGAGCCTTTTGCAATTCCATAAATTTTTATTTTTGACGAACCAATTTTTGTTTCAGCCATTGATACTTTGGGTTTTAAATCTGTTGTGATTATGCCCATTGCAGCTTTCATCCAGATTAATTTATTTTGTGTATATTTTATTTTCTCAACTAATTCTGGTAATGAAGTTTTAATCTTTTCTAATGGAAATCTCTCTCCTATAGTACCTGTGCAACCAAAAAGTATTTCTTTTGAAGAAATTTGCTTCGGAGCATCTTGATCTCTCTTTTGTATCTCAGTTAATTTTGAGGATAAGTCTAAAGAAATTTTCTTCAATGCATCATGGCCTTCTGGACCTGTTAATGCATTGGCATTTCTAGTATTAACTAATAAAGCAAATATTTTTTTTGCTTTGATTTTTTTATTCCATTTTAGATTTTCTGATATTAACTTTGATTGGGTATATACAGAGGCATAATTTGCACCATCTCTAAAATAAAATAAAACTACTTCATCTCTCTTAAATTTATATAAGCCAGCGCTTACCGCAGAAATTGAAACTCCATCAATATGATCTAAATCCTGAAAATCAACAATTTTAGAGCTTTGAGTGCTAGTATTTATAAAATTGTTTATGTTAAATTTCATGATATTTAAAAAAATTAATTAATTACTATATATTTCTAATATTTAATTTTATATCAAAATGTTCAACCCACTTAATATATTTTCAAAGCTTATTAAAAGCGGTAATGAAAAGGAACTAGACCGAATTCAGCAAATAGTCAATAAAGTTAATCTTTTAGAAAAAGATTTAGAAAATTTATCTGATGAAATGTTCCCAAAAAAAACCGAGAAACTAATTGAAGATGTTAAAAATGGAAAAAGTTTAAATGAAGTATTACCCGAAGCTTTCTCAATGGTTAGGGAAGCCTCTAAAAGAATTAGAAATGAAAGACACTTTGACGTTCAGCTAATTGGTGGTGTTGTAATCCATGAGAATAAAATTGCAGAAATGAAAACTGGAGAAGGTAAAACATTAACCATAGCTCTTGCAGCTTTCCTTAATGCTCTAGAAAAGAAAGGTGTCCATATAGTAACTGTAAATGATTATTTGGCTAAAAGAGATAGCGAGAATATGGGTAAGATTTACGAGTTTTTAGGTTTAAGTTGTGGATATATTAATACTGGGCAAGATGACTTGGAGAGAAAACAAAATTATTCAAAAGATATTACTTATTCTACTAATAGTGAATTGGGCTTCGATTATTTAAGAGATAATATGAAATTTTCAAAAGAAACTATGGTTCAAAGAGAACATAATTATGCGATTGTTGATGAAATTGACTCTTGTTTAATTGATGAAGCTAGAACACCTCTAATAATTTCAGGAGCAACGGAAGATAAAACTAATCAATATATAGCTGTTGATAAACTTGTAAAAAATTTAAAAGAAGAGGATTTTGAAATAGATGAAAAGGATAGAAATATTTTATTAACTAATAAAGGTGTGGATAATGTTGAAAGTATATTTTCAAATGCTGGAATACTTAAAAATAAAAATTTTTACGATCCAGAAAACCTTCATATTGTACACTTAGTAAATCAATCATTACGTGCCATTCATCTTTTTCAGAGTGGTAGAGATTACATTGTAAAAGATGGGCAAATAATAATAATTGATGAACAAACAGGTAGACAATTACCAGGAAGAAGGTTTGGTGATGGCCTTCATCAAAGTCTGGAGGCGAAAGAAAATTTAACAATTAATGCTGAAAATCAAACTTTAGCATCAATTACCTACCAAAATTTCTTTAAGCTCTACAAAAAAATAGCTGGTTGCACTGGTACAGCCTTAACAGAGTCAGAAGAGTTTTTTGAAATTTATAATCTACCGGTAGTATCAATTCCTACTAATAAGAAGATGATAAGAGAAGATTCGAACGATCAAATATTTAGAACTAGTAAAGAAAAAGATGAAGCAATAATTAGTAAGATTGTTGAATGTAACGCAAAAGGACAACCATTATTAGTTTTCACTTCAAGTATAAATAAATCTGAACACTTCTCAAATCTATTGGAAAATAAAAATATAGAACATACAGTTTTAAATGCGAAAAATCACCAAAGAGAAGCTGAAATTATTGCAGATGCAGGCAAAAGAAACTCAATAATTATTACTACAAGTATTTCAGGTAGAGGTGTTGATATCAAATTGGGAGGACAGGATGAAAGTAATAAAGCTGAGATAAAAAAATTGGGAGGATTGTTAGTTATTGGTACAGAAAGAATGGAAAGTAGGAGAGTAGATAATCAAGCAAGAGGAAGATCAGGCAGACAAGGTGATGAAGGTAGTTCTATATTCTATGTAAGTTTAGAGGACGATTTAATGAGAATATTTGGTTCTGAGTCTATGAATAATATACTTGAAAAACTCGGGCTTAAAGATGGAGAAAGTATAGACCATCCTTGGATAAATAAAGCATTAGAAAGAGCACAACAAAAAGTTGAGGCAAGAAATTTTGATATTAGAAAAACTCTTTTAAAGTTTGACAATGTTTTAAACGATCAAAGGCAAGTAATATTTTCACAAAGAAATGAAGTAATAGAAAATAAAGATTCCAAGCAATATTCTGAAAATTTTCTAGATGAAATTATTGATGATTTGAAAATAAAAAAAACAAAAAAGTTAGCCAATGCAGGGTCAAATGAAATCAATATGCAATTAAAATCTTTATTTGGAAAATCATTTGAAGAAAGTGAAATTAATGAATTAGTTAATCTTGAAAATAAGGCGTTTGAAGAAAAAATAAAAAATAAATTTAAAAGTTCAAGAGAAGAAAGAATAAAAATGTTAAATGAAGAGCAATATAACGAAATAGAAAAAAGAATCTTTTTACAACTAATTGATCAAAATTGGAAATTACATATTCAATATTTAGAACAATTAAGACAAGTCATTGGTTTAAGATCTTATGGACAAAGAGATCCTTTGGTTGAATATAAAAAAGAAGCATTTACACTTTTTGAAAATTTATTAAGTAAACTTAAGTATGATTTAATTACAATTTTATTTAATTTAAAACTTATAGAAAAAAATGATAATCAAAATGAAGTTCAAAATGAAAAAAATATAAATATAAATAATAATCCAAAATGCTTACTTGTGCTAAATAGAGAAGGTAAAATTTCTAGAAACGACAGATGTGAGGCTACAGGGAAAAAATTCAAGCATTGTTGTGGTGCATTATAAAAGAATGCTTAAAAATAATATTAATAAAATTGCAGCAGCTAAGCCATAATAAACTTTAGAATTCTTTTTAAAGTTTTGATTAATATTTTCAAGTACACTTGCCTTCATAGATAGATCATTTCCATCTTCTAGTTGTGTTGTAAATCCCTTATTTCTTCCAATTGACAAAAATTTATTTTTTCTATGAGTAAGAATTTCATCTTTATCCATTGTTTCAAAAAAATCTAAATTTTTCTTTAATGAGTCTCTTACATTATCCAATATTAGATCTTTATCTCGATGAGCACCTCCAACT
The DNA here is from genome assembly GCA_902603305.1 of uncultured Pelagibacteraceae bacterium. Taxonomy (GTDB): domain Bacteria; phylum Pseudomonadota; class Alphaproteobacteria; order Pelagibacterales; family Pelagibacteraceae; genus Pelagibacter. Next base: position 4,010 of record CACKUI010000005.1, on the reverse strand, counting down.
GGCTCTGGAATTATTTCATCAATTATATTTAATTTTAAAAGATCACTGGATGACATTTTCATTGCAGACGCAGCTTCTAAAGTTTTTTTTGGGTCTCTCCATAAAATGGTGGCACATCCTTCCGGGGAAATGACAGAGTATATTGCGTTTTGAAGCATAATTACTTTATTGGATGATGCTAAAGCTATTGCTCCTCCAGATCCACCCTCTCCTATTATTATAGCTATTGTAGGAACTGTTAACTTCATAGAGCATTCAATAGATTTTGCTATTGCTTCAGCTTGACCTCTTTCCTCTGCACCGACTCCTGGATATGCTCCAGGAGTATCTACAATAGAAATTATTGGAATCTTAAACTTGTTAGCTAACTCCATAAGTCTTATTGTTTTTCTGTAACCCTCTGGTCTCATCATTCCAAAATTATGATCTATTCTTTTATTAAGATCTGATCCCTTTTCTTGACCAATTACTAAAACAGATTTACCATCGAATTTTGCAAAGCCAGCTATAACAGCTTTGTCTTCACCATAATATCTATCTCCAGAAAGTTGGATAAAATCATCAAAAAGATTTTCAACAAAAAATTTTGCTTTAGGTCTATCTTCATGACGAGCAACTAATGCTGTCTGCCATGGATCTAGGTTAGAATAAATTTTCTCTAACTTTTCATTTATTTCTTCTTCAACTTTGCTTATTCTTGAAGTATCGACTTCAGATAATCCCTCCTGATTATAGGGGTCTTTTAGTTTATCTAATTCCTCCTCAAGATTTTTGATATCTGTCTCAAAATTTAGGTAATTTTTCATTTAAATATGTATTATAAACAAAAAAGGCAATAAATTGTTAAAATAAGTAATTTTGATTGCGCAAAAATGACAATTTATTATAAGATTTTCAATTTATGAGAGAGCAATACATCAAAATCCACAACTTATCTGTAGCAAAAGAACTAGCTGATTTTGTCAAAAATGAGCTTTTACTGGATACTAATGTTGGTCCTGATGAGTTCTGGAAAGGTTTTGACAAAGTGGTGCATGAATTAGCACCTAAAAATAAAAAATTACTCGAAAAAAGAGAAACATTACAACAAGAAATAGATCTGTGGCATAAAAAAAATAGAGATCACGAGATTGACTATAATAAATATAAAAATTTTTTGGAAGAAATAGGTTATTTAAAAAAAGAAGGTGAAGATTTTAAAATAGCAACTAAAAATTTAGATGAAGAAATATCTAATATAGCAGGACCACAATTAGTTGTTCCAATAATGAACTCTAGATATACCTTGAATGCTGCGAATGCAAGATGGGTAAGTTTATACGACAGTCTTTATGGATCAAATATAATAGAGTCTGAAGAAAGTGGAAGTGAAAAATATGATCCTTTAAGAGGACAAGAAGTAATTAAATACACTAGAAACTTTTTGAACAAATATTTTCCAATAAATGATCTTGACTGGAAAGATATTACTGGTTTAGCAGTAAATAAAAAAAAACTCACGATATATAAGGAAAATAAAGAATATAATTTATCAGATTTAGAGAAGTTTATTGGTCATAGAGGGGATGCAGCCAAACCAAATGCTATAATCTTAAAAAATAATAATCTTCATCTTGAAATAATTATTAATCCTAGAGCATTTAGTGCTGCAAGAGATGCTGCTGGTATAAGCGATATTATAGTTGAGTCTGCTGTATCAACAATTTGTGACCATGAAGATAGTGTAGCCGCAGTAGACGCTGAAGATAAAGTAACTTGTTATAGAAATTGGCTAGGATTGATGAGAGGGAATTTAAAATCAATATTTGAAAAAAATGGTAAAGAATTAGAAAGAAAACTTAATCCAGATAGGAGTTACACTTCATTGAATGGTGAAAAGTTAAAACTTCACGGAAGAAGTCTTTTACTTGTGAGAAACGTTGGACACTTAATGACAAACCCTGCAATCACTTTAAATGATGGATCAGAAGTTCCTGAGGGAATAATGGATGCTTTCATAACCTCAGCAGCTTGTATTCATGATTTAAAAAGAAAAGGTAATTCGAGAGAAGGATCAATTTATATTGTTAAACCAAAAATGCATGGTCCAGAGGAAACAGAATTTACTAATTTAATTTTTACAAAAGTTGAAGAAGTTTTAAAATTGGAAAAAAATACAATTAAGTGTGGAATTATGGATGAAGAAAGAAGAACATCTGCAAACCTAAAAGAATGTATTAGAACACTAAAAGATAGAGTATTTTTTATAAACACTGGATTTTTAGATAGAACTGGTGATGAGATGCACACCTCAATGGAAGCTGGACCAATGATCAAAAAAGGAGATATGAAAGAGTCCAAATGGATTAAAACCTATGAGGATAATAACGTAGATATAGGCTTAAAATGCGGTTTTTCAGGAGTTGCTCAAATAGGTAAAGGAATGTGGGCCATGCCTGACAAAATGAACGAAATGATGGAACAAAAAATTGGACATGTGAATGCAGGCGCAAATTGTGCTTGGGTTCCTTCCCCAACTGCCGCTGCACTCCATGTTATGCACTATCATGAAGTAAATGTTTTTGAAAAACAAAAAGCAATATTAAAAAGAGAACCATCAAAGTTATCTGATCTTCTTACTATTCCAATAGCAGATCGTCCTAATTGGTCTGTCGATGAAATAAATACTGAAATTTCAAATTCTGCGCAAACTATTTTAGGTTATGTAGTCAGATGGATTGATCAAGGTATAGGTTGTTCCAAAGTTCCAGATATAAACGATATTGGATTAATGGAGGATAGAGCAACTTTGAGAATTTCATCTCAACATATTGCTAATTGGCTTCATCATGGCTTGTGCTCGAATAGACAGGTTCTTGAAATTTTAAAAAAAATGGCAAAAGTTGTAGATAAACAGAATAAAAACGACTCTAGCTACGAAAGCATGTCACCAGAGTATGATAAATCTATTGCTTTTAAAGCAGCATGTGAATTAATCTTTCATGGAAAATCACAGCCTTCTGGCTATACAGAACCTCTCTTACACTTAAACAGATTAATTAAAAAAAGCTAGTTAAGCCTCTATCTTTTTTCTATTTTTAAATGCAGATATAAGAGTACCATCATCTAAATTTTCGATTTCTCCACCTACTGGTAAACCTTGGGCTAGTTTTGAAACTTTGACGTCAGTTTTTTTTAGACTATCTTGTATATAAAATGCAGTAGTTTGACCTTCTACAGTTGCACTAGTTGCTAAAATTACTTCTTCAATATCATCTTTATTTATTCTTTCTATAAGAGAATTAATGAGCAAGTCCTCTCTATTACTATTATTATTGTTTGAGAGAGTCCCCCCTAAAATATGGAAGTAACCTTGAAAAATTGAAGAACTTTCTATTGCCCACTGATCTGAAATATTTTCTACAACACAAATTTTATTATATTTTTTTTCTACTATTTCACAATTATTATAACTACACTCAATTGTATTAGGCTTTAATGTTCCACAAATTTTACATCTTACAACATTTTTAAAAACTTCACTCAAATTTTGAGCCAAAGGCTTAAGTAATTCTTGTCGGTTATTAATCATTTTTAAAATTATTCTTTTTGCAGACTTAGGTCCTAACCCCGGTAGTTTTGAAATTAGTTTAATTAAATTATCTATTTCAGGAATATTTTGCATTTAAATTATAAAGGCCACTTAAATCCAGGTATTCCAAAATTTCCTGAGGCCTTAGAAATTTCCTCTGCTGTTTTTGATTTAAGTTGTGATTTTGCGTTATTATGAGCAGCGGTAATGAGATCTTCTAATATTACTTTTTCTTCTTTTAAAACATTTTCAGAAAGTTTAATTGAAATCATAGTGCCCTCTCCATTTAGTGTAACTTTTACATCGTTAGCTCCTGAGACACCTTCAACCTCGATCTTTTTAATGTTTTCTTGGCTTTCTTTCATTTTGCTTTCAATTTCTTTAGCTTTTTCCATTAATTTTGAAAAATCTGTCATTCTAATCCTCTTTTAACTCAACA
>CACKUI010000004.1 GCA_902603305.1 uncultured Pelagibacteraceae bacterium | reverse complement strand
CTAAAAATAAACTATTCATTAATAACAAGTAAATTTAAAGAAAAAATAGTTTTATTTTTTTGATTTTATTAATAAGATAAATTTTTAAAATTATATAGTTTATATGAATAAAATTGCAATAATCGGTGCAGGTCCTTGTGGTTTATCCATGTTAAGAGCCTTTGAACATGCTGAACAAAAAGGAGAAAAGGTTCCAGAAATCGTATGTTTTGAAAAACAAGCTGATTGGGGAGGACTATGGAACTACAGTTGGAGAACTGGTTCAGATCAATATGGTGATCCTGTACCCAACAGTATGTATAGGTATTTATGGTCAAATGGACCAAAAGAATGTTTGGAATTTGCAGATTATTCTTTTGACGAGCATTTTGGGAAACCTATTCCATCTTTTCCACCTAGAGAAGTATTATACAATTATATAATTGGGAGAGTAAGTAAAGGAAACCTTAAAAGCAAAATAAAATTTAGCACAAGTGTAATGAGCGTAAATTACAATTCAGATAAATTTGAAGTTAGCTATCAAGATAAAACTAACAATAAAATTTTGTCTGACAAGTTTGATTACGTAGTTGTTTCAACTGGACATTTTTCAGTTCCATTTATTCCTGAATACAAGGGTATGAGTTCTTTTCCAGGAAGAATAATGCATTCTCATGATTTCAGAGATGCTGAAGAATTTAGAGATAAAAATGTTATAGTGCTTGGAAGCAGTTATTCAGCTGAAGATGTTGCACTACAGTGTAATAAATATGGAGCTAAAAGTGTAACCATAGGTTATAGACATAATCCAATGGGTTTTAAATGGCCTTCTGGTATGAAAGAAGTTTACTATCTTGATAGATTAGAAGGTAACAAAGCAATATTTAAAGACGGTACAGAACAAGAAGCAGATGTAATTATATTATGCACTGGCTACCTGCATCATTTTCCATTTTTGAACGAAAAACTAAGTCTCAAAACTCACAACAGATTATATCCACCAAAATTATACAAAGGAGTAGTTTGGCAAGATAATCATAAGCTAATGTACCTAGGTATGCAGGATCAATTTCATACTTTTAATATGTTTGATTGCCAAGCATGGTTCGCAAGGGATGTGATAATGAATAAAATTAAGATTCCAAATGATAGTGAAATAGAAAAAGATATTTCTAAGTGGGTTTCTATGGAAGAAAAATTAGAAAATCCTGATCAAATGATTGATTTTCAAACTGAGTATACTAAAGAGCTTCATGATATGTCGGATTATCCAAAAATTGATTTTGAATTGATAAGAAAACATTTCAAAGATTGGGAACATCATAAAATGGATGATATTTCAACTTACAGAAATAAATCTTTTTCATCACCTGTGACTGGATCCATAGCTCCTATTCACCATACACCTTGGGCATCAGCGATGGATGACTCTATGGATGCGTTTTTAAAATAATAAAATTTACAATAAGGTTTTATCAACTGACAATTTCCACCCATTCAATAGTTTTTTTCTAATTGTCGAACTTAGTTTAGGTTTAAAGGATCTATCTTTTTTCCATTTTCTCTTTATTTGATGTAAAGATTTATATATTCCTATTTGGTATCCAGCAAATAAAGCAACTCCAAGTGCTGTAGTTTCCAAAACTTTGGGTCTTTCTGTTTGGATATCAATAATATTTGCCAGAAACTGTGAAAACCAGTCGTTTTCCACCATTCCTCCATCAATTTTTACTATATTTGGTTTTAATCCATCTTTTCTCATGGCATTAAATAGATCATAGCTTTGGTATGCCACAGATTCTATAACTGCTCTTACTAAGGTTTTCCAATCACTATCTCTAGTTAATCCAGTTATAACTCCTCTTGCGTCAGGTCTCCAGTATGGAGCTCCCAGTCCACTAAAAGCTGGTACAACATACACACCTTCATTATTTTTTTTTGATTTAGCAATTTGTTCTGTGTCATAAGCATTATTAATTAATTTTAACTTATCTCTTAACCATTGAACACCTGCTCCAGCGATAAAAATCGAACCTTCGAGAGCAAAAGTATTTTTTCCGTTTAATCTGTAACAAATTGTGGTTAGTAATTTATTTTTAGAAAAAATTTTTTTTGACCCAGTATTCATTATTACAAAAGCACCTGTGCCATAAGTACTTTTAATTGAGCCTTTTTTAAAACAAGATTGTCCTACAGCTGCAGCTTGTTGATCACCCAAAACTGCAGATATAGGAATTTCATATCCTATTATTTTTTTATTTGTTGATCCAAAATTATCCGCTGAATTTTTTACATCAGGTAAAATACTTTTTGAGATATTGAGCTTTTTTAAAATTTCTTTGTCCCAAGTGTTATTATTTATATTAAACAACATTGTTCTACTTGCATTTGTTGCCTCTGTTAAATGATGTTGTCCGTTAGTTAGTTTCCAAATTAAGAAAGTATCAACAGTGCCAAATAATAAATTATTGGATTTTTGAAGTTTCTTCGAAATTTTTACGTTTTCTAAGATCCATTTAATTTTAGTAGCTGAAAAATATGGATCAATAAATAAACCAGTTTTTCTTCTAAAAATATTTTCATATTTTTTTTGCTTAAGCCTTTCACAGTACTCATGAGTTCTTCTATCTTGCCAAACAATTGCATTGTATACTGGTTTACCCGTTTTCTTGTTCCATAGAATAGTTGTTTCTCTCTGGTTGGTTATGCCAATACTTAATATTTTTCCTTTTAGTAGAGATGCTTTTTTAATTACTTTTTTTAAAGCTTTAAGAGTAGTTAACCAAATTTCATTTGGATTATGCTCTACCCATCCATTTTTTGGAAAGTATTGGTTAAATTCAAACTGAGATGTAAATTTTATATTGCCATCTAAATCAAAGAGAATTGCTCTAGACGATGTTGTACCTTGGTCGATAGCAACAAGAAATTTTTTCACAATTTTAGTCTATACCTAAATGTTTTTTTCTTTGTCCTACCCAAGTTCTAATTAAATTATCAAAAATTAGTCCAATAAATGCAACACAAATTCCAAGTGTTAACCCAATACCTGCTCCTTTTTTATCTGATAAAGCTTTTAAAATATACTGACCCAAATCCTCTGTTCCAATAAAAGCCCCGATAATCACCATAAATAATGCAAAAACTATTGTTTGATTAAGCCCTAACATCATGTGTGGAAATGCTAATGGAAATTCTATTTTAAATAGTCTTTGAAACTTTGTGACACCTGACATCGTTGCAGCATCATGTAGTCCAGCTGGAACACTTCTAAGACCCTCAATTGTGTATCTTGTTGCTGGTATCGTAGCATAAACTATTACAGCAATTAAAACTGATGTATCTGTAATTCCAAAAAGCATCATTACAGGAATTAAATATACAAAAGATGGAAAAGTTTGAAATATATCACAAACATTTAACATAAAGTTTGTAGAATGTTTATTTTGAAAACATAAAGTTCCAACAGTGAATCCAATTGTGCAGGATACTAGTACACCAAATGTTGCCATGTATGTAGTTACTAAAGCTCTATCCCACCATGGGCTTAGAGCTATAAATAAAGTTAAACCACAAACAACTAAAGCAGATCTAACTCCACCAATTAAATATCCAGCTCCAACGACTAGAACTAATGTGGCTACGGCTGGCATTCTCAAATATAAAGCTCTCATCGGTTGGAGTACATCAACAATTAGCCAAGTGTTAAATGCTTTTATATATACAAAGAAAGTATCAAATATCCAGTCAACACCTTTATTCCAAAAGTCTGCTGTTGATATTCCTTTATTATGCGGAACTTCAAATAAATAATTATACCCGTCTTTAAAATAAATTGATCCAAAGTAGGCCAATAGAATGCCTACTATTACTATAACTCCAAAGAATAATGAATTTTTATTTCGTTGAAAAAAATTTAAATTACCAAAATAATCAACCTGTTTATTTGCCCAAGCTAGAGACATCTTATCTAATAAAATTGCAATCAAACTAATACAAAGACCTGCCTCTAATGCTAATCCAATATTCAACTGATTTAGAGCTAATAATAAATTAAAACCTAAACCTTTTGCTCCTATAAATGCAGAGATAACTGCCATAGAGAAACACACCATTATAACTTGGTTAACTCCTATTAAAATATCTCTTCTCGCTGTTGGAATTAATACTTTTGACATTAGTTGCCAGTTACTACATCCACTCATTCTACCAGCTTCAATTACCTCTGGGGGGACAGCCCTTAAACCTAATAAAGTTAATAGTATCATTGGCGGCACAGCAACAATCATTGTTATAATTACTGCAGCATGGTCTCCTACCCCAAAAAGAACTAGTGCAGGAACTAATACCGCATACTGGGGCATCGTCTGCATAACTAAAAGTATTGGATATAGAGCTTTTTCTACTCTTTTACTTTTGTATGCCGCAACACCCAAACCTAAACCAAAAATAAATGAAAGAGGTGCTGCAACTAATATAAAAGAAAGTGTTTGCATAGACGGTTTCCATTGTCCAAATATTGAAATGTAAGTCATTGACAAAAGTGCATATAAGGCCAATCCTTTACCTCCTAACTTATAAGCAAGTATCGCTGATCCTGCTGCTACAATAGTCCAAGGTAAGCCTGGTAATTCTGCCCAGGGATTAGCATCTATCCAATCCCAACTAGTAAAAGCAACAATTGTTTCAAGACCGCCTAATAAAATCTCTCTAATTAATTCTATTAGAAAAGTCATAAATGCGGTTAGGTTTCTAGTTATTTGTAATACCAAAGGACGTGTTTTATATTCCTGCGTATCTTCATTCCAAAATTCCATTGGCATCCAATCGTTCATTAAAAAGAATAATGAATCATTTATCCAAATTGGAAGCCATCCAAGTAATGGTGGCAATCTCCAGAAAACATCAAAAGCGTAATATCTAACCTCTTTACCTAGAAATACGAAGGCACTCTGATTAGGATCTTTTACAAATTCTGCTTGTCCTCTAATAAATTTGTAAGTTTCAGGAACATCAATTGCAAAGCATAGTGCAAAAAATACAGCTAATAAAAATAACCATTGAAACAATTTAGGATATTTTTTAAGTAATTCCATAATTTAATGATTATTTTTTCTTCCCCCAAAAACTGTATTAATAATTTTTGCAGGATTAATTGAACCTACAATATTATTTTTTCCATCTATAACAGCTACTGTTTTTTCTTGTGTTAATATTTTTTCAGCAACATTTTCAATAATCTCATCTTTTGAAACTTTTATATCACCCATATCGTCATAGGTTATTTCATCCATTACATCTTTAATTAATAAAACTTTTTCCCTTGGAACTTCTTCTGTAAATTTTCTTACATATTCTGTAGCTGGATTTAAAACAATGTTCGCAGGTGTATCTAATTGCTCAATTATTCCATCTTTCATAATTGCAATTCGATCAGCTAGTTTTAAGGCTTCATCAAAATCATGAGTAATAAACATTATAGTTTTTTGTAATTTTTCTTGAAGTCTTAAAAATTCATCTTGCATTTCTTTCCTTATAAGTGGATCTAATGCAGAGAAAGGTTCGTCTAAGAACCATATATCTGGCTCAACTGCCAATGATCTCGCAATTCCTACCCTTTGTTGTTGTCCTCCAGATAACTCTCTTGGGAAATAATTTTCTCTTCCATCGAGACCAACAAGTTTGACCATATCCATTGCTTTATTTATACTATCTTCAGTTTTAATACCCTTAATTTGAAGAGGAAATGCAATATTTTCTAAAACTGTTTTATGTGGAAGTAGCGCAAAACTTTGAAAAACCATTCCCATTTTATTTCTTCTTAAATCAATAAGTTCCTTGTTATTTAAATTAAGCAAGTCTTGACCTTCAATAAAAATTTTTCCACCAGTTGCGTCTGTTAATCTAGATATACACCTTAATAGTGTTGACTTACCTGATCCTGATAAACCCATTACAACTAACATTTCACCTTTAGATACCTCAAAAGAAGCATTGTTAACTCCTACAATACATCCATTTTCTTGAAATGTTTTTGCATCAACATTACCATTTGCTTCTTTAAGCATTCTTTCAGCGTTTGCTCCAAAGATTTTATAAACAGATTGGCATTTAATTACTGGTTCAGACATAAATAATATTCAGGTTATACGAATTTAAGATAAAATAAAATCTCTATAATTTGTTACATTTCCTCCTTAAAAATTTTTAATAAAATAAACTCTTGTATCAATACCTGTACTTAAAAAACTCAAAGCTTCTCCACTTACTTTTACAGTTTCATCTACACCAACATTATTTCCACTTACAACGAAACCTGCAAAACATTTATTTTTTTCATCGTCCCATTTTACAAATGTTTCATCTATTTTATTTCCGTTAATTGTATAAATTTCATGAGCTCTAAAGTTTAGAAAATTCGCGCCCATAATTGCACGTTGAGGTATAAGCTTAGTTGCCTTACAAACAGCTTCATATAATTCATCAGATAATTTAAAATTGTCAGTACCATCAAACGAAACCAAAACTCCTGAGGGAAGGCTAGAAATTAGCTTATTAAGTTTTCTTTCTTGAGCTATTCTTTCTTCTTCAATTTTCATTTTGGCAACCAGTTCATCACCTTCACCAAAAATATTATTTAAAATAAAAAAAGTTAAAAAGATAAGAATAATTATACTAATTAATCCACCAAATTGTTTGACTGGCTCTGACAAAGTTTTAAAACTATTCTTGGAAACTTCCATTTTTCCAAATACCTGTTTTTTGTTTTCCATCTGACCAAGTAAAAGTGCCTTTACCGTTCATAAAACCATTGACCCATTCACCTTCATATGTTGAACCATCAGGAAAAAATAGAATTCCTATACCGTTCCACTGACTCTCTTTAAATTCACCTTTGTAAATATATCCATTCGGCCATGTTTCGGTTCCTTGGCCATGTTTTTTTGTTGCAACCCATTCACCTTCATAGGTAGTTTTGTCTGTGTAAATCCACTTGCCATAACCATTTTCACAATTTCCCTCTTTACATCCCGTGCTTCTTGCTAATGCTATAGAAGCAATTAATGACGAAAAAAGTATAAAAAATATAAGCTTTTTCATGGAAATATATTACACAAAATTTCTTAAAAAAAAATTAGGCATTTTTTGATTTATTCTTACATACATAGATTGAGATATCTTTTTCCGAATTTTCTGTATTTATATTTTTTGTAATTTCGTGAATTAATTCACCTGATTTTCTTGTGATTATTGCAGATTCTGAATAAGTTTTTTCATTATTAAAGGCTTTAAACAAAACTACATCCTTATTTACTATTTTTACGTCAAAATTTGAATTTTGAGAGAAAAATTTTGATAATCCATTTACCATTAATGTGCTAGGTTTATTTGAATAAATTTGAAATGAATCTAAATTTTTAACATTTAAGTCTTTTGCTAGAAAAGTTTTATAATTATATTCCGAATTCTTAACAATTTTTTTTTCTAACTCACATAAAAACTCTAAATTAAGATTTTCATCAATACTTATGTCTTTTGCATAAGTAAAATTGAAAATAAAAAAGTTAAACAATATTATATAAAATACTTTTACCATTATTTTTTGAGGTGAAAAAAAAATCTCCCCCAATTTAATTGGGGGAGATCTTTAATTTATTTAATTAACCTTAATGATCGTGTGTAAATTCTTCCCACACACTCTTATTGTCAGCTAACCATTTTTTTGCTGCATCTTCGTGAGTCATTTTGTCGACATCAACTAAAGCTGCCATTGCTCCAATTTGACTTGTAGAGAATGACATTTTTTTAAACGTTTTTGCAGCTGCTGGATGAGTTTTTGGAAAATCTTCATGTGCAGCTTTTTTTAAATAACCATCCGGAGAACCACATTTTCCATCTCCACCATCTTCTGGTCTACAACCAGCTGTGTATGGAGGAAAGTCGATAAATGTAAAACCAGCACCATCTGTAAAGTTTGGTGTCCAGTTAAATATGATAGTTCCTCTTCCTTCTTTTTTAGCTGCAGCTAATTCTGCCCAAAGTGCATCTGCACTTCCAGCAAATTTAACCCACCATAGATCTCCTAATCCTAGAGCATCAACTCTTTGAGGTATTAAATCTCCATGCCATGTTTGTGGTCCTTCTAACATTCTACCTTTTCCATCTGGTGAATCAGGTGTTGTGAAATTTTTCGCACAATCAGGATTTTTTAATGCAGTCCAGTCTGGTAGACCAGGGCATAAGCCTTTTTCTACAACCCAGTTTGGATATCCCATATCCTCAAGAGTTCTAGCTTCGTGATCACCCATATCTAATAAACCACCTTTATCTAAAGCAGTTGTGAATGATTTTCCGAATGCAGATTCCCATACTTCATGAGATATAGTTACATCACCAATTCTAATCGACTCATAAACTGCTTGAGAATCAGCATTTACATATTTTACATTGTTCCCCATACTTTCAAAAATTCCGCCAATTACGTAAGCCATTACAATTTGGCTTGACCAGTTATGAGTTGGGATAACAATTGGTTTTTTACTATCTGCTGCGTTTGAAACCCCTGCAAAACTTACAAGAGATATCACCATAGCTGATAATAGAGATATTATTTTTTTCATTATTTCCCTTTCCTTAATATTAAGTGATTAAAGTATCTCCTCTATTAAAGTTACAGTCAACTAGCAAAATAGATACAAATGTATATATAAAATTTATATATAAATTTATTTATACTTTTGTATAATTTTTAAATATTTTTTAAAAATGCAAACAAGTTTAAGTATTAAAGAACCTGGTTTAAACTTATTACCACCTGGAGTTGAAAGATATGTGGTCAATGCAGGTGGAATTACTGGTATTCAAATATTTCCTGAAGATGAAATTAAAATTATAAATAATGAGGGAAATCAAATTTGCGAAATAAATATTTTTGATAAACATGGAAAATCAGAATTAGGAATTTTAAATTTAAAAGAAAATAAAAAATCATCAGAAATAAAAAAAATACTTTTGAAAAATGAAGAAAGTTCTTTGCAAGCATTACTTCAATTAAAAAAAAGAAATTTACAAATTGAGAAAGCTGCTTCATCAGTAATTTTTGATAAAAACACTTCTGCAGGGGAAGAAATAATTCTAAATTCGAAGGATAACTGTTATTGCATCTTTGCTGCTCCAGGAGCCGATATGCTTGTTCATGATCAAAATCCACCTTCAGATCTAACTGTATTAGTAAAAAGAGCAAAAATTAAAAATTCTGAAAAAGAATTTTCAATAATCCCTGATCCAATTTACGATCCTGACTATGAAGTTAATATAGATAGAAAAACTGCAACAGGATATCAAGTTAAAGCTGGAGACTATATTCAGATAATTACACCAACGGGAAGACAATGCTCAGATTTTGTTGCATACGACACTGCTAAACTTGAAAAAGGTATAGAAAGAGGTCTTGATTGGCAAACTACTAGAACCTTTATGGGACATACTTTCCCTGGTCCTGGTTTATTTTCAAAATTCTATGATACTGATCATGAGCCATTGGTAGAAGTTGTAAGAGATACAGTGGGTATTCATGATACATTTAATTTAGCTTGTACCTCAAAGTACTACGAAGACTCAGGATATTTTGGTCATGCAAATTGCTCTGACAATTTAAATGAATCAATGAAAAAATATGGCTTAGAAGAAAAAAAAGGTTGGCATGCAATTAATCTTTTCTTTAATACATCTTCGGGAGGTCAAAATTCTGTTACATCTGATGAGTCTTATGCAAGGCCTGGTGATTACGTCATTTTTAAAGCTCTAAAAGATTTAACATGTGGAACTACCGCATGCCCTAGTGATATTGATAGCTGTAATGGATGGAACCCTACTGATATTTTTGTTAGAACTTATGAGAAAAGCAAAGAATTTACTAAATCATATGGTTTTAGAATGAAAACAGATTCAGAAAATAAACTTACAAGAAATACTGGTTTCTATGAAAGAACATCAAAATTAACTAGAAACTTTGTCGATGCTAGAGGTTTTTGGTTACCAAATGATTATACAAAACATGGTGTAATTAATGAATATAATGCATGCAGAGAAGACGCCGTCCTAATTGACTTATCTTCATTAAGGAAATTTGAAATTCTTGGTCCAGATGCTGAAGAATTAATGAATTATACATTAACTCGAAATGTAAAAAAACTTTCAGTTGGTCAAATTGTTTATTCAGCAATGTGTTATGAAAATGGAACTATGTTTGATGATGGAACGTTATTAAAACTTAGTGATCATGGTTTTAGATGGATTTGTGGTGATGAGTATGGAGGTGAGTGGCTTAAAGAACAAGCTAAGAAAAAAAATTATAAAGTTCATATCAAAAATTCTACTGACCAAATAAATAATTTATCTTTACAAGGTCCCAAAAGCAGAAAAATTTTAGAAAAAATAATTTTTACTCCACCTACCCAACCTTCTATATCTGAATTAGAATGGTTTAGGTTTTCGATTTGTCGATTGGAAGAATTAAACGGAATACCATTAATTGTTTCAAGAACAGGTTACACAGGTGAACTTGGTTTTGAAATTTGGTGTCATCCAAGTGATGCTCCTACAGTTTGGGATAAGGTAATGGAGGCAGGACAAGATGAAGGTTTGATACCAGCTGGTTTTGCGGCTTTAGATCTTTTAAGAATTGAAGCTGGATTAATTTTATTTGGTAATGAATTTGACGGACAACAAGATCCGTTTGAAGCCGGAATTGGATTCTGTGTCCCTCTAAAATCTAAAACAGAGGATTTTATTGGAAGAGAAAATTTAATTAAAAGAAAAGAAAATCCACAAAAAAAACTAGTTGGGCTAGAGTTAATAGGTAAAGAAATAGCTAATCATGGTGACTGTGTTCATATTGGAAGATCTCAAGTTGGAATTATAACTAGCGGATGTATCTCTACAACTTTGAATAAAAATATTGCATTATGCAGAATTGATGTTGGTCATTCTGAAATAGGTAATGATGTAGAAGTTGGTAAAATAGATGGACATCAAAAAAGAATACCTGCAAAAATTGTAGGATTTCCACATTACGATCCTAAGAAAACTAAAGTTAGATCATAATGCCAAAATCAACAAAGGATTTGCTAGAGTTTTGGGAAGATCAAATGAAGCTTTCACACACATCTAGCAACTATTTTTTTAGAAAATCACCTTCTCATTATCATATGATGCTTCTAGTTATGTCAGCATTTAAGCAAAAACAAAATTTATCAGTAGAGGAGCTAAAAACTAAACTATTTAAAACCTCTAGACCAAAATCTGCATTAATAATTAATGAAGCATGTGAAAAAGGTTTTTTTTATTTAGAAAAAACTGCTCAAGATCAAAGAAAAAAACATATAAAACCAAGTACTTCGTTTATTGAGGAATTTAACGATTATTTATCCACTCTCAAAAATTTAAGCTTTTAACAATAAGCAAATCCTAAGTTCTATAAGTTTTTATTTCTAAATTTTATATATAAAAAAAATTATATATTTACCCCTTTTCAAAAAATAATGTTTCAGAATGTCATTACCGACAAAAGCTAAAGTAGTAATCGTTGGAGGGGGAATTCACGGTCTAAGTACTGCTTGGAAGCTGTCCGAAACTTATAAAAATCCAGGTGATATTGTCGTATTAGAAAAAAAAGATACCGCAGCAGGAGCAAGTGGAATAGCCTGCGGTGTTGTTAGAAATAATTATTTTCAACCTGCTATGAGAGAATTAATGGCTCATTCAGTTTCAGTTTGGGAAAGTGATCCTAAAGCATTTAAATATAATGCAGTTGGTTATTTACAGATTTCACCAGAAGTAATGCATGCAGATGTTGCAACTATTTATGAACAACAAAAAGCAATTGGTTACGAATCTGAATTTATAGAAGGTGAGAAAGATTGTATGAAATATATGAAAGGAATGTTTGGTGACTGGCAAGCACAAGGCATAACTTCTGTTCTTCATGAAAAAAAAGGTGGATATGCTTTTAATAAAGATTCAATTAAAGCGCTCGAAAATAAATCTACTTCAAATGGCGTTGAAGTATTGAAAGGTGTAAAAGTTATAGGTTTTAAAAGAGGAAGTAATAGTAAAGCTGTTACAGGAGTTGAAACAGACAAAGGCACAATAGAATGTGAACAAGTTGTCGTTGGAGCAGGTCCTTGGGCAAGAGATTTTTGGAATATGTTAGAACTTCCTAAAACTGCAAATATTAAAGGTAAAGACGGCAGAATTCACGAAACGGACATGTGGAAATATTGGATGCTTCAAGAGGGTGTACTTGGTGTAGAACCAGATTTTTTAAAAATGGATAATGGTGAACAGCCGCCTGTAATCCATGTAGACTCAACAGCTCCATTATATTCGGATAAAACTAAAAAACTGATTACAGACAAGATTTGGGGAATATATTACAAACCTGATATTGAAGGACTTGGTGTCCAAGGAGGAACTTCACCTTACATAGTTGATAAACATTTTGATCAAGTTAATGTTGATCCTTATGGAATAGAGTCTCCTGAATATCAAACAACAGAAGCATTTAATGATATGTGGTGTTCGGCTTTAGCTCATTGCCAAAAAAGATTTGAAGGAAAATCAGATTTATATAGAAAAGGTCCTTCAGGTGGGCTTGGATGCATGACACCAGATTCTTTTCCAATTTTTGATAGATTTTTAGAAAATGTTTATATGATAGCAGACTCTAACCATGGATATAAAATGATTGGAGTTGGAGAGCTAGTAGCAAAAGAAATTCTTGGCACAGAGAGTGAATTACTAAAACCATTTAGATTCAACCGTTACGAGAAAGGTGAATTACACCCAACATCTAATAGTCCGTTTCCTTGGAGCTAATTTATCTAAGTAGACAGATGTTTTTTTTTCAGTTAACTTTTTGGTCTAAAAATTCTTAAGGGGGAATATGACTGATCTAGAGAAACATGTTAATCAACCAGGTAGGGCAAAATTAGTTAAACAAGTTAGAGCTAAAATTAACGAACTAAAAATTGATTATATTTTTTTTCAATTCATATCAGTAACAGGAAGAGTTGTTGGTAAAGGAATTCCTGCTGATCATTGGGAAAGAACATGTGAAAAAGGTTTTCAATTAGTATACGGTGCAACAGCTAATTTATTCTTAGATCGTCACAACAACTACATAGGATATGGTCCTGAAGCTAAAGAATTGGTTGGAATACCTGATCCAGAAACGTTTTGCCAATTACCTTGGGATAAAAAAGTTGCAAGAGTTTTTGTAACTTGTTTTAGAAATAGAGAAGAAAGAGAAAATCCAGGTGGTCACTTAACATCTGATTGTAGAGGTAATTTAAGAATTATTGCTAAAGAATTTAAGAAAAAACATGGTTATCAACTTAGAGTTGGAACTGAGCCAGAAATGATGTGGTTAACTAGAAATGATGATGGTACTCCTACAGGAAAAGGTTTTTCTAAACCATATTGTTATCACATAGATCAATTCGAGTCTTTAAGACCAGTATTTATGAAAGTAATGGAATACGCAAGAGCTATGGGCTTTGATATGATTCAAGGCGATCATGAAGATGCTCCTGGACAACTAGAATTAAACTGGATGTACGATGATGTTTTAAGAAATGCAGATAGATTATCTACTTACAGACAAATTTGTGCTCAGGTTGCAAGAGAATTTAATTTGATTGCATGTTTTATGACAAAACCTTTTATGGGAGTTTCTGCTAGTGGTTGTCATACTAATATGTCTCTATGGACAGGTGGGAAAGATAAAGTAAATAAATTAGGTCATAAGTCTCTGCCAGGGATGGATGAAGTTTTCAGTTATGTAGAAGGCGGTACTAATACTTTTATGCCAGATACAAAAGATGTCCAGTTGCCAGGAAAAATTGGTTTGAAATCAATCGGTGGAGTAATGAAACACTTACCTGCTTTAACAGCCATTGGCTCGTCAACAGTTAATTCATATAGAAGATTGTGGGATCAGGGTTTTTGGGCACCTGTTTATGCAGATTGGGGATACCAAAATCGAACTTGTGGATTAAGAGTTTCCGCACCAGGTAGATTTGAATATAGATCTGTAGATTCTATGCATAATCCATATTTAATGGGAGCGAGTTTATTGAAAGCTTTTGATGATGGAATAACGAATAATATCAATCCTGGAAAACCTGAGTCTAGAAATATTTATGAAGCTCAAAAAGCTGGAAAAAATGTTAAAAAATTACCTTTAAGTCTTGGTGAAGCTTTAGATCGTTTAGCAGAAGATAAGGTTATTCAATCTGCTATGCCAGATGAAATGTATAAAATATTTCATTGGTATAAAAATGATGAATGGGAAAGATTTTTAGGTGCAACAACTCAATGGGATCTAGATACCTATTTGGATTGCCTGCCATAAACAAATTTAGTTAAGGAGAAATATGTGTGGAATAGCCGGTCTTATACATAGAGGAAAATCCTCTAATGTAGGAAATGAATTACAAGCAATGCTTCAGGCTTTAAAGCATAGAGGTCCTGACTCAACAGGTTATGCTCTATATGCAGATAATGATGGTGAAAACTTCATAATGAGATTCAAGGTTGGAGAAAATGTTGGTGAAGGTAGTTCCTCCATAAATGAAGATGAAAGTGTTTATGATAAGAGGAAAGAACTTGTAGACGAAATGTTAAAAAATCTTGGTGCAAAAGTATTGAAGGAAGAAAAACTAACTCCATATTCCTACAGATATGAAATGAAATATGACGACGATTTAATGGATTTTTCAAAAAAAATTGAGAGTATTGAAAGTGTAGAAATTTTATCGATTGGTAAATCACTTGAATTAATTAAAGATTTAGGAGATGCAAAAGTAGTTTTAGATAGGTATGATCTTGGAAAAGTAACAGGGACTCATGCTATAGGTCATGCTAGAATGGCAACTGAGTCAGGTGTAGATATCAAATCCGCTCACCCTTTTTGGGGATATCCTTTTAGCGATGTTTCAGTTGTACATAATGGTCAATTAACTAATTACTGGAATAATAGAAGAGTGTTAGAGAACAAAGGCATGAGATTTATGTCTGAATGTGACTCTGAGCTGATAGCTGTTTATTTAGCAGAGAAAATGAGAAATGGAGCAACATTAGAAGAAGGCATGAAAGATAGCTTATCAGGATTAGATGGTGTGTTTACTTATTTTGTGGCAACAAAAGATTCTTTAGGAATGGCAAAAGATACGATGGCAGCTAAACCATTAGTTCTATACGAGTCAGATGATTTGGTGGCTATGGGATCTGAAGAGATAGCAATAAGATCTATATTGCCTCACGAAATTGACACTTATGATCCTTTTGATGGTGAGGTAAAAGTATGGCAAATATAAAATCAAACGAGAATAAAACTAAAGCCCAATCAATGGGACTTCATAGTGAAGTCTTAACAGGAAAAACACAACAAAAATTTTTCAATCCAGATGAAGCAGAAAACTTTTATTATTGGGGAACTTATGATGTTGATTTTAATAAAAGAATTGATCTTGATGTAAATGATCTAGATTGCAAAGAGGCTAACAAAAAAATTGATGAGCTTATGAGTCAGGGTTATGGAACAATAGTTATAAAGAACCCACAAGGAAAACATAGTTTGGGTGTTGGGGTGTTAAATAAATTAAATTTAATATTTGAAGGAAGTTTGGGTTATTTTGGTGTTGGTTCTATTGATGGTCCAACGGTAAGGATTAATGGTAGAGTTGGATGGTCATGTGCAGAAAATATGATGGCAGGAAAAGTAGTAATAGAAAAAAATGCAGGTTCATGTTTTGGTGCAGCAGTTAGAGGTGGAGATTTAATATGCAAAGGTAGCGTTGGTGCTAGAACAGGAATTGATCAAAAAGGTGGAACAATTATTGTTGGTGGTGATGCTGGAGCATTCACTGGCTTTATGATGCAAAGAGGAAGGATAATAATTTTAGGTAATGTCGGTATAAACCTTGGAGACTCTATGTATGATGGAACTATTTATGTGGGTGGAAAAATTGGGTCATTTGGGAGTGATGCGATTGAGTCACCCATGACAAAAAGTGATATAGATTGGATAAAAAGAAAACTTAAAGTCGCTGAAATCGGCGAAAATTTTGATGTTTCAAAGATGACTAAAGTAGTTGCAGGAAAAAAACTCTGGAACTACGATGCTTTAGAACCAACTGAGAAAAAAGGAGCAATTTAATGGCAAAGAAAAAAAACGGAAAATCAAATGGTCATTCCAATGGGAATGGTGGTAGTGAATTTTCAAAAAGAAATAAAAGTTTACTAGGTTATAACTCTATATTTACACCAGAAGTAATCGACGACATTCATATTAAAGCTCAGTTAGGAAGATACCGAATGAGAGGTATGGCTCTAATGAAAAAAATTCCAACATTTGACGATTTAGTTTTTTTACCTGGTACCCTTACAAGATTTGTAATTGAAGGTTACAGAGAAAAGTGTGAAACAAAAACTATTATTGGTCCAAGATGTGAAAATCCAGTGGAATTAGATATTCCAGTTTACATCACAGGTATGAGTTTTGGAGCTTTATCTTATGAAGCAAAAACAGCACTTGCAAGAGGTGCAACTATGGCAGGTAGCGCAACATGCTCGGGTGAAGGTGGAATGATACCTGATGAAAGAAGATATTCAGAGAAATGGTATTATCAATGTATTCAATCAAGATATGGATTTAATCCTCATCATGCTCAACTTGCAGATGGAATTGAAGTGTTCATTGGTCAGGGACAAAAAGTTGGAATGGGTGGTCACTTAATGGGTCAAAAAGTAACTGACCAAGTAGCAGAGATGAGATCATTACCAGCTGGTATTGATCAAAGATCTCCTGCAAGACATCCTGATTGGCTAGGACCAGATGACTTAGCTTTAAAAGTTCAAGAGCTAAGAGAGTTAACAAAAAATAAAGTCCCAATACAATTAAAACTTGGAGCAGCAAAAGTTTATGATGATGTTCGTATGGCAGCAAAATGTGATCCAGACTCTATTTATCTAGACGGTATGGAAGGTTCAACAGGTGCTGGTCCACATATAGCAGCAGCAAACACGGGTATACCTGGGATAGCTGCAATTAGAGAAGCAAGAAGAGCAATAGATGATGTTGGAAAAACTGGAAAAGTTACTCTTATTTATGCAGGTGGTGTTAGAGATGGAGCTGACATGGCTAAAGCATTAGCTCTTGGAGCAGATGCTATTGCTATAGGTACGGGCGCTATGATTGCACTGAACTGTAATAAAGAAATTCCAGAGTCTAATTTTGAAAAAGAAATGGGAGTACCAGCAGGTCATTGTTATCACTGCCATACTGGTCGTTGCCCAGTAGGTGTTGCAACTCAAGATCCTAAATTAAGAAAAAGACTAAATCCAGATGAGGCAGCTCTTAGAGTATATAATTACTTACACACTATGACTTTAGAAGCGCAATTATTAGCAAGAGCATGCGGCAAAACTAATATTCATTCATTAGAGCCAGAAGATATGGCAGCTTTAACTATGGAAGCTTCTGCTTTGGCAAAAGTACCACTTTCTGGCACAAATCACACGGTAGGAGTTGACGACTTTCATAAAATATAATTATGCCAAAGAAAAAAAGTAAAAAATCGAGCAAAAAACCAGTTAAAGGTCAGTTAGGTAAAAAGAAAGAGACTGCTCGAGAAAAGATGATAGGTCAAACAATTGGTTATAGGTATGATGTAAATTTATTGCCAGACTATTCAAGAATAACTCCTTTCCTAAAAAAATATATCGAAGCTATGGGATGGGATGATTTAAATTGGTTAGAAGATGTTCACATGGGATATGAAGAAGATAGACCTGCAGTTTTTGACAGAAATGCAAATGGTTGGGTCACCATTCCAAAAAAAATTAAATTACCTAACAACCAACAAGATAGAGACATGATTGCACGAGAACTATTAGTAAAATTTCAAATGTCTCCAAACCACCCTTTGGTAGATTTAAAAAAAGCATATAGAAAATTTTAGAATCAACAACAAATCATATATACCTGAAGTTGTAGTATAATAAATTCTCTTTGATTTAATTGTTGTTTTTAAGATTGATCCGATAACTCCAAATAATAATATTAGAATAATTTGTTTAAACAATTGGAGGTTAAATGACTGACGAACTCGGTGCATTGACAACCATATTTACAGAATTTTACTATTGGATAACAGTAGTGCTTATGTTTCTTATACACGTAGGATTCTGTATGTATGAGGTTGGAGCTTCCCGATACAAACATCATCAACACACATTAATGAAAAACACGATGCTGATTCCTTTGGTAACAGTAACTTGGTTTTTATTTGGTTGGTGGATTTATTGGGCATTTCCAACTGGGCCAGGTCTTGCACCATCAATAATGAATGAAAGCGCAGCGTTAATTACAGATGACTCAGCTTTTAGTTCTAAGTGGTATTTGCCAAACAGTGAATTGATGGCAGTAAACTTGGGAGATCATATTAGTGGAGTATTTTGGGCTGCATTTTTACTATTCTCATGGACAGCTGCATCCATTGTATCTGGTGCTGTAATTGAAAGAATTACTACTTTTGCTTTTGGAATTCTTGCGATTGCAATTGGATCTGTATTTTGGAGTATAGATGCTGCGTGGGGATGGCACTTTGACGGATGGATGTTGAAGATACTCGGTTACCATGATGCTTATGCCTCAGGTGTAATTCACGCAGTAGCTGGTGGATTTGCTTTAGGTGTACTTGCTGTTTTGGGACCAAGAATTGGAAAATTTTCATCAAGTGGTGAACCTAGAAATATTGGACCAAGAAATCCTTGGTTAGTAACTGTTGGATTATTCTTAATTTATACAGGTTTTTGGGGATTTTATGCTGCTTGTAATATTCCAATTTACGATCTTGGACCTGAATATGGCATGGAAGGTGTCACATACTTTACTGCAACCACAATTTATGTAACGCCAACCACACTTAGCGGAATAACAATGAACTTTTTAATGTCTCTCTCAGGAGGATTGTTAGCGGGTTATGTTGTTTCCAAGGGTGATCCTTTCTGGACTTACTCTAGTGGTTTAGCTGGAATAATCTGTGCTTCTGCTGGAAATGACCTTTATCATCCAATACAATCTTTGATAATTGGAATGATTGGTGTCGTTATAGCTTACAAAATGCATTACTGGGTTGAACGTAGATTCAAAATTGATGATGCAGTTGGAGCAGTAGCAGTTCATGGTTATGCAGGGTTTGCGGGACTTGTGATATGTGGTTTTGTGTTAAATGGATACCCTTCTTCAGGATACAGTGTTGGTGCTATGTGGGATGGAACTACATATGCTGCAATTAATCCTTTAGGAATGTTCATAGGTGCAATAATCATGTTCTTTGTTCTTGGAATGATCCCAGGTTACATTATAGCTAGAGTGTTAAATGGTATTGGTAAACTTAGAATCCCAAGGGAAGTTGAGTTAGCTGGATTAGATTACCAAATAATGGAGGAAGCAAAAGAAGATGAAAAAACTGTTGCTTCTTCAAGTACATAAAGGAGGATAATATGGCTACAGTATCTAATTGGATAGATCACTTAAATAAACCTGCAGAGGATGTTGTGGGTGCTATTTATCCTGGAGTAGGATCAGAAGGTATATTAGTTCTTATACTTGCTGTTATTTGGATAGGTTGGACAGTTGTAAGCTCAAAACAAGAAAGTGATAAACTTTCGAAGCTTGCAAGAAGAAGACCAAGTTCAAATGCATGGAAGAGTAATATTACCGATGGATAAATAAAAAAGACAAGGGCGCATAAATTTAGATGCGCCCTTTACAAAGTATGGACGAAGAAAAAAAAAATCTCAACAAAACACCAAGTAAAATGGCTAGATTAGCATGGCCTAAATCTAAATATGGTGTCTATGCCGCAATCATTATTATTGTTATAATTAATGTGCTTTACTATAAAGACCAATTATTATCACTAATTTAAAACTAATTTATGTGTGGCATCGTTGGAATTTATTTAAAATCTAAAAAATTTGAAAAATCTTTAGGAGGAATGCTTTCTAAAATGTTAGTCAGTATGGAGTCTAGAGGTCCTGACAGTGCAGGTTTTGCAATTTATAACAGTGATAAAAATAAAATTTATAAATATTCTGTTTGTTTGAATGAAATGAGTTTTGAAAAATTCAAAAAAGAAATTAAAAAGAAAGTAAAATTTACAACTATAGAAAAGAATTCCGACCATGTAATTTTAAAATCTAATAAAAAACCAAATAAAATGCTCCCTATTTTAGAGGATTTTTCGACAATATCACTTGTTGGTTATGGAAAATCTATTGAAATTTTTAAACAAGTTGGAAAACCAAGTAATATTGTAAAAAAATTTAATCTAAATAATTTCTCTGGAACTCATGCTATTGGCCATACAAGAATGGCTACAGAAAGTGCAATTACAACTGACGGATCACACCCTTACTCTACAGGTGAAGATGAATGCTTAGTACATAATGGTTCCTTGTCTAATCATAATAATTTGAGAAGAAAATTAAAAAAGAGAGGATCGAAATTTAGTTCTGATAATGATACAGAAGTAGCTGCTGGTTATATTTCAGATAGTTTAAAAAAAAGGAATTTGAAAAAAACATTAAATAAAGGGTTAAACGACCTAGATGGGTTTTATACTTTTATTGCAGGAACACATAGTGGTTTTGCAGTTCTAAGAGATGAGATAGCATGTAAGCCTGCTGTTATTGCTGAAACAAAGGACTATGTGGCGATTTCATCGGAGTTTCAAGCAATGGCCCATTTACCAAATGTAAATAATGCAAAAATTTTTGAACCTGAACCAGGTATCGTTTATTCATGGGGGAAATAATGATACTTAATTTAAAAAAATTAACATTAAGATCAGTTAATGAAAAGCTTCAAAATATTGATCGAAAAAAAAATAAAAGAGACTTTATAATATCAAACCCTGAAGGTAATCATGCGATCTGCGCAGGTCTTACAGAGAATATTGATGTGACTATAAAAGGTCACGTAGGATATTATTGTGCGGGTATGAACCAAAATGCAAATATAATAGTTGATGGAAATGTGGGAACGGGAGTTGCAGAAAATATGATGTCTGGAAAAGTTCATGTAAAAGGAAATGCATCACAATCCGCGGGGGCAACTGCTCATGGTGGAACATTAATTATCGATGGTGATGCAAGTTCAAGGTGTGGAATTTCAATGAAAGGTATCGATATAATAGTAAAAGGATCTGTAGGCCATATGTCTGCATTTATGGCACAATCTGGAAATCTAGTTGTTTGTGGTAATGCGGGTGAAGCATTAGGTGACAGTTTGTATGAAACAGACATATATGTAAAAGGAAAAGTAAAATCTTTAGGTGCTGATTGTGAAGAAAAAAAAATGAGTAAAAAACATAAGACAAAATTAAAAGAGCTTTTGAAAAAGGCTGGATCAAATATTAAGCCTGAACAATTTAAAAGATATGGTTCTGCAAGAAAACTTTACAATTTTAACATAGATAATGTATCTAACTATTAAATATGAAAAATAAAACTCTCCCTCGTCAATCCTGGACCTTTGATGAATATACTAACTCTGAGATAAGAAGAGCAGCTGAGACTGGAATTTATGATATTAGGGGTGGTGGTTCTAAAAGAAAGCTTCCACATTTTGATGATTTATTATTTTTAGGTGCATCAATGTCTAGATATCCGTTGGAAGGATATAGAGAAAAATGTACTACAAATGTGACTTTGGGCACAAAATATGCAAAAAAACCGCTAGAGCTTGATATTCCAATTACAATTGCGGGTATGAGTTTTGGAGCATTATCTGGTCCAGCTAAAGAAGCATTAGGAAGAGGAGCAAGTGCAGCTGGAACATCTACCACAACAGGTGATGGAGGAATGACACCAGAGGAAAGAGGCCAATCTAAAAATTTAGTTTATCAACTTTTACCATCAAGATATGGGATGAACCCAAAAGATTTAAGAAAAGCAGATGCAATTGAAGTGGTAATTGGACAAGGTGCAAAACCTGGTGGAGGAGGAATGTTGCTAGGACAAAAAATAGATGATCGTGTTGCAGAAATGAGAACTTTACCAAAAGGTATTGATCAAAGATCTGCTTGTCGACACCCAGATTGGACTGGACCAGACGATTTAAAAATAAAAATTTTAGAATTGAGAGAAATTACTAAATGGAAAGTTCCTATTTTTATTAAAATTGCTGGTGCAAGACCTTATTATGATACAGCATTAGCTGTAAAAGCTGGAGCAGATGTTGTTGTCTTAGATGGTATGCAAGGTGGAACTGCAGCAACACAAGAAGTATTCATTGAAAATGTAGGTCAACCAACTTTAGCCTGCATAAGACCTGCTGTAGATGCTTTGCAAGATTTGAATTCTCATAGAGAAGTTCAACTTATAATATCTGGTGGAATTAGAAATGGTGCAGATGTAGCTAAAGCTCTTGCGTTAGGAGCTGACGCAGTATCAATTGGGAGTGCAGCCATGATTGCAATTGGTGATAATGATCCAAAATGGGAAAAAGAATATGAAAAACTTGGAACTAAAGCTGGAGCGTACGACGACTGGCATGAGGGAAATGACCCTGCGGGAATTTCAACTCAGAAACCAGAGCTAATGAAAAGATTAGATCCAAAAAAAGCAGGTAGAAAATTATCAAATTATTTAAAGGTCATGTCTTTAGAAGCACAAACTATTGCACGAGCGTGTGGTAAAAATAGTCTTCATAACTTAGAACCAGAGGATTTATGTGCATTAACCGTTGAGGCTGCAGCAATGGCTAGAGTTCCTTTGGCAGGAACTAGCTGGATACCAGGTATAAAAAAGAAATAGTTATTGATAGTTAATAAATAATTCGTAGTATAATTATTAATGCCCAAAAATTTATCTAATATTGCTAAATCTAAAAAAATTAAATATTTTTTAATAAGTTTCGTTGATTTGTTTGGTGTATTAAGATCAAAATTAGTACCTGCACAAGCAATAAAAGAGATGCAGAAAAATGGTGCAGGATTTGCTGGATTTGCAGCATGGCTTGATATGTCACCAGCAGACTCTGATATGTTTGCTATACCGGATCCAAATAGCTTAATTCAATTACCTTGGAATAAAGAAGTAGGATGGCTTGCTTCAGACCTATGGATGAATGGCAAACCTGTTGAGGCATCACCAAGAGTGATGTTAAAAAACCAAATAAAATCAATATCAAATGAAGGTTACACGATGAAATCGGGTGTTGAGTGTGAATATTTTCTTATATCACCTGATGGTAGTTCTATTGCAGACTCAAGGGATACTCAATCTAAACCTTGTTACGACCAATCAGCTTTAATGAGGCAATACGATTTAATAAAAGAGATATGCGATTGCATGATTACATTGGGATGGAACCCATATCAAAATGATCATGAAGATGCTAATGGCCAATTTGAAATGAATTGGGACTACACTGACTGCTTAACTACAGCAGACAGACATACATTTTTTAAATTTATGGTTAAGTCCATAGCAGAAAAGCATGGATTGAGAGCTACATTTATGCCTAAACCATTTGAACA
This sequence comes from uncultured Pelagibacteraceae bacterium, assembly GCA_902603305.1. Classification (GTDB taxonomy): domain Bacteria; phylum Pseudomonadota; class Alphaproteobacteria; order Pelagibacterales; family Pelagibacteraceae; genus Pelagibacter. The sequence continues at coordinate 32,369 of CACKUI010000004.1, read as the reverse complement.
ACTGACAGGTAATGGATGTCATGCGCATATTTCTCTATGGGATAAGAAAAAAAATAAATTTTTAGATAAAAATGATAAACTTGGGCTTAGCAAATTAGCATACAATTTTTTGGGTGGAGTAATCAAGAATGCAGGTTCATTATCAGCATTTTTTAATCCAACATTAAATAGTTATAGAAGAATTAATGCACCACCGACAAAATCTGGCGCTACATGGTCGCCTAGTAGTATTTCTTACACAGGAAATAATCGAACACACATGATTAGAGTTCCAGATCCAGGAAGGTTTGAACTAAGATTAATGGATGGATCAGCAAATCCATATTTACTACAAGCAGGAGTTTTAGCAGCAGGTATAAATGGCATTAGAAAAAAAGTTAATCCTGGAAAACCATTATTCTGTAATATGTATACTGATCACGAAAAATATCCCAACCTGCCAAAATTACCAAATACATTAGAAGACTCCTTAGAAATGTTAAATTTAAATACAGTCATGAAAAATGCTTTTGGAAAAAATGTTTTAACCAGTTATATCAAATTAAAAAAATCTGAAATTGAAAGTTTCAAATCAAAAGAAAAATTTGATAAATTGAAACCTATTACAAAGTGGGAAAGATCTAATACTTTGGATTGTTAAAATATGTCTATTAATTATAGTCATATTAATAAATTTTCTTCATTTATAAAAAATAAAAATTATTCATTTAGTAGAGAAGAAATATTAAGCGTATTAAATAAAGAAACTATTGATAAGGCCTTTAATACTGTTTCTAGTTGGGAAAATTATGAACCAACTCCCCTGCTTAATTTAAATAAACTTTCAAAAGATCTTAATGTTAAAAATATCTTTTACAAAGATGAGTCAAGAAGGTTTGGACTTAAGTCTTTTAAAGCACTCGGAGGTGCTTATGCAGTAGCGGAGGTTTCAGCTGGAAGAAAGGATGTAATTGTTGCTACAGCAACAGCAGGAAATCATGGAAAATCAGTTGCTTGGGGAGCAAAAAGACTAGGTATTGCATGTAAAATTTTCATAAGTGAATTTGTAAGTGAAACAAGAGCTGACGAGATGCGAAAACTTGGAGCAGAAGTAACAAAAGTAAAAGGCAATTACGAAAATTCTTTAAATGAATGCATAAAACAATCTAAGGAAAATGGTTGGGAAATTGTACAAGATGTTGCCTGGGAGGATTATCAAATAGTTCCAAAACTAACCATGGCTGGATATTCAGTGATGATAGAAGAAATCTCTAAACAAACTGAACATTATATAACTCATATATTTCTCCAAGCAGGTGTTGGGGGTATGGCTTCTGGTGTAATAGCAGGAGTTGCAAGATATTTTAAAAGAATTCCAAAAATTATTATTGTTGAGCCAAAAAATGCAGACTGTGTCTTAAAAAGCATTGATGCAGGTAAACTTACTAGAGTTGAAATAGAAAAAGAAAGTATTATGGGAGGAATGTCATGTGGAGATGTATCATTAGTCCCATGGCAAATTCTAAAAAACTCAGTAAATAATTGTTTAAGTATTCCTGATGACGACATACCATTGTCAGTTGCGATGTTAGCTATGGGTTACTTTGGTGAGGATAACATTGTTGCAGGAGAATGTTCGGCACCTGCTCTAATAAGTATAAATGTTAGTTGTAATAACGAACAAATTAAAAAGGATCTTGAATTGGATATGAATTCGAATGTTTTATTAATTGGATGTGAAGGTGATACAGACATAAAACTTTATAACGAACTACTCTCTAAAGGATCAGAACAGTTGTCAAATGGCTAATACGGCACTTGTTTGGATAAGAGATGATTTTCGAATACAAAATAATGATGCACTGACTTATGCTTCAAACAAGCATGATATAGTTACGGCAGTATTTATTTTTAATAGTAATATTTTTGATCATAAAAGAGAAGCTCAAAAATGGTGGATAAGTAAATCCTTAGAACACTTTAAATCAGATTTAAAAAAATTAAATATTGGATTGGAAATTATTAAAGAAGATGAAATAAATTTTTTTTCTAAAATAAAATCTAATAGTAAAATATCTGTTTATTGGAATAAAGTTTATGAGCCAACTGAATTAGAAAAAGATAAAAAAATTGGGACTGATTTTTCAAAAAAAAATATTGATTTTAAATTTTTTAAAGGCAACGTTCTTAATGAATATGATAAAATTACAAAAAATGATGGCACACCTTTTAAAGTCTACAGTCCTTTTTGGAGGAATGCAGAGCAATTTTATTTAGAAAGACTGCCTGATAAAATAAGCGAAGTTAAAAAGTGTAAAAAGATAAATACAATATTCAAAAATCAAATAAAATCTGAGGATATTTTACCTAAATCTGATTGGTATAAGAAATTTGAAAAATATTGGGTGCCGTCAGAGCAAAAAGCCCACGAAAATTTAGATAATTTTGTAAACAAAAGCATACTTAATTATGGTGTTGATCGTGACTTTCCATCAATTAAAGGAACGTCATTACTTTCTCCATATATTAGAAATGGACAAATTAATGTTGGACATATTTGGCAGAAGTGTAAAAAACTAAAATCTAATAATGTAAGTGTAAAAAAATACACCAATGAAATTGGTTGGAGAGAGTTTTCTCACAGTCTTATTAATTACTTTCCGCAAATGCTTAAAGGAAACTTAAGAAAAGAATTTGATAAATTTCCATGGGTAAATAATTCTAAATTTTTAAATGCATGGAAAAAAGGAATGACAGGTTATCCAATTGTTGATGCTGGAATGAGAGAATTGTACGAAACAGGATGGATGCATAATAGAATTAGAATGGTCGTTGGATCTTTTCTAGTGAAGCATTTAAGAATTAACTGGAAAGAAGGAGAAAAATATTTCAGAAATTGTCTTCTTGATTTCAATGAAGCAAACAATGTTGCACAATGGCAATGGGTAGCTGGATGTGGTGCAGACGCAGCACCATATTTTAGAATTTTCAACCCTATTTTACAGGGTGAAAAATTTGATAAACAGGGAGATTATGTAAAAAAATGGGTTCCTGAATTATCAAAAGTTCCACCAAAATTTATTCACAAACCATGGGAAATGGAAAAAAAATATCAAGAAGCAATTAATACTATCATAGGCTCGAACTATCCAATGCCGATTGTTATTCATGAGAAAGCTAGGGCAGATGCTTTGAGTGCTTTTCAATCAATTAAGAAAAAAAATTAGTCTCCAATAAAATGATGGATTACAGTTCTTGTTGTTGCCTCTAACCTGTGTTCAAACAAATATATACCTTGCCAAGTTCCTAGCAGTAATTCATTATCTTTTATACTCAATGAGATTTGATTATTGGTTAATGCAGATTTGATGTGGGCTGGCATATCATCTTTTCCCTCAGTTGTATGGACATACAACTTGTTGTCCATGGGTACCAATTTATCAAAATAATTAATTAAATCTTTTTGTACATCTGGGTCAGCATTTTCTTGTACAATTAGTGATGCACTAGTGTGTTGTATACTGAGATTAATAATTCCACTTTTAAAGTTATTATTATTAATCCATTCTATTGTTTCATCAGTAAACTCATAAAGTTTTTGACCATTTGTATTAATTTCTAGATTGTAAAATTCTTGTTTCATAAATTAATTAAAGTTTTGTGATGTAAGTTCATACAATCGACTCACTGTTCTTTTGAAAGGCTTTTTCATGCTATTATTGGACTCGAGTGAATTTAATTCAACTTCTGATTTAATCATCAATGGTATTTTTTTTTCATAAATAATATCTATAAAATTTATAAACCTTTGTTGCTGATTTGAATTACTCTCATTAAAATTAGGAAGATTTTCAATAAAAATAAAGTCACTTTCGTTCGCAATTTTAATATAGTCCTCAGATCCAAGATTTTTATTACAAATTTCGTCAAAAGAAACTCTAAGGACTCCTTCGTGAAAGTTTTCAAATACTAATTTGCGTCCCTTCACATCTAATGTCTTAGTAGTTTGTTTTTTATTCTTTGTAGCTTTTCTAAAAGATTTGTTAAACTTAAAATTAGATGAATTATCTATTGGAGACAAAAATCGACTTAAATTTGTATTTTTTGTAGCTCTATAATCTTCTTCAATATTAAGTTCTAATTCAGAGCAATTATTTTTTAAAATATTTAAAAAAGGGATGAATTGATCTCTTTGTAATCCATTTTTATATAAATCTTTAATATTTGTATTTGAGGAAAAAATAACTTTTATATTTTCATTAAATATTCTTTCAAATAATTTACCTAAGATCATAGCATCAACAATATTTGTTACTTGAAATTCATCAAAATATAATATTTTTGTATTGTTACTTAAATTTTTAACAAATTTTTCTAACCCTTTGTCATTTCCTTTTTTTTTATTTTCAAATATAAAATCGTGAAATTCTACCATAAACTCGTTAAAGTGTAATCTTGATTTTTTTTCTTTTAAACTTTCAAAAAAAAAATTTAAAATCATAGTTTTACCTACGCCTACATCGCCAACTAAATAAAAGCCTAATTTTTTTTTTTTATCTTTGAATAGTTTTTTAATAAATGACTGCCCGAAATTAAGATTGTAATATTCACTTAATTTTTGGACTATTTTTATTTGATTTTCGTTTATTTCTAAGTCCTTATCTTTGCAGTGTTTAAGATAAGATTTTTTCAAACTCATTTTTTTGTTTTAAAATCAATTCCATATTCCGATCTTGGTCCTTTTCTCAATCCATATGGGCCTGCTAAAAAAATTGTCATTGGTTTAGTTCCTGGCTTTAAGTCTACTCTGTGAAAATTATTAGCAGATCTAAACCCTATATATCCTGGTGCTCGCCAAACTTTTCCTGTTTTTAATGTTTCCCAATATCCTCCTCTTAAAATGATTGTGATGTAAGGAAATAAATGGTTATGGACTCCATCACCATGATCATCGTCTAACATTTCATGGATTAGTATGTTAAATGGAAACCACTTTGGTCTATGTCTGAATAGAATATAATATCTATTCATCCAAGGTTTTGCTTTTTCGAATTCTGGGTGTGATGGACCTCGATCAAATACTACTTTTTTTCTACCAAGTTTTTCTAAAATCTTTAAAAACATTATTTTGTTCTGGCTATAGCATTGTCTTTTATCAAATACATACTGTTCTTAAATACATAGGGTCTTGAAATTTTTGCTCCATGTATTTTTGTAATCTTTTCTTGTAAACCAGTTACTGAATTAATTGTTAATAATCTTCCATTACTTAATGAGACAAATATCTTGTATTTTCCGTGTATAAATCCTATTGGTTTTATATCTCTTCTATTTTTAAAATTTGTCAAAATATCTGTAATTCTTAAAATATTGCCAGTTCTATCATCTATTACAAAAAGGTATCCTTCGTTAGAAACCGTAAAGATTAAACTTTCGATTATAGTCGGTCTTAAACTCGAATTTATCGATTGCGTCCATTTAATTATTCCTGTTCTTGCATCTATTGCAAAAAACTCATTTTTGTTATTTGAAAAATAAATTGTATTATTTTCAAAAACTAGGTCTGAATTTTCTAAGCTAAATGCGTCTTGATATATTAAACTACTTTGTGTTGGTGTTTGCCAAACTAAACTTCCATTATTTACATCTAGGGCTGTTACATCTCCTAAGTTATTTATAAAAAAAACAATTTCATCTTTCAAAATTATTGAGAGTTTTTTTTGTGATTTTATAAAAGAATTATCTGTTTTAAAATTCCATAATTCCTTTCCATCATTAGTAGATATGGCTCTAATAATGTTATCAAAATCTATTGTTAAAAATTTATCTTTATAAACTTTGATATCAGAATTAAAGGATGATGAACTATATTTTGACCAAATAACTTTTCCATCATTTAAATCAATTGAGTACATTTTTGACAAATTATCATTTACAATTAAACTTTTGTCAGCTTGAGCAAAATATAAAATAGGATTAAGTTTCCTCTCTTTTTTATTATAATTATTAATTTCCCATATTTTCTTAAGGTCTTTGCTTAACTTTATAACTGAACCTTTTCCATTGAAAAAAACAACATTTTCGTTTTCTGTAAAAAATAATTCAGGTTGATTTGAGTCAAATTTTTCAATTTTATTTATTTTGTATGTTAAAAATTTATCAAAATTAGAGTCAAAATTAATATTTCCATTACTATTGCTGTTATTTTTTTGAAAAGGTTTTATTTTAAAAGTATTTAATTTCTTAATCTTTAATTGTTGATTGAATTCTTTTTCAATGGGTTCATTTTTTTTAAAAATATCGATTAATTTCTCATTATCGACTGCGTCCTTTTTTGAGAAACTACAATTTGATAAAAATATTAAAATAATTATATATTTAATAGCTTTATTCACTGAAATCTGATCGTAACCTTCTTTGGACTTCTAATTTAACTTTTGGACTAACATTATCCATTTCTGCTATTTGATTAAAGAATTCTTTTGATTTCTGCTTTTGGTTTTTTGATAAATAAAACTCAGCCATAAGATATAATGCTTGTGGTTTCCAGAGACTGTCTGATTTTATTACTGGATTAAGTATATCTAATAATTCATTTTCTTTTGCGAAGTCTGAATTAAATAATCCTTTTTTGTATATGGTTAAGTTTTTAATTTCTTTTCCAAGAGATACATCATTTATAAGAAGATCAAAATATGAATTTATTTCATCAATAGACGTTATTAAATCATTATCTAATAAGAAAAAGAAAGCTAATGGAGAATAGGTTTTATCTTTAGCATTTATGATTTCTATCAAATTATTATTTATATTATCTTTTTTGCCTGTCTCAAAATTTATAACAATTGAATTGAATTTATTTGCTAACTTTTCTTTACTGCTAGACTTGAACTCTTGATAGCCAAAAAAAGTGATCAATATCAAAATGATTAATATTAACAAAGTTATTAATTGTTTTCTTTTTGATACGAAAAAGTTTTTTAATTTTTCAACTCTTGTATTTGTATTAATAATTTCTATTTCTTCATCCATTAATCATATTCCTTAGAACATATTGAAGAATACCACCGTTCTTGTAGTATTCTAATTCATTTTTAGTGTCTATTCTGCATAACATTTTAATTTTTTTAATGTCCCCTGTTGCATATTTAATTTCAACTTCTAAATGATCACCAGGATTAATTCCTTTCTCAAGACCTAATACTGAAATTAATTCTGACCCTTTTAGGTTTAAATTCTGTCTATTCATATTTTCTACAAACTGCAAAGGTAAAACTCCCATGCCTATAAGATTAGATCTATGTATTCTTTCAAAGCTTTCTGCAATCACAGCTTTTATACCTAATAATTTTGTTCCTTTTGCAGCCCAATCTCTTGAAGAACCGGTTCCATATTCTTTTCCACCAAATACTACTAAATCTGTTCCTCTTTTTTTGTATTCAACAACAGCATCATAAATAGGCATTACTTTTTCTTCAGGATATAATTTAGTGAAACCTCCCTCTGTACCTGGAGCCATTTCATTTTTAATTCTAATATTGGCAAATGTTCCTCTCATCATTACCTCATGATTTCCTCTTCTTGCACCATAAGAATTATAATCTTTGGGTAAAATTTGATGCTTCATAAAATAGTTTCCTGTTGGGCTTTCTTTCTGAATACTTCCAGCTGGCGATATATGGTCTGTTGTTACCATATCCCCTAAAATTAATAATGGTCTTGCATCTTTTATTTCCTTAAAACCTTCTGGTTCATCAGGTAAATTTTCAAAAAATGGTGGTTTTTTTACATAGGTAGAATTTTCTTCCCAATTATAAATACTTCCTTTGTCCACTTTAATTTTTTGCCATTGTTCCGGTCCTTCAGAGACATTTGAATATCTGTTCACAAACATTTCTGGGTTTAAAGATTGTTTAAGAGTATCTTCAATCTCTTTATTTGAAGGCCAAATGTCTTTTAGATAAACATCTTGTCCTTTGTTATCTTTTCCTAACGGATCTTTATATAAATCCATTCTCATAGATCCTGCGATTGCATAAGCTACTACTAGAGGAGGTGAAGCTAAATAATTTGCTTTTACTAAAGGAGAAATTCTTCCTTCAAAGTTTCTATTTCCAGACAAAACTGAAACTGCGTATAAATTATTTTCTTTAACAGCATCAGTAATATTATCTGGCAAGGGTCCAGAATTACCAATACAAGTAGTACAACCATAACCAACTAAATTAAAACCTAATTCATCTAAATATTTGCTTAAACCAGCTTTATCTAAATAGTCAGTAACAACTTGTGATCCAGGTGCTAATGAGGTTTTAACCCAAGGTTTAACAGTTAAACCTTTTTCGATTGCATTTTTGGCTAACAGTCCTGCACCAATTAATACATTTGGATTGGAGGTATTTGTGCATGACGTGATAGCTGCTATTAATATATCTCCATCTTTTATTTCAAAATCTGTGTCTTTAACTTTTGCTATTGTTGGCTCATTTTTTTTACAAACATCTTCAAAAACTTTTATAAAATTTTTTGATGCTTCTGTTAAAAGAACTTTATCTTGAGGTCTTTTTGGTCCAGAAATTGTTGGTACTACTGTAGACATATCTAGAGATAAAGTATCAGTGAATACAAGATCATCACTTGCCCATAAATTTTGTTCTTTTGCATATTTTTCTACGATTTGAATATTTTCATTTGATCTTCCTGAAAATTCTAAATATTTTAAGGTTTCATCATCTATTGGGAAAAATCCACAGGTAGCGCCATACTCAGGTGCCATGTTTGCAATAGTTGCTCTATCAGCAAGTGTTAGGTTTTTTAGACCTTCTCCATAAAATTCTACAAATTTACCAACAACACCTTTATCTCTTAACATTTTAACCACTGTTAAAACTAGATCAGTAGCAGTTGTACCTTCAGGTAGCTTATTTTTCATTTCAAATCCAACTACTTCTGGTATCAACATTGATATAGGTTGTCCCAGCATACCAGCTTCTGCCTCAATTCCTCCAACACCCCAACCTAGCACTGATAACCCATTAACCATTGTAGTATGGCTATCAGTGCCAACTAGCGTATCTGGAAATAAGTACTCTTTATCCTCAAATTTTTCATTCCAAACTACTTTTGATAAGTATTCTAAATTTACTTGGTGACAAATTCCTGTACCTGGAGGAACAATTCTAAAATTATTAAAAGCCTGTTGTCCCCATTTTAAAAAAGAATATCTCTCAAAGTTTCTATCAAACTCAATATCAACATTTTCTTTTAATGAATTCTTTGTTGCAAACTTATCCACTTGAACTGAATGGTCGATCACTAGATCAACAGAAGAAAGAGGGTTAATGGTATTTGGATCCTTATTCTTTTCCTTAACTGTATCCCTCATTGCAGCAAGATCAGCTACAGCTGGTATACCTGTATAATCTTGCAAAAGCACTCTTGCAGGTCTATATGCAATTTCTGTTTTGGATTTTTTTGAATTTAACCACTCTTTAATCGCCAAAATTTGTTCTTTATTAACTGTCACATTGTCTTCATATCTAAGAAGATTTTCAAGTAAGACTTTTATTGATTTTGGTAATTTATTTATGCCTTCCAAACCATTTTTCTCTGCTTCTTTTAGTGAATAATATGAATAATTTTTTCCATTTACTGATATTTCTTTTAGACATTTAAATGAATTTTGATTTCCTGGTTTCATATTTTTTAGTAATAAAAAGTTGCTATACAGCTTAATAAGAGTGCCGACATAACATAATTAAACCATTTAATAAATTTCTCATTTGTCGCGAATTTCCTCATAAATTTTCCAATTATAGTCCAAAAAATAATACTAATAACTGCAAACAAAAAGGCAATGCTTAATAACCAAATTGAATATGAAATAAAGTTTCCACCAGACTCTACATAGGTAGAAACTGCAATTATAGCTACAATTACTCCTTTAGGGTTTAGAAATTGATATAGAAATGTTTCAACAAAATTTACTGGTTTTAAATTATCACTTTCACTTGATGATTTTGAAAATGATATTTTATAAGACAAATATATTAAAAAGATTGTACCCGTTATTATTAAACCTTTTTGGAGTATTGGATAAAGCTTAAATATATTTATTAAACCAAAGTTAATTACAGCTAACATAAATGTGAATCCAAAAATTACCCCCAACATCAAAGGAATAGTTTTTTTAAAACCGTGATTAAATCCAGAGTGAGAGGCAACAATATTATTTGGTCCTGGAGAACAGCTCGTAACAAACATAAACAAACATAGAGACAGTAATTCGGGGTGCATGTTTATGCTACAGGCAAACCATTTTCTACTTTTTGGGATGGGTGAACAAGAACAACTTTGCCTTCCTCATCTATAGAACCAAGTATTAAAACCTGAGAGACAATACCTGCTATATTTTTTTCAGGAAAGTTACATATGCCAATAACTTGTTTCCCGACTAGATTTTCCTCATTATAATAATGAGTTATCTGTGCTGATGATTGCTTAATTCCTATATCTTTCCCAAAGTCAACCTCAACAACAAGAGATGGTTTCCTTGCTTTTTCATTTTTTTTTACCGATATTACTGTTCCTACTCTAATATCTACTTTGTCATAAATGTCGTAGGTTATTTGTTCTTTCATAAATTTAATATATAATTAAAAATAAATGAGTACAGGAAATAATTTAGAAGAAATATATAGTAATTCTATTAAGATACTAAAAGATTTAATTGCTTTTAAAACTGTTTCTGGTGAAAACAATACTCAACTAATTGACTATTGCGATAATATTTTAAATTCATTGGGCGCAGTATCCTTTAGAACATATGATGAAGAAGAAAAAAGAGTAAATCTATTTTCAACTATAAAAGCTAAAAAAAAGAGTAAAAAAAAACCAATTATTTTATCTGGACATACTGATGTAGTTCCAGTTTCTAAAGGATGGGCAACAGATCCTTTTGATGCAACAATCAAAGATGACAAATTATTTGGTAGAGGCTCATGTGATATGAAAGGATTTATAGCATGTGCATTAGCATACGCACCTATTTTCTCTTCTTCAAATTTAGACAGAGATATTCATTTTTCATTTACGTTTGACGAGGAAACTGCTTGCATAGGTGCACCTATATTAATTAAAGAATTAAAAAAAAGAGAAATTCATGATTGTATTTGCATTGTTGGTGAACCAACCAATATGAAAATAATAGATGCACACAAAGGATGTTATGAATATACAACATATTTTGAAGGTCTTGCGGGGCATAGTTCACAACCAGAAAAAGGTGTGAGTGCAGTTGAATTTGCTGCAAGATATGTGAATAAACTATTAGAATTAAAAGAAAATCTTAAATCTAGACAATTAAAAGACTCGATCTTTGAACCACCTTATTCAACTTTACAAATTGGTGGAATTTTTGGTGGCATAGCACACAACGTCATTGCTGATAAATGTCATGTAAACTGGGAGACAAGACCTGTAGTTAAAGAAGATGGAATTTTCTTAAATAACGAAATAGATAAATTTACAAATGAAATTCTTTTACCAGAAATGCAAAAAATTTATCCAAAATCTTCCATAAAAAAATCCATAATAGGTGAAATTACTGGTTTCGATAGGGTTCCTAACTCAGAAGCATGCGAGTTTGTTTCAAGTATAACTGGAGATAATTCTAGAGATGTAGTTTCTTTCGGAACAGAAGCAGGACTATTTCAGGAGATTGGAATTAGTACAGTTGTATGTGGACCAGGATCTATAAAGCAAGCTCATAAGATTGATGAATTTATAAAACTATCTGAAATTAAAAAATGTATTAGTTTTTTAGATGGTATTAAAAATAAATCTTTAAATTAATTCCAACCACCAATAGATTTTACTTCTAAAAATTCTAATAAACCTTCTTTTCCACCTTCTCTTCCTATTCCAGAGTGTTTAAATCCTCCAAATGGAGCATCTACAGCTAGTGAAGCTGTATTAGCAACTATCATCCCAGATCTAAGCTTTCTTGCAACTCTTTTAACTTTTTCTTGATCTTCAGTTTGAATATAATTTGTTAAACCATATGGAGTATCATTTGCAATTTCTATTGCCTCCTCTTCTGTTTCAAATGGAATTACTGATAATACTGGACCAAAAATCTCAGTTCTGGCGATTTCCATATTATTATTTACATCAGCAAAAACAGTTGGCTTTACGTAATAACCATCTTTCAAACCATCAGGTTTTCCAGGTCCCCCAGCTATTAAATTAGCGCCTTCATCTATACCCTTTTTTATTAAACCTTGAATTTTATTATATTGTGTTTCTGATATTACCGGACCAATGTGATCTCCTTCTTTTTGGGGAATATCAACTTTATATTCATTAGCAAATTTTTTTAATCTGTTAACTGCATCATGATAGATTGATTTTTCTACGAGCATTCTTGTAGGTGCATTACATGATTGGCCTGAATTTCTAAAACATCGTGCAGCTCCTCTTTCAATTGCCTCAGAATCTGCATCTTCAAAAATAATATTTGCTCCTTTTCCACCTAATTCAAGACTTACCCTTTTAAAGTCTTTTGCTGCGTTTTGAGAAATTAGAGCTCCAGCTCTTGTTGAACCTGTAAAAGATATCATATTTACATCTTTATGACTGGTCAGTGCATTGCCTGTAGTTTCCCCATCTCCATTAACTAAATTAAATACACCTTTTGGAAAACCTGCCTCATCAATAAGTTCTGCAAGTATCATTGATGATAAAGGTGCTAGCTCAGAAGGTTTTAAGATCATAGTACATCCTGCTGCTAAAGCTGGGATTACTTTTAAACAAACTTGATTCATTGGCCAATTCCAAGGCGTTATTAATACGCAAACTCCTTTGGGTTCATAAATAATTCTCTGATCTTGTGCATGATCTCCTAAAGGTTTTTCAAAGTCAAAAGCTTTAAGATACTTTATGAATGATTTCGTATGACTTGCGCCTGTACCAGTCTGAAGTTTCGATGCAAAATCTTTGGGAGCACCCATTTCCATCATTATTGCTTCTGTAGTGTCATTCCATCTTTTTTTATATAGCTCATAGAACTTTTCTAATAGTTTAATCCTATCTTCTTTTTTTGTGAAACCCCATGTTTGAAAAGCAGTTTTTGCAGCTGATACCGCATCATCAACATCTTCTTTTCCACCCAGTGAAATAACTGCACAACTTTTTTCTGTGGCAGGATTTATTACTTGAATGTCTTTAGAATTTTTTGGTTCTACCCATTTACCATTTATATAAAAATTTCTTTTTTCTAACATATATTAAGCTATCTATTCTTTAGGCTTTTGCAAACAAATTTGTTAATTCATAAACAATTGTTGCAGCCGCTAAAGAAGTTACTTCTGCATGATCATATGCTGGTGCTACCTCAACTACATCTGCTGAAACTAAGTTTAGCCCTGACAATCCTCTTATAACATTTACAATTTCTCTTGTAGTCATGCCTGCTATCTCGGGTGTACCAGTCCCAGGAGCAAAAGCTGGGTCTAGAACATCAATATCTATCGATAGATATAAAGCATTGTCTCCTACTCTGTTTCTAATTCTCTCAACTATTTTATCTATACCTTCTGTTTGAAATTCATCGCAATGAATTATTTTAAAACCAAAACTTTCATCGTTCTTAATATCTTCCCTGCTATAGAGTGGACCTCTAATTCCAACATGCATTGATGCATCATCTAAAAATAAATTTTCCTCTCTGGCTCTCCTAAATGGTGTACCGTGTGTGTAAGGTGCTCCAAAATAAGTATCCCAAGTATCTAAGTGAGCATCAAAATGGACTAATGAAACTGGGCCTTTATTCTTTTTATTAATTGCTCTAAGCAATGGAACGGCTATTGTATGATCACCGCCAAGACTAATAATCCCATCTACTTTATTTAAAAGATCTGTAGCACCAACTTCTATTTGTTTTATAGCTTCATCTATATTAAATGGATTACAGGCAATATCTCCTGCATCAGCAACTTGTTGTACTTTAAACGGTTCAACGTCGTAACTTGGATGATAATTTGTTCTCAAATGTCTTGAAGCTTGTCTTATACTCTGGGGCCCAAATCGTGCTCCAGGTCTATAACTAGTTCCAGAGTCAAAAGGAACTCCTACAATTGCTACATCACAACTTTCAACATCTTTTAATTCTGGCAATCTAGCGAAAGTTGATGGTCCCGCATATCTTGGTACTTTTGTTCCACTTACTGGTTGGATTGGTTTTTTATTTTTATCTTTCAATTTTTAGAGCTATTTTTATGAATAAATTCAGCTGCTTTTTTAAAATCATTGATATTTTTTTGATACATAGAAAGCTCTTTATTCGAATTTGAAGAAACTAGAATGATTATTAAAGCAATTATAATAGCTGCAGCATAATAAAAAGGCATTTTTTTCTTCCAAGAAATTAGAATTTTTGTTGCATTGTCTACTTGTTTTTTTGTTGGTCTATTTGCCATGATATTAGTTTACCAGAGGTTTACCAGTTTTCAATGTATGTTTAATTCTTTCTTGAGTTTTTTCTGTCTCAATTAGCTTCATAAATGCATCTAACTCTAATTTATATAGATCATCTTCTGATAAATTTTTTTCTAAAGTAGTATCTCCACCACTTAAAACTTTTGCTAGTTCTTTCCCTACTTCCATTCCATGATCAAGAATAATTTTATCATTGTATAATTTTTCTAACATTTTTACCATTTTGTCATAAACACTTTTTCCTGACAGTTTAAATGTACATTCCTCTGGAGGAGAAAAATCTTTATTATTTTGAATTATCTCTTTAGAAACCTGTAATAAACTATTTCTACTCATTATTTTTTTGTCCTCTGGTCTTAAATATTTTAATGGTTCAGCTTCAATGGGTGAAGTCGCAGTTTTAGCATATCCAATTATGTCAAATACTTTTAAGGGAGCATAATCAGGATCATTTTTAGCTTCTTCAGTTTGAGACCATCTCCAAAGCATTTCTTTACATCCTCCACCTGCTGGAATTAATCCAACCATAGTCTCAACTAAACCAACTACAATGTTGGTATGGGATGCAACAAAGTTACTTTGACATAAAACCTCAAAACCACCACCCAATGCTAATCCTGATGGTGCTGATACAACTGGGTATTTAGAATATTTTAAATGTTTACAGGTCTCTTGAAAATATTTAACAAACTTTTCAATAGATTTAAAATCTCCTTTGTCTGCAAAATTCATTGTGTAAGACAAGTTTACACCTGCTGAAAATTGCATTGCTTCATTAATTATTATTAAAGGTTTGTCTGTTGCATTTTTTAAGCTATCCATCGAGTCATAATCTAAAGCGTTAGCCTTAGTTGTGAATTCAACAATATTAAAGTCGTCAAATCTATAGGTTTCAGCAGAGTTATTTTTATCTAATTTAGTTGCTCTAGGTTTTATTTTTCCTAAAGTTTCTAAATCAGTATATTGCTGTCTTTCACCATAAAAATTTTCGTCTTTACTTTGTGATAAGTTTTCAAGGAACTTGTTATTTTCAAATGTATCTATTCTCTCAAAAAAATCCTTAACACCGATTTCTTTTAACATTTCAAAAGGTCCCTTGGACCAATTAAACCCTAGTCTCATTGCTTCATCGATATCATTAAATTTATCCGTAATACCTGGAACTAAAGATGATGCATATTTGATAATTTTTGAAATTACCGACCAAGCGTATTCACCATATTTATCTTTTCTGTTTATAAGACCAACAATATCCATTTTTTCGGATCCTAAATTAAACTTTTTAGATAGTGAATATTCACCTGTTTCTAAGTTTATACCCTCTAGAATTTTTTTATTATCAGACTTATTCATTCTATAGAAACCACCTTTTCCTTTTCTTCCTGTGTATCCAGTTTCTATAAGTTTTTTAACCAATGGTATTTCTTTTGCTACAACTTGAAAGTCATCAGTTTCTGGAAGTTCTTTTATAAAACTTTTCAAAACATCAGCCATCAAATCAATTCCAATTAAATCATAGAGACCGAAAACTCCTGTTTTTGGTATTCCCATTGGCCTTCCAAAGACGGCATCAGCTTCTTCAATTGTTAATTTCATTTTAAAAGCTTCAGTCATAGCCACTTGCATAGCGTAGACACCAATTCTATTTCCTAAAAATCCTGGAGTATCATTACAAATTAATGCACCTTTTCCTAAATCTTTTTCACAAAAACTTTTAAGTGAGTTTATTTGATCTAAATCATTATTTTCATTTTTTACAATTTCTAACAAATCCATATATCTGACTGGATTAAAGAAGTGAGTTATACAAAAATCTTTTTTTTCTTCATCTGAAAGTTTTTCTGAAAGAACTTTAATTGGAATAGAAGATGTATTTGAAGATACTATTGATCCTTTCTTTCTTTCTTTAAAAATTTTTTCATAAATATTGTGTTTAATATCAATTCTCTCAACAACAGCTTCAACTATCCAGTCTGCTTCACCAACTTCATTAAAATTATCATTTATATTTCCAACATTGATATTGTTTATTTTTGACTTATCTATTAATAAAGGAGGTCTAGATTTTAAAATTCTCTCTCTAGCTTTTTCAGAAATTTCAGTAGTTAAGTCTAACAATGTAACTGGAACATTTGCATTACATAATTGAGCGGCTATTCCACTGCCCATTGTACCTGACCCTATGACTACTACTTTATTAATTTTCATAATGAGAATTAAAACTTATAATGAATATCTTATTCAAGAGCAACTTAAAGCGATTAAATATTTTTATATTATTATTTAATTATTTTTGTAATTGATGGAATTATTGCCACTGCTAGAGCAATTTTGAATAATTCACTTGGTAAAAAAGGATATAGACCACCAGCTAAAGCCTTCTCATAACCTATAACTGAGCCCAAATAACCCACCCCAATAATAAAAATAATAGAAGTTGCTATTAAAAGAGAAAATAAACTTTTGATATAGGAGTCATTAAAATTTCTTTCTGCCAAATAACCAACAACACCAGCTGCAATGGTCATTCCATAAAGATAGCCAGCTGTCGGACCAGTTAAATAAAGTAATCCACCACCTTTTGCAAAAACTGGAAGTCCAATAGCTCCTTCGAAAAGATATAATAAGAGTGTAAAAAATGCTAACTTTGAACCAAATGTCATTCCAATTATAAAAACAGCAAAAGTTTGCATTGTCATCGGAACAGGCCAAAATGGAACTTGAACTTTTGACGAAAAAGCTAGGATAAGTGTACCTATTAACATCAAAGAAATATTCTGAAAATAAATATTTATTCTAAGATCAGATAATAAGTTTTTAATCAATGTAGAATTATTTTTCATCCTAGGAGTTATTTAAACATACTTAAATAGAAATTTAAAATAATAAATATAACTTTAATTAATCTGGTCTTTTTGCAATTCTTTTAAAGGTATGTGGCATCTAATAGAGTTTCCACTGTTAGTTATTTGCCATGGTGGTACCTCATTTTTACAAATATCACCTAATATTCTTGAACATCTCCCTTGAAAACTGCATCCTTTTTGAGGTGGTTTTTCTTCTACAATATCCTCAGCAACTAATTTTGGTTTGATATCTGGATCTGGTTCTAGCACTGCTCCTAATAAAACCTCTGTATAAGGGTGTGATGGAAATTGATAAACATCTTTTGATGGTCCCACTTCACACAATCTTCCTTGATAAAGAACAGCAACTCTATCACTTATAGCTCTTACAACAGCTAAATCATGTGAAACAAATATATATGTAGTTCCAAAATCTTCTTTAAGTTGTTGTAGCAAATTTAATACAGCTGCTTGAACTGACACATCTAATGCAGATGTTACCTCATCACATAATATAATATCTGGTTTAGCTGCAAAAGCTCTTGCTACTGCAACTCTCTGTTTTTCACCACCAGATAATTGTCTGGGGTACCTGGACATATAAAATTCTCCAAGTCTTACTTTTTGTAATAGATCTATTATATTTTTTTTTAATTCTTCACCCTTTAAACCAAAATATAACTTTAATGGTTGAGCTATTATCTCTTCAACAGTATGATTTGGGTTTAAAGACTCATCAGGATTTTGAAAAATTAATTGAATAATTCTTAAGTCATTGGGATCTCTCTCTTTAAGGTCAGAAGATAAATTTCTATCTTGGTCAAATTTTATTATTCCACCTTTGGTTCTGAGTAACCCAGCAATAGATTTAAGAATTGTTGATTTTCCGCTACCTGACTCTCCAACAAGAGCTATAGTTTCACCCTTCTTAATATTAATATTGATATCTTTAACAGTTGGGTTGTCGTCAGAAATTCTATTTAACACTTGATCTAAAAGTTTTTGCTTAGCGTAACTTATTGAAACTTCTGAAAGGTTTAATATTTCTTTATCCTGCAAACTCGTCTTAATTTTATTAACAGTTTGATTAACCTGACTGTCATTCATTAAACTCTTATAATTAAAACATCTAACACTTGTTTTTAATTCTTCTAAATACTCGAGTTGGGGAGAGTTATTTTTACATTTTTCTTCTGAAAAATTGCACCTATCAAAGAAACTGCAGCCTCTATGCATTGTTCCAGGTTGAGGTTGGCTACCAGGCATTGATTGTGGAAGCCCTGCTAGTGATAATTTTGGTATAGATTTTAGCAAACCATAGGTATAGGGATGAATTGGTTTTTTAAGAATATCTCTAGAGGGTCCCTCTAAAACTATTTCACCAGAGTACATTACAATAATACGGTCACTTACTTGAGCTATTGCTCCTAGATCATGGCTCACATAAACCATTGATGTTCCAGTGTCTTTGGCAATGAAATTAAGCAGTTCTAAAACGTGAGCTTGTGTTGTTACGTCTAAGCCAGTGGTAGGTTCGTCCAATAGTAAAAGGTCAGGAGTTCCAGCTAATGCCATTGCAACAGCAACTCTTTGTTGTTGTCCCCCTGAAAGTTCATGAGGATATCGAAGGGCAATTGTTTCTGGTGAAGGAAGTCTAACTTTATTTAACAATTCAGAAATTTTTTGTTCTCTTTTCTCTTCCTTTAAATCAGAATGCAACTGTAATGCTTCATCAATTTGATAACCTATTTTTAAATTTGGTGTCAATGCCTGTCCTGCATTTTGAGGTATCATTGCGATTTTTCTACCTCTGATTTTTTCCAAATCTCTATTTTTCATTTTTAAAAGATTTGATGAATTAAATTCACATTCTCCTCCAATAGTGTAGAGACCATGCTTAACATACCCCATCATTGCTAGTGCAAGAGTACTTTTTCCAGATCCAGACTCTCCAACAATACCAACGGTTTCTCCTTTTTTAATATTTGTAGTAATGTTTCTTAATATTAAAATCTCTTCACCTTTTTTACTTTTAAATCCAATAGATAAATTTTTTACTTTTTGAATTATTTCATTCATTTTTAAACAGGCGCTTTTGTTGATCTATCTATACCTAAGGCTTTAGCAAAAGCATCAGCTGTCAAATTGATGCCAATTATTAAGCTACTTAAACCAACAATTGGAGCTATCACTGACCAATAAGCAAATGACATTAGACCTCTTGCGTTTGATATCATCAATCCCCAATCTGGAGTTGGAGGACTAACACCAAAACCTAGGAACGACAAAGAACTAAAGCCAAGTAGCATCCATGACCATCTCATTGCACCTTCCACTAAAATTGCATCTCTTACATTTGGAATTATCTCATTATATATTATTGAAAAATTACTATGCCCTCTTGCTCTAGCTGATACAATAAAGTCTTTTGCAATAACATCATGGGTTGCAGCTCTTGCTACTCTTACAATTCCTTTACCATAAAAAAAACCTAAAGCAGGTATCAATACTTCAGTTGAAGTACCTAACAAAGATACAATTAACAACATTGCTAATATCCACGGTATAGATAAAAATGCATCAACAATTCTCATCACTATATCGTCAGTTTTTCCACCAACCAGTCCACAAAAAATTCCTAATAGGCCACCCCAAAGTAGTGCTATCAAAGATCCAAAGAAAGTAATTGTTAATGCTGTTCTTCCACCTAAAATTGTTCTAGTAAAAACATCTCTTCCAAGATCATCAGTTCCAAACCAATACTCAGCCGAAGGAGCCTGTAGCATTAAAGTTGGATTTATGGCTTTAAAATCATAAGGCGCAATATAAGGGCTAATAAATGCAAGAAGTACGTGGAAAATCAATATACTTAAACCAATGAAACCCGATGGTCTTGAGGCCATTGTAATTATTATTTCAGAGACTTTTGCTAAATTACTTTTCTTTTCTTCCTGATAAATATTTTTCAATTTCATATTATTTTCTTATCTGTAAAGTCTTTAATCTTGGATTAAGCATCAATGTAATCAGGTCTGCTAATAAATTTATACTAACATATATAGACGCAAGAATTATTGCTAATGCTTGAACTGTAGGTAAATCTCTATTTGAAATCGACTCAATAACCAATCTTCCAAGACCTGGGTAATTAAATACAACTTCAGTTACAACAACACCACCTAATAACCATGCAATTGTTAAAGCTACAACATTAATAGCCGGTAATAATGCATTTGGTAATACATGTTTAAAAACCATTTTCCAATATGGAACACCTTTTAAAATTGCCATTTGAACATATTCACTTGCCATAACTTGAATGACACTTGATCTCACCATCCGTGCCATATGAGCTGTCATAATCATTGCAATAGCGATTACTGGTAAAATAATATTTGGTAATAGTTCTAAGAATGAAACATCAGTTGGAACAATTACAATTCCTGGCAACCACTCTAGCCATATTGCGATTATTAAGATTAATAAAGTAGCACTAATAAACTCTGGGATAGTCATAGCAAATATAGTTACTGTTGAAATTGCTACATCAGGCAATTTATCTCTCCAAAGGGCAGTTACTATTCCAAGTATTAGAGCGATTGGAATGCCAATAAAAATAGCAGCTGATGCTAGAACTAATGAATTTTTAATACGTGGCCCTAGTACCTCTTTAATTGGCATTTCTCCACTCAATGAATAACCGAAGTCTCCTTGAATAGCATTTACTGCCCAGGATACATATCTCTCATATGCAGGAACATTCAAACCTAATCTTCTATAACAAGCTTCTAATTGTTCTCCAAATGCTTGCCTTTCAAGATATGTTGTACAAGCATCACCAGGTAAAATTTCTGTTCCAACAAAAGTGATTAGAGATACAATAAATAAAGTTATTAGACCTAATAGAATTCTCTTTATAATTAAAAAAGGCATAAGAATACTTAAATTTTAAATTATTTATTTAGAAATGAAAGAGGTTTTACAGGCCTACTTAAAGGCCTGTAAAACAAAATTTTTATTGAACGCTAACTGTGTGCCATCTAATTGAAAAATACTCAACTTCGTCGAGGTTTTTCACTTTAGAAGATGTGACAACCAGTCTAGATACGTGGTAAGGAATCATTGTTCCAGATTCTTCCCATAGAGTTTTCTGAGCATTGATGTATGCTGCTTTTCTTTTACTAAATTTTAACTCTCCTCTAGCTTCAGCTAAATTTTTGTCAAAAGAAGCACTTTTATAGAAAGACTCGTTCCATTTTGCTTCACTATGATAAGCTTCATGCAAAATACTGTCTGCAGGCCTCTCATTCCAACGTGTCATTGCTACAGCTTTTTTCATCCAAGTTTCATTCCAATAACTTTTTGAAGGTGTCATTTGGATATCTGCTCTAATGTTAGCTTTTGCAAATTGTTGTTGTAAAACCTCAGCAATAGTTGGCCATGTTGGTTCTTTTGTAGAAACGTGAATTGTCATATCAATCCCATCTGGATAACCTGCTTCAGCAAGTAATTTTTTTGCAGTTGCTGGTTGAGGTGGACAACTCTTCTTCATTCTGTATTGGTCAGAAGGTGCAACAGGAGTATCACAAGATACTGTTGCTGCTCCAGCCATAACAAGATCAACTAATTCTTGTCTATCTACAGCTATTCTGACAGCCTTTCTTACTCTCACATCATCAAATGGTGCAACGTCAGTTCTCATTACCATACCTCTCCAGTTTCCTGTAGGAATAACTGAAACATTAAACTTTGGGTTACCATCAAATATTTTTTTCTGATTGAATGGTACATATCTATTCATATCTATTTGACCTGTAAGTAAAGCTTGAATTCTAGCTTGACCATCTGGGATAGCTATTACATGTACTTCAGAAAGTTTAGGAGCCCCTTCCCAATAATCTGGGTTAGCTTTAAGAATTGTTGTTCCTTCAGCATCAAACTTTTCTACTATAAAAGGTCCAGTTCCAATACCTGTTTTTCCAATAGTATCTCCTGATCCATTAGGTATCATTCTTAGTCTATAATCAGTTAGTAAAAGTGGAAAATCTGCAAAAGATGTGTTCAACTTCATTTTAACTGTGTGTGAGTCTACAATCTCAATATCTGTTACTGCACTCATGCTTTTCTTTGCAGGCGAACCAATTTCAGGATCTTTAACTCTCATTAAAGAATATTTTACATCCTCTGCATCAAAATCAGATCCATCATGGAATTTAACACCTTTTCTTAAATTAAAAGTCCATTCTGTTGCATCTGCATTTCCTGACCAGTCTGTTGCAAGCTCAGGCGATGTAACGCCTTTAAGATCTTTTCTAACAAGACGGTTTTGTGTCATTATTACTACCTGAAACAGTCGTCCTTTAGTAATTGCGTCTAAATTTGTATCTTTTCCAAAACCTACATCATGAGATAATTTAAAAACTCCACTTGATGCATTAGCAAAAGAAAACGTTACAAATAGTGATACCAATGAAACTGATATCAATTTAAAAATGTTTTTCATAATTTCCTCTCTTTAAAAAGTAAAAGGTAACAATTAGCAACTTATATAGCAACAGTGAAAATGGTTCTTTTTTATTTGTTTTATTGATGTATTTTGATTATTTAAAAAAAAGTAATGAAAGATTTAATCAATAAATATAGGTTTACAGTTAAGCCTATTAGCCTTGAAAATTCTAGCTCTGTGGAGCTTGCAAGGTCAATTCAAGTTCATCCACTAACTTATCAAGAGCTTCCTTATGATCCTGAATACTCTAATTATGCTGGAAGATTAACACTAGAGAAATTGTCAAATGTTAGTTCTGAGGAAATGTATTGGAAAGGAAGGCAAGAAATAATATTTAGACATACTGGTGAACATCCATTTGAAATATCTGGTCCAGACTCATTAAAATTATTACAAAAAATATTTCCAAGAGATGTATCAAAAATATCAAAAGGAAGATGTTCTTACCAGTTTGCTTGTTATCACGATGGGGGAATGATAACAGACGGAGTTTTATTAAAAATTGACGAAGATAAATATTGGTTTGCTCAAGCAGATGGAGATCTATTTTCTTGGTATAAAGCTCACTCAAAAAATATGGATGTTGAAATAAAAGATCCTGAAGTATGGGTAAGTCAAATCCAGGGTCCTTTATCAATGAAACTGTTAGAAAATATAGCAGACGGATTTTCTGAAAATGACTGGAAATATTTTGATTGGAAAGAATTACAAATTTTAGATCAAAAAGTAATTGTAAGTAGAAGTGGTTTTACAAATGAGCTTGGTTGGGAAATTTATTTTCGACCTGAAAATGAAACTGAGAAAATAGGAGATTACATTCTTGATGAAGGAAAAAAATTAGGTATGATTTTAGTCGCCACACCAGGTTTTAGATGTAGACGAATTGAGGCAGGTCTACTTTCCGCAGGTCAAGATTTTACAAAAAAAACAAATCCATTTTCAGTTGGTCTCGGGCGTTTTATAAATTTTAATAAAGAAGATTTTATTGGAAAAGAAGCTCTTATGACATCAGATAAAAAATGTAAGACATGGGGAATTAGAGTTGTGGAGGGAACTGCTATTAAAGGTGAGAGCATTAAAATAAATGAAAAAAATGTTGGTAAAATAACTTCTAGCACTTGGTCACCATATCAAATTTGTGGAGTTGGTATTGTACACCTCGATAATAATGAAAATGGACCAGGAGATGTTGTTGATGTTAAATGCACTGATGGAAAAGTACATAAAGGAGAAATCTGTAAATTGCCAATGTATGATGCTAAAGGAGAAATTGTTAGAGGTCTAAATAGAAATATTCCTAAAGCACCTAATCCTTGGCCTGGTATTAAAACCACAAATTAAAAAAATTTATTTAGTGAAGGGTAAAAAACAAATAATAGCAGTTGGAGGTGGTGGTTTCACTCATGATGAGGATAGCGATTTAGATCAATTTTTTTTAGATCAAATAAATAAAAAAAAATGCTCTGTAGGGTTTTTACCAACTGCTAGTAATGATGACGTAAAAAAAACCCAGCTATTCTATAAAAGATTTAAAAATACTAATTTTAAAGTTTCTCATTTCAATCTTGTCTCAAATGTTAAGGGTTTTGAAAACTGGATTTCAAATTTGGATGCTATTTATGTTGGTGGAGGAAATACTAAATTTATGCTCGACTTATGGAAAAGAAATAATTTATTTGAAATTTTTAAAGAAGTTTATAACTCAGGAATTATTCTTTCTGGAGTAAGTGCTGGGGCTGCATGTTGGTTTGATTACTTTCTTACAGACTCGGATGGGCCTAATTTTAAACCATTAAACGGTATTGGACTTATTTCTGGAAGCTTTACTCCACATTATTCAGATGCAAAAAGAGCAGATAAATATAGACAAAGTATAAAAAATAAAACTTTACCAAATGGTATAGCTGTTGATGATGGAGTTGCGGTACTTTTTATTGACGGAAAACCAACTGAGGTTTATTCTTCAAGAGAAAGTCATAATGCTTATTTTGTTGATCAAAATAAACAACTTAATTTAAAAGAATATATTAAAATTAATGATGAGTGATAATATTCTACCAAGTCAAAAAATTTTTAGCATTAAAGATGCAAGAGAATTGTCAAGAAAACGTCTACCTAAATTAGTTTTTGATTTTATTGATGGAGCATCTGGAGATGAAAAATTAGCAGAAATAAACAGCAAAGCATTAGATCAGATTAGACTTGAACCTAAAGTTTTAAGAAATGTTGAGAAAAGATCTCTTAAGAAAAAAGTATTAGGTTATGAATTTGATTTTCCATTTGGCTTTGCTCCAATGGGAATGACTAATTTATCATGGCCTGGAGCAGACTCTATGTTAGCAGCTGAAAGTGCTAGAAATAATATCCCCACTTGTGTTTCAATGGCTTCCACAACAACTTTAGAAAAAATGTATGAACTTTCAAAAGGTCACGCGTGGATGCAGTTATATATATTCCAAGACGAAAACTTTGTAATGGAACTTTTAGATAGAGCCAAAAACACAGGTTACACAGTTGCAATATTAACTGTAGATGTTCCAGTACTATCAAGACGAACTAGAGATGATAAAAATGGTTTCTCATATCCTTTTAAAATAGGTCCGAAACAATTTTTTGATTTTGCAACTCACCCTATTTGGTCTATTTCTACTTTGCTAAGTGGCATTCCTAAACCAATGAATTATGTAACATCTAAAAGTGGTGATGGTATATTTAAAAGAAAAGAAAGTAGAGGTTCTACAGATTGGGATACTTTAAAGAGAGTAAGAGATAAATGGAAAGGTAAATTGATAATAAAGGGAGTAATGTCTCCTGATGATGCAATACAAATAAAAGAAGCAGGGGCTGATGCAATTCAAGTTTCAAATCATGGTGGTAGACAATTAGACAGTGCAACGGCTGCAATAAATATGCTTCCACTAATAAGAAAATCAGTGGGAAGTGATTTTCCTTTAATCTTTGATAGTGGAATAAGAAGTGGCAGTGATATAGTGAGAGCGCTTGCATTTGGTGCCGATTATGCAATGATTGGTAGACCCGTGATGTATGCAATGGGAGCTGATGGAAGAAAAGGATTAAGGAGAATTGTGGAAATTATTAAAGAAGAAGCTAGCACTACACTTGGGTTAGTAGGATTAAATGATATTAATGATGTTACTTCTAATATACTAATAGATAGTACTGTAAATAAAGTAAATTACTAAAATGAGTGAAAATAAAATTAGAGGTGGAGCGTTACTTGCAAGAGCTCTTAAAGACAAAGGAATTAGTAAAGTTTTTACACTTTCAGGAGGTTTTTGTAATCCAGCAATTGAAGGTTTTGCTGAGTGCCAAATTGAGGTTATAAACACTCCTCATGAGCAGATTGCTGGACATTTAGCAGATGGTAATACAAGGATTACACGTAAACCATCAGTCTGTTTAGTTGGACCTGAAGGATTTACTAACGCTGTCCCTTCAATGATGGAGGCTTGGGGTGAGAGAAGTCCAATTATTTACATTACAGGATCTAGCAGTCTTAAAAGACAAGGCTCAGGTGGTTTTAAAGAAATTGACGATGTTTCAATTGCAGCCCCTTTAACAAAATATAGCGCAAGTATTACTGATGGAACTAGAATAAGAGAATTTGTAGACAAAGCATATCATATTGCAACTAACGGGTATCCTGGCGCTGTACATCTTAGTCTTCCTGTTGATATAATGTTTTCATCTTTTGCTGAGGAAGTTGGTTTAGAAGAAAGACCATATTCTCAAAAAGCAAAACCTATAGCCAAAGCGTGGCCAGATCCAAATTCACTTTCAGAAGTCTTAGAACTTGCTTGTAACTCAAAAAAACCTGTCATCATTGGTGGACATGGTGTTTGGTGGTCACATTCAGAAAAAAATCTTGAAGCAGCTGGTAACAATTTAAATATACCAATTTTTAATGTTCCGTATCATCAAAAATTACTAGGAGAGGAAGCTAACGCTTACATGGGATTGGCTGACATACATCAATACCCTCCTTCAGAATTTGCATTTCACAATTCAGACCTAGTTCTTGTTGTTGGAGCAAGATTAGATAATCAATTAAATTTTGGAAATCCACCTTTTATACCAGAATCAACAAAATTAGTTTGTGTAAATGGTTCACATGAAGAATTAGAACTTAATAGAGCTGCAGATTTAAGTTTACTAAGTGATCCTGGTGTTTTTTTAGACACATTATCTAACTTAAAAAAAAATAATAAATGGTCTTTAGATACAAAGTGGTTTCATGAGAATAAAAAAAAAAAGAAAGAGTGGGTTGATAAATCTTTAAAAGATTTAGAAATTGAAGCTGAAGCATCAAAAAAAAATGGAGGAAAAATTCACCCTCTACAACTTTCATTGGATGTTCAAGATGCAATGAGTGAAAATGATTGGCTTGTAATCGATGGAGGAAATACTCATTTTTGGTCAGAAATTGCTATCAACATTGCAGGTGCCAAAGGGAAAAAATTAAAAGGAATATTGCATCCTGGAACTTTTAGTATGTTAGGTGTTGGAGTTTCATTCGCTCTATCTGCTAAAAATCATAATCCAGATTCAAATGTAGTTCTGATTAGTGGTGATGGTGCGTTTTTATCAGGAGGTATGTCTATTGAAACTGTATTTTATGAGAAAAAACCTATTACTGTTGTAATTGATAATAACGGGGGTCTTGCTTCAATTGGTCAGCAACAAGAAAGGTTATTTAAAAGTGGAAAAAGTGTAGGAACTGACTTCCGCGATATACCATTTCACAAGATATTTGAGGGTTTTGGAGGACATGGAGAATTAGTTAATAAAAGAGAAGAGCTAGGTCCAGCACTGAAAAGAGCTATGGAAAGTGGAAAACCCGCATGTGTAAATGTTAAAGCAAAACCTGTATTAAGCCCAATAGTCTCTGCAGTTGCAAGTAAAAGAGAGAAATCATCAATAGAATAATTGTGGCAACTTTCTCTTCTCACTTATTGGATGCAACAAATGGCTCGCACGCTGCAAATGTTGACGTAATTATTTTTCAAATTAATGAAAATGGAAAAAAGAAAGTTTTCTGCAAGACTAAATCTGATGAAGGTGGACGTATACTCCAAGAATTTGAATTAAGTAAAGACGACTGCAAGTGTGAGTATGAAATGGTTTGTAAAACTGGCAATTATTTTTCAGAAAAAAAAATAGTTTCAGAAATAAACATTAAATTTCAAATGGAAGATCAAAATAAAAAATATCATATTCCAATAATAATTTCTAAAAATAGTTACACAGTGTGGTGGTCTAAGTAAAATGAGTAAAGAAAAAGTAATTACACAAAAAAATATAAAATTAAATATGTCTAGACGTATAAGACGAACTCCATTTACAAATAAAGTAGAGGAATGTGGAGTATCCGATTTTACTGTTGTTAATCACATGCTGCTACCAAAAGGTTTTAAAAATACTGTAGAAGAAGACTACTGGCATTTAAGAGAGCAGGTTCAAGTGTGGGATGTGTCTTGCCAGAGACAAGTACAAATTACAGGGCCTGATGCTGAAAAATTGGTTCAAAAAATGACACCACGATCCATAAAGAAAATGGAGACCGGTAAATGTTTTTATATTCCAATAATTGACGACACAGCTGGGATGATTAATGATCCAGTTTTATTAAAACTCGACGATGATATGTTTTGGATTTCTATTGCAGATTCTGATATTTTACTTTGGGCAAAAGGAATTGCTTTAGGATCAAAATTAAATGTAGAAATTATCGAACCAGATGTATATCCACTAGGTATTCAAGGTCCGAAATCTGAGGATCTACTAATTTCAATTTTTGGTGAGGATATTAAAAAGTTAAAATTTTTTAATTTTAAAGTGTTTGATTTTTTAGGAACTAAACAAATTATTGCAAGATCTGGTTACAGTAAACAAGATGGTTTTGAAATATACTTTAAAGGATTTGAAACACATTTTAATGAGATAGAACTAGGAGAAAAACTTTGGGATACTATATGGGAGAGTGGACAAAAATTTAATATTTCTCCAGGATGTCCAAATTTAATTGATAGAATTGAGGCTGGGTTAATGTCTTATGGGAATGACTTTACAAGAGAAAATAATCCTCTGGAGTGTAATCTTGAAAAATACTGCAAACAAGAGGATGATCATGATTTTATAGGTAAAGAGGCTTTAAGAAAGATCCAATCTGATGGAATTGTACAAAGAATGAGAGGAATTTTGTTTGATGGAGATCCATGTAAGCCAACCAGTGTACCTTTACCAGTATACTCAAAGGATAATACAAAAATTGGGCAAATCGCATCTGGAATATATTCTCCAGGATTTAGAAAGAATATAGGCCTTTCTATGATTTTAAAGGATTATTGGGAAATTGGGAATGAGGTTTTTGTAAATACTTTCAATGGAAAAAATAGAAAAGGCATTATAACTTCTTTACCATTCCCAGATTAACCTTATATTTATTGATATGTTTAAACCTGTAATTGCTGGCTTCTCAAGATCGCCTTTTACAATGGCGAGAAAAGGTGCGCTCGTAGATACAAAACCAGTGAATTTATTAGCAGAAGTTATTAAAAATTTAGTTGCTAAATCCAATGTTAAAAAAGAGGATATTGAGGATATTGTTGTTGGGTGTGCATTTCAAACTGGAGAGCAGTCATTTAATATTGGAAAGTTAACAACATTTTTAACTAATATGGATGTTAAAACTTCTGGAATGACAGTTGACAGATGGTGTGGTTCTTCAATGGAAGCAATTCATATTGCTGCAGGCAAAATTTCGTTAGGTGCGGGAAAAGTATTTATATGTGGTGGAGTTGAGAGTATGACTAGGGTTAATACAGGCTTTGATCCAATACCATATCCTGAAAGTAAAAGTGATAATCCTCACGTATATTTTTCAATGGGAACTACTGCTGAAAATGTTGCCAAAAAATATAATATTTCAAGAAATGAACAACAGGAATTTGCAATCTCAAGTCATCAAAAAGCACATGAAGCACAAACAAAAGGTAATTTTAAAAATGAAATTGTATCAATCGGAGATTGTGATACCGATGGAAATATTAGACCAGGCAGCACAATGGAAAAGTTGGATGGATTAAAACTCGCGTTTGATGAAAATGGTACTGTTACAGCAGCCACTTCATCACCTTTAACCGATGGTGCAGCTGCAACACTAATTTGTGAAGAAAGTTATGCAAAAGAAAATAATTTAAATATTTTGGGAAGAATTGTATCTACTGCAGTGCAAGGGTGTGACCCTGACTATATGGGATTAGGTCCAATTGGAGCATCAAAAAAAGCTTTGGAAAGAGCTAAATTGACAGCAGATAAAATTGATATTGTTGAATTGAATGAAGCTTTTGCGTCACAATCCTTAGCATGTATTAAAGATTTAGGTATTGATAAAGATAAAGTTAATTTAGATGGCGGAGCGCTTGCCTTAGGACATCCTCTTGGAGCAACAGGTGCAAGAATTACGGGCAAAGCTGCTGAATTACTAAAAAGAGAAAATAAAAAATATGCACTTTCAACTCAGTGTATTGGTTTAGGTATGGGAATTGCTACAGTGATTGAGTCTGTAAACTAATTTATCTATTTATTCCTCTTAATCTCTCAGATCTTCTTCTCAAAAGTTCAGCAGTTAGTAAAATTAATACTGATAAAACTATTAAGCAAGTTGCTACAGCTAAAATTGTAGGACTAAGCTGCTCTCTAAGACCTGTCCACATTTGAATTGGAATTGTTGTATTATCTAAGCCTGCTAAGAATAATACGACTACAACCTCATCAAATGATGTTACAAAAGCAAATAAACCACCTGAAATTACTCCTGGTAATATTAATGGTAAGGTAATTTTCATAAATGTATTATAAGGACTGCTTCCAAGACTAGATGCTGCACGTGTTATACTATGATCAAAACCTGATAATGTTGCAGTAACTGTTATTACAACAAAGGGAGTTCCAAGAATAATGTGTGCTAATATAATACCCAAGTGCGTCGCTGCTAAACCTACTTTTGCCATAAAAAAGAATATTGCAACACCTGAAATAATCAGTGGAACTATCATTGGAGAAATTAAAATTGCCATTATCAAACCTTTATATGGCATATGTCTACTGCTTAAACCCAATGCAGCAAGAGTACCCAAAATAATTGATCCTAAAGTTGCAAATATAGCAATTATAAAACTATTTCTTGCTGCTAATCCCCACGGATTTTTCGTTCCATAAATCATATCATTATACCACCTTAATGAAAAAGCATCTGGATCCAGTCTCTTCATTCCATCTGTAAAGACTAAAAATTCCTCCGCATTAAATGATAATGGAAAAATTACAAATAGAGGTGCAATTAAAAAGAAGAAAACACATCCACAAACAAAAAGATAAAAATAATGCCAAATTCTATAATGTGGTTCTGTATATTTCGGTAAAGCCATAATTATCCTAGTTTAATATTATCAACTCCTACCAGTTTGTTATAAATCCAATAGATTACAAGTACTCCTGTCAAAAGCATTAAGCCCATCGCAGATGCAAAACTCCAATCTAAAGTACTCTTCATGTGATATGCTATTTGGTTACTAATAAGTGTTCCTGAAGCTCCACCTACTAAGGCTGGTGTAATATAATAGCCAATTGCTAAAATAAACACTAGTAGACAGCCTGCTCCTATTCCCGGAATTGTAAGTGGAAAATAAACTTTAAAAAAAGCAGTAGCTGGTGTTGCTCCTAAAGATTTGCCAGCTCTCATCAGACTAGGTGATATTGTTTTCATAACACTGTACAAAGGTAACACCATGAATGGTAATAATATTTGTGTCATTGCTACATAGGTTCCAGTTTTATTGTACATCATTTCTGGTCTGTTATCGTCTGCAACGAGACCTATCCAAACAAAAAAGTCATTAACAATACCCTGTTGTTGTAAAAGAATCATCCAACTAGCAGTTCTTACAAGTAAAGAAGTCCAAAAAGGCAATAAGACACAAATCATTAGCAAATTACTATATTTCATGGGTAGAGTTGCCAATAAATGTGCAATTGGATAAGCCATTAAAAAACAAAACAAAGTTACAAAGAAAGCAACCTCCACTGTTCTAATCCATAAAATTCTGTGAATTCGTCTATCCTCAGATACTTGAACAATTTTTCCATCTTCATTTGAGTACATATCTATACCCTTAAGATATTTTGAATATGTATAAGATGGAGCTCTTCTTTTAATTGCTCTCCAATATTCAACATTTCTCCATCTTTTGTGAACTTTCATTATTTGTTCTTTGTAGTTTCCTTCCTCGAATTTCTTTTGTTTTCTGGCAAGTTTTTTTAAAACACTTTTAAAACCATTTTTTTCATAATTTAATTGTGTCTGTAATTTTCCTGCAGTTTTATTCTTAACTAAAATTTTATAATCTAAATAAAATGCTTCAAAAACTTCTTCTGGTGGAAGTTCTTTACCATCCCAGTTTTCCATTGCTTTATAGGTTTTGGGAAGCATATTTGTAACCATCTTATCATCTATGCTTCTA
>CACKUI010000003.1 GCA_902603305.1 uncultured Pelagibacteraceae bacterium | reverse complement strand
TTAACCACACTTAAAGATAATAAAGCTTCATGGAACCTTCCTAAAACAAGAAGGTTTGGTTATAGAAATTTACATAAAATCAATAGATACGGTATTTTTTTAAGATCTGATTTAATATTAAAATTAAACTCTAAACCAAATAAAACTATCGCTAAGTTTCCTTTAGTAAAGAAGATGACTAAAAATAAATCTTTTTGTTCATTAATTGTTGGCAACCGTCAAAATATTTTATTTGAAAAATATGCCAAAGATTTTAAAAAAAATCAGCCTCAAACAATTATGTCCATTACAAAAATGTTCGTTAATTTATTTATTGGAGAATTGGTTACGAACAGATTAATAGATCTTAATAAAAAAGTTTCTCACTATTTGCCAAAAATTGGAAGCGGATATGCAAATGCAAAGATCCAAGATGTCTTAAACATGAATGTTATAAACTCTTATACTGAAGATTATACTAAGGCATACTCGTCTTCCTTTATGCATGAACCTGTAGGAGGATGGAGGCTGCCTAAAAATCTTAAAAATCATCTTAGCCAGGAAAAATATTTAAATACAATTAAAAAATCAAAAAATAAAAGTTTAATTAATAATTCTGAATATGCTTTTTATAAATCTGCAAATACTGATGTAGTAGGACTTATTATTGAAAAAGTTAGTGGTAGAACTTTAAGAGATTGGGTTTTATCTGTTGTTGAGGCTGCAGGATTTGAAGATGGGTTATATATTGCATCAGATAGATATGGTATGCCTTGGATGTCTGGAGGTGGTTGCTTAATTACAAGAGACTTTTTACGAATGGGATTACTTTTCGCAAGAAAAGGAATGGGTGTTGGGAATAGAAAAGTTGGATCTTCATCATTTTTAGACAAAACAATTTTTAATGTAGGACCCAAATATATGAATTTATCAAAAGACAAATATTTATATTATTCAAATTCTACAATGGTTTCAGGCAATATGATTGGGCACTCAGGGTATGGTGGTCAGTTTCTTGCAACTAATTTTAAAACTGGGAATGTAGCCGCTTTTTTTTCTGTTCTAGAAACAAAATCAGCAACAAAAGAAAGTTATAAAACTGATATGATCAATATGCTGATAGATTTAGTTAATAAAAAATATTAAATTAAGAATATCTCTCAATTAGTTTTTTTAGATGTTTGTCTGTAACACCACAGCATCCGCCAATAATTTGAATTTGGTTATCAATTAACTTTTCACATTCATTAGCGAATTCTTCCTCTGTAGAAGTCACAATAGCTTTATGGGACTTTGTATCAAACTTATGTATCTCAGGATAGAACATCATCGGACCATTCCAATTATTTTTAATTACACTCAATCCTTCAAAAGCATCTACGAACCAGGTATGCATGATACCATAAACATCTCCTCCCATATTTGTAAGGGATTTTACAATGTCATTTAGCAGAACAATTTTATCATCAGGAATAAATTTTGGTTGCTCTTTATATTTGGTTTCATCGTAAATTAACGAAGTTTCTTTTTCTGCGCTAAAATTTCTGCCAATAACACTATTATCAAATTTGCTTATACAAGAACTTAATCCAACCCAAACGGGCAAATCAGTTTCTAAAGCAGCATTCAATAAAATTTTTGAATGATCAATATCAAGTAACATTTCTAAAATTAAAATATCTACCCCTTCCTCTTTCAGAATTTTTGCAGCTTCTTTATAATTTTGCTCCTCCTGCTTAAAAGAAGGTATGTACTTAGGATTTGGCACAAATTCATTTTCCTTTAATGAAAAAAAATTTGATAAACTTCCAGCAATTCCAATTTTACTTTCTTTACCTTTATTTTTAATTGCTTGTCTGGATAATTTTAATGATTGAATGATAAATTCTTTAACTTCTGCTCCACGATTTATACTTTCAAGATTATGTCTGGTTGAACTAAAAGTATTTGCAGTAATTAGATCACAACCAACATCAATAAACTTTTCATGAACCTTAATTACTATTTCTGGAGATGTTATTGAGGCTAAGGCAGAAAAAGCAGGAGACATTTCACCTCCCAATTTTGCAATTTCTGAACCGTTTCCACCGTCTAAGAATATTTTTGAATTTGATTTTAACTTTTCTTTAAAAAGCATTTATTTTTCGTCTTTTGGTGCAAGCACTACGGCTAATACTCCTCCTAAAACAATCATTGTACTGCCTACAACTTCTCGCCAACCAAATGTTTCGTCTGTTAAAATACCAGCAGAAATAACTCCAACAACTATTTCACTTAAATATAATATTGCACAAAGACCTGCTCCTAAAACTGAAGGTGACCACATGATAACTACCCCTGTTGGAATAAAATAAAATACTGAAATAAGAACTAAAAAAGTAAACATTGATGTAAAAGCTTCAATGGGTGGCATGGGCCCCAAATAATCTTTTAAAATAAAGCCAGCAAAAATATTAAATATTGTTCCATAAACAAAAAATGAGAATATTACAGGAAAAACACCATCTGTTTTTGTAATTTCCAAACGTACTAAGCCAGCTCCAAAAAGCACACCTCCCACAAGCGCTAACCAATCACCTGCATTTTGTGGTAATGGTATAATATTAGATTGACTGAAAACAACCCACAAACCTCCAAGCGCTAAACTTAGAGTTAAAACTCTCTCTAAACCAGGTCTTTTCTTTAAGAAATATATTTCAAAAATGGTTGTCCAAATAGGTATCATGTAAAACATGATCAATGCACGTACAACGTCTGTTAATAAAAAACTTAAAGCGTAACAAATAAATCCACTACCAGTTAAAAAACCAACAAATGGAATTTCTAATCCTGATGTTCGACCTTTAAATTTTCTCCACAAAGATAAAGGGGTAAGCAATATAATACCAATCATCATTTGAGAAATAGTTCCCCAACCTCCAGTAAGACCACCATCCTCTAAAATTCTTTGAGGAAGCCAATAAACTCCCCATGATCCGGCAGCTATGGCTAATGCAAAAGCTATTTTAAAGTGATGTTTATGTCTGACCATTAATTTAGATTTGGTTTATGATTTGAAAAATTAAAAATTTCCTCATATTTTTTTGCAAAAGAAATCACTTTTAAATCTTCTTTTGTTTTTGCAATAATTTGTATGCCAATTGGAAATCCATCTTTGTTAAAACCAATAGGTAATGAAATCGATGGTAAGTAAAAAAGACTAGCAAATATATGAATTTCGATCCATCTATGGTAAGTATCCATTATTTGATCATTAATTTTTTCAGGATGTCTTAAATTTTTATCAAAAGGGAATGATTGTTGAGATGGTAGAGCTAAAAAATCAAAGCTACCGAATAAACTATTTACATCATTTGATAGTTCAATTCTTGAATTTAGAGCTAATTTTACATCGTCTTCTGTTAGCTTAATGCCCTTAGTGTATTCCCATAAAGCCTGTGGGGTCATTTGATTAACATCTTTAATATTCATTGCAATAATTTCCTCATTAATATCCTCATAAATACTTTTAGCTCTTAATGTTCCCCAGCAATTCCATAACTTATGAGCATCTACATTTGGTTTTAAGTGTTCAATTACAACTTTATTTTTTTCAAGACTGTTTAATTGTTTATTACACATTTCAACTAAATCATGATCATATTGATAATTACCATTCATGTCAGATAACCACCCTATCTTTATTTTAGAAAATTCTTGATCACTTATATTAGTATCTTTAAATGAGTTTTTTAAACTAAAAGAAATTGGATCTTCTTTATGTTCTCCAGCTATTACATCTAAAAGAATTGCCATATCATCTGGTGTTCTTGCAAGACATCCGGGCGTTGAGATAATTGGGAGACTCTTTTTCTTATCATTTGTCCGATAGTCAGGCAGAAGTCCTGGTGTTGGTCTAAAACCATAGACGTTAGCATATGCTGCAGGAGTTCTGCAAGAACCCATCATATCTGTTCCATCTGCAAAGGGTAGTAACTCAGCCGCAACAGCCACACCGGCTCCACCACTTGATCCTCCTGATGATTGATTATTACCATATACATTAGGTGTTATTCCAAATAGCCTGTTTGCTGTATGTGCACCTACACCTAGTTCTGCAGTATTTGTTTTTCCTATCATTATTCCACCAGCATCTATTTGACGATCAACAATTATAGAATTTTTTTTTGGGAAGTAATCTTTATATCCAGGAAAGCCACAAGTAGTTGGAAAACCAACTACATCTAATAAATCTTTTGATGCCAAAGGTAGACCAAACAACGGTTTACTTTCATCAAATTTTTCATCTTTGTGTTTAGCTTCATTTATAATTTGCTCTTCTTCTTTTATTGAGACTATAGCATTTAAAGATGGGTTATATTTTTTTATTCTTTCTAAATAAAAAATGACAACTTCTTTTATGGAAGCTTCTTTTGTTTTGATTAAAGAAATAATTTCTCTAACCGATTTATTTTCAAGCATGAGAATTTACTATTACCTAGCTTTTTTAATGGATGCTAGAGTAATTTCCTTTATTTCTTCTAAAGTTGCTTTTCTAGGATTTTGTCCATAGGCTTGATCTTTCATTGATTTTTCAGCAATTCTATCAACACAATCCTCGGGAACTCCAATTTCGCTCAAACTTTTTGGAATTTTAATTCTATCAAGAATGTTTTCAATGTTTGATATAAATGCATCTACAGAATGATCTTTAAATTGCATAGCCTCTGACATTCTTTTAACTTTTTCTTCCATTCCTGGAAGATTATATTTTAAAACTACAGGCAATATTATTGCATTGGTTAGCCCGTGATGAGTATTATATTCGGCTCCAACCATATGAGCTATAGCATGTACTAATCCTAAACCTTTTAAAAAAGAAATTCCTGCTAAACAAGATCCAACATGCATTCCACCTCTTGCAACTATATTGCTGGGATCTTCTACAGCTGTGACTAAAGATTTTGATATTAAAGATAAACCTTCTAAAGCAGCACCATCACACATTGGATTAAAACCAGGAACACAATAACCTTCTATGCCATGGATTAAAGCATCTGCACCAGTCCATGCCGTTAAATTTGCTGGCAATCCAATAGTTAGTTCTGGATCTAACAATGCTAAGGAAGGTCTAACATCTGGATGCCACATACAAAATTTCATGCCTTCTTTTAAATAAGTAACCATAGCTGAAATTTCTGTTTCAGCACCAGTGCCTGCGGTAGTAGGAATGGTTATGATTTTTGGAAAAGGATTATCTTTACTAATTATAGGAGGAGTTAATTCAAACTCAAAATCTCTAAGTGGTACGTCATTGTTTGCTGTTAGACATATCAATTTACCACCATCCATTGCACTACCTCCACCGATTGCAATTATTGAGTCGTGATTGCCATCTTTAAATTTTATTACTCCATTTGAAATTTCATCCTCTCGAGGATTTGGAGATATATCAAAAAATAAATCTGATTTAATATTTGAGCTAGCTAAATAGTTTTGTAAATTAATGATAAAAGGTAATTTTGGACTTCCTTTATCTGTTACTATTAACGGATTTTTAATATTTAAATTATTACAGATTTCTCCTATTTCTTTTAATCTACCAGGACCATAAGCAATGTTAGTAGGAAATGTCCAGTCTTGATTGGATAGGATATCTGTTTCATTAAGTTTAAAACTTTGCATATCGTAGATAAAGTATACAATTTTAAAAAATTATAAATGAATATTTCGTCCGAAAAAACAGATTTAAAAAATACTTATTTAGCAATAGTTACAATGCTCTTAGCAATTCTATGCGTAGATATGTATATGGTTGTAATTAAGTTTTTGGGAGATGAGTATTCGGTAATTCAGCTTGCTGTTTTTAGAAATATTGCAGGTATTATTCCGCTTTTTGTTTTAATTCTATTTACAAAAGAGTATTTTTCAATTTTCAAAAATTTAAACAAAAAATTTATATTTTTAAGCTTTTTAAGAGGTCTGGCATTCTTGTCGATGAATATCTTTATATTTATTTCAGTAATTAACCTTGAATTTGCAACTGCAATGGTTCTTACTTTTTCATCACCGTTTTTCATAGTAATTTTATCTATAATTTTTTTAAATGATAAAGTAGGTATTTATAGATGGTCAGCAATTTTTATTGGATTTTTTGGAGTTGTTTTAATTGTTCAACCAGGTAGCGATATATTTAGTTTTTATTCAATTTTTCCAATATTAACTGCGATTGCTTGGGCTTTTACAGTAATAATTTTAAAATTTATACCCGATGGAAACTCAACGGCAAAAATACAACTTTATACTTTAATCTTTAATGTAATTGGTGGAGTAATATTATTTTTTATTACTACTGGGCATACAGAAATAAAAGGTACCCAGGATTTTTTTTTAATGACATTGACTGGAATACTTGGAGGAACCGCTGCAATACTATTTATCTATTCTTACAGATTAATCTCTGCAAGTAAGATGGCTTCGTTTGAATATTTTGGTATTCCTTCATCATTTGTTTTAGGCTGGTTATTTTTTAATGAGGCTCCTTGGGAACAATTATTCCCAGGTGTATTTGTAATAGTATTTGCTGGAATGATTATAATTTGGAGAGATAAAGTAAAACAAAAAAAAACTAAGGTGAGTAGAGAAATTAACTAGCAGATTTCATTGATTTCATAACTATTGCTCTATCAATTTCACCAATAAGCTCACCTGTCTCACTATTAACCACTGGAAATTTCTGATCTGTATCTACAAGCTTATCAATTAAAGTTTCTATTTTTGAATTATGAGGAATATTATTTGATCCGTTTTCAAACATTTTTTTTGTATCGTCACAACATTCTTCCCTCATTACTTTGCTTGCACTAAGAACTTTGTATTTTGGTACATCTTCGCAAAAATCTTTTACATATTGATCTTTGGGATTAGCAACAATTTCCTCTGGCGTTCCCACTTGAGAAACTTCTCCATCTTTCATAATTGCTATATGATCACCCATTTTAATTGCCTCTAAGAAATCATGAGTAATAAATACCATTGTCTTCTGTAATTTTTCTTGAATCTTTAATAGTTCATCCTGCATTTCTCTTCTAATTAATGGATCTAATGCTGAAAAAGGTTCATCAAAAATTAAAATTTCTGGATCTACTGCTAATGCACGAGCTAAACCCACCCTTTGTTGCATTCCTCCTGATAGTTCTCTTGGATAATTATTGTGCCAACCTTCTAAACCAACCATTTTTAAAACTTCCATTGATTTCTCTAATCTATCATTTTTTTTATTTCCTCTAATCTCTAAACCATATCCAATATTCTCCACAACTGTTCTATGTGGAAATAAACCAAAATGTTGAAAAACCATGCTCATTTTATTTCTTCTTAAATCTAATAATTCTCTGCTACTCATTTTCGTTACATCAACATCATCCATTTTAACTGTTCCAGAAGTTGGTTCAATTAATCTTGAAATACATCTAACTAAGGTTGATTTTCCACTTCCCGATAATCCCATTACAACAAATGTCTCACCTTTCTCAATTGAAAAGCTAACATCTTTTACCGCAACTACATGTCCTGTCTTTTCTTGAACTTCTTTTATTGATAAGCTTTTGTCTAATTCTTTAATAATTCTTTGTTCGTCAGAACCAAATAATTTCCAAACATTTGAACACGTTATTTTTGGTTGATTATTCATATTTTGTTATTTTAATAACACAAAAATAGACAATATTTTTCTTTAAAAGTAAAATTATTTATTTTAAATTTTAGATAATATGTCATCTGAAGTAGCAAGTATCCAAGGAAAGCCAAATTCATCAAAAAATATTATTACATATTCTGTAATCTTAATAACATTTTTAGTTGCGCTGTGGTTATCTTTTCAAAGCGATGGTCCTTCAAAAATGCCAAAGGTCGTCACTGACCAATTTACATTTACAGCATGGGTTAATGAAGGTGAAGACTATTTAAAGAAAAATTATAGATGGATTACCAAAATAATAGCCAGTTATATTAAAAATGTATATTACTTTGTTGAAGATTTCCTTATCGACTCACCTTGGCTATTAATTGCAGCATTAATATTTTTGCCTTGCTTAATTGCAGGTGGTTTAAGATTAGGATTGTACTCTTTATTTGTCATTTATTTTTGGGGTGCAACAGGAATGTGGGAACCATCTCTGCAAACGGTAGCATTGATGGGTTTATCAGTTTTACTATGTGTTGTAGTTGGAGTGACTTTAGGTGTACTTTGTTCACAAAGTGACAGGTTTGAAAATTTTATGAAGCCTATTTTAGATACAATGCAAGTAATGCCTGCGTTTGTTTATCTTTTTCCAGCTCTTTTCTTTTTTGGAATTGGAGGAGCGCCAGCAATATTAGCCACTATGATATACTCGATGCCTCCAATAATAAGATTAACAAATACTGGTATAAGACAAGTTTCAGCAGAAACAATTGAGTCTGCAACCTCGTTTGGATCAAGTAAGTTACAACTACTATTTAAAATTAAAATTCCACTCTCGCTACCAAGTATAATGATGGGAATTAATCAGGTGATAATGATGGCTTTAGCACTTGTAGTTTTGGCATGTTTCATTGGAGCTGAAGGAATTGGTGGTCAAGTATGGCAAGCAATTAGAAGACTTGATGTTGGGTGGGCAATGGAAGGAGGACTTTGTATTCTTTTCATGGCAATAATGTTTGATAGATTTAGTATGTCATTTAGCAAAACAAAACAAATACTGCCTTCAAACATACAAAAATTTTACTTATTACCTCAATCTTGGGAAAAATTTACAATTGCAAGAATTATTGAAAAACCTTTTGAATTTTTAAGTGGCTTAATTAATTTTATTTGCACTAACTTAACAAAATTTATTGCATATGTTTTTGAATTTTGTATTTCATTGGCAAATAGACAAACAGCAAAAGATATTGGAGAAATAATTTCGAGAAGATATTACATAATACCATCTTTTTTACTTATACTTACAATATCATTCGTTGACTCCTACATGATAAGTATAGGATCATTTCCTGAAGAGTGGAGATTGTCTATAAGACAACCAATTTCTAATACTGTAGAATCTTTAACTGTTAATCCTAGTTTTATTGCATTTACTAAAGCTCTTAGGGGATTTGTATATCTTAAACTTTTAAGACCACTTGATATATTCTTAACTCATGTGCCATGGTGGTATACATTAGGGGTATTTGCAGCAATTGGGTACTTTACTGTTGGTATCAGATTTGCAATTATTACAGCAATATTATTACTTTTCATTGGTGCTTGTGGGATATGGCCACAATCAATGATAACACTATCATCTGTTTTAGTGTCTGTGGCTTTGTGTTTTATAATTGGAGTTCCTCTTGGAATTATTGCTTCTTATAATGAAAGATTTAGAAATGTTCAAAACGTGGTTTTAGATGCCATGCAGACTTTACCTTACTTCTGTTATTTAATTCCTGTTTTGATGTTTTTTGGAGGAGGAATAGTATCTGCTGTACTAGCAACAGTAATATACTCTATACCTCCCATCATTCGATTAACATCTTTAGGTTTAACTCAAGTATCTGGAACTTACTCAGAGGTTTCACGTTCATTTGGTGGTACTTTATTACAAACTCTAAACAAAATTAAATTTCCATTAGCTATTCCAAGTTTAGTTATTGGATTTAATCAAACAGTTATAATGGCTTTTGCTATGCAGATTGTTACACCTTTAATTGGAGGAAAAGGATTAGGTTTAGAGGTATTTAATGGATTGGCAAGATCAGATACTGGTAGAGGATTAGCTGCCGGTATAGGAATTGTATTATTGGCAATAATTATAGACCGAATATCGCTTGCTTGGACCAAAAAGCAGAGAGAAGCTTTAGGCTTATAAGTCAAGTAAAAGCATCATTATTCACAGTTTACAAACTAGTATTTTTTGTTTTAAGATAAGTTTTTAATTAATTAAATGAGAGGAAATAAATGAGGTTATCAAAAACAATATCAGCTCTATTTTTATCTTTCGTGATTTTATTTGCAAGTCTTACACAGGCAAATGCAAAAAGATTACATGCTGCTATTGCTGACTGGACAGGTGGAATAATTACTTGTGAAGTTGCAGTAGCAATTCTTGAAAGAGAAATGGGCTATAAAGTTAAACAAACAGTTTTCCCTTCTGGTACTGGATTATGGGAAGCAATTGCAGCTGGAGAACTTGATTTCGCTTGCGAGAGTTGGCCAAGTTATGCAGAGGCAGACGATGTAATGTTTAATGAAGATTTAATTTATGACGGCAAAGTAGTAAAGTCTTATAAAGGAGATGGAACAGTTGATCTTTTAGGAACTACTGGAATCATCGGTATGTCAGATTACTGGATACCTAAATATGCTGCAGATGAATTGGGCATTAAAACTTGGAGAGACCTAAATAAACATAAAGCTAAATTTGCAACTATTGAAACAGGCGGTAAAGGAAGATTAATTGGATGTCCTGTAGCAGGTTGGAACTGTCATGACCAAAAAAGACTTGATCTTTTAGGAATTGATTTCCAAGCAGATGAGCTAGGTACTGAAGCAGCTGCAATTGCAGAAGCAAAAGCTGCGTACATGAGAAAAGAGCCGTTCTTGTTATACTTATGGTCACCACACTGGTTCTTTGGTGAGTTTGACATGGTAGGAGTTCAACTTCCTGACTACAAAACTTGTGCAGGAGACACATTTACTGAAGCAAACAACTGGAAAACTTGTGGTACAGATGGATGGCCAGCAACTGGTTGGGATAAAGATTACACTATGAATTATGGAAATCCTGACACATTTGCTAAACCAGAACATGCTAAAGCAAAAGCTTTTTTTGAAAGAATGAAGTTAGAAAACTTAGACCAAGCTAAGATGCTTGTCGAAGTTGACATCAAAAAAAGAGACGTTAAAGAAGTTGTAAATGAGTGGTTAGACAACAATCCAGATAAATGGAAAAGTTGGTTACCTAACTAATAATTAACTTCAAAAAATAATTAAGGGCTTTGTGGAAACAGAGCCCTTTTTTTTTACATGCATATAATACATAGAGGAATTGTAAATAAGAGTTACAAAGAAAACTGCCTAAAGTCGTTTCGAGCATCATTTAAAAAAAAATTTGGGATTGAGACAGATATCCATTCAACTAAAGATAAAAAGTTTGTATGTTTTCATGATTTTACATTAAAAAGAATTTTTAAAATAAACAAAAGTATCAAAAATATTAATTATGAAGATCTAAAAGAGATTAAAAATAAAAAATTTCAAATACCACAATTGAAGGAAGTTCTAAAAATCTCAAAAAAAAAATTTCCCGTCTTTATTGAAATAAAGCCATTATTTAGTAAAAAACTTTTAACTAATTTGATTAAAGAAACTAGAGGTTTCAAAAAATGTATTTTTATCTCTTTTAAACATGAAAATATCTATAATCTTCTTAAACTTAACTCAAAGCTATCAGTGGGTTTATCATTTTCCAACAAATCTAGTATAAAATCTATTTTGAAAAGTAGCCTAAATAAAAGAGTAAAATATCTAATATTAGATAAAAAGTTTTTAATTAATGGAAAAATACAAATGATTAATAAAGAGAAATATTATTACACAATTAAAAGTAAAAAGGAGTTTTTGAAATATAATAAAAATAACAATCTTATATTTGAAAACTTATAATTTATATTTTTTAAGATATTCCAATCTTCCAAGTATTTCATCTCTATCTAAATAGTATCCTTGAAGATGACGATGACCTGAATTTGGATCAAAAGCTGTTCTGCCGTGTAAAACACGCCTATTATTAAAAGAAAATATGTCTCCTGGTCCTAGTCGAAATTTAATTTGAAATTTGTCATCATGTAAAAGATTGCCAAATCTGTGGTGAGCTTTATAAACTTTGTCCATTTGGTCTGGATGGCAGTCTAATGCATCCATAGTTGCAACACTAAATCTAATATCATGAAAATCTTTATCTTTTGTTAAACTAATTGCTGGGGCATGGAAGCTTCGGTGAGATTCTTGGGTATAATCTTTATCTCTAAACTTTAGAGGTACAGAGATTAATGTTTCAAAAATCTCTTTTTCATTTTTCCTCAAATAATCTGCAACTGCAAAACCATCAATTGCAGAGGAATCTCCACCCTTTGCATCATTTACTAAACAGTGTAAAAACTGATAACCAGGTGGTAATTCAAACCAAGGTAAATCCATATGATTTCTTAGAGCATGAGCTGTATAAGCAGAATTATTTGGTTTTGGAATATTGATTACTTCAAAAGGAGTTTTAAAAAAGGTTTCTCTTACATGACTTATTCTATGAAGAATTTCAAAGCCTGATTTTTTTTTTGTTGGTGAATTTTTAACTATTGCTATACCTTTATGATGTAATAATTCTAACCACTTTATTAATCCTTCATCAGAATTAATTACTTCATCATGTTCAATACATATCGACGAAAATTCGTTTTCCAAATTATTATCCCAAAGATGATAAGGTGAGACATATTCTTGTTTATTTTTAATAGTATAACAATTTTCTCTCAACCACTTAGGATCATAATAACTTGTGTGGTCACCCTCACTCCACTCTAT
Source organism: uncultured Pelagibacteraceae bacterium (assembly GCA_902603305.1). GTDB lineage: Bacteria > Pseudomonadota > Alphaproteobacteria > Pelagibacterales > Pelagibacteraceae > Pelagibacter. The sequence continues at coordinate 48,426 of CACKUI010000003.1, read as the reverse complement.
TTCTAATTTGCCATCACCATTTAAAGAATATTTTTTGGGATTTATTTCTTTTGATACCTCTAAGATATTAAACATTCTATGTCTTGAGTCTTTATCATGTGCAGTAGGACAATTATCTCTTAACCACATGTAATTAAATTTACTTTCTTCACCATCGTTCCAAGTAATTTGTAAATAAGTGCTATTTTTTGCGATTTTAGAAATAGAATTCATAATAAATAATTATATAAAATCAAAAAAATTTCAATTCAATTAATAGTTGAATTTAATAAAGTTATTTTATTGTTGATTTGCTTTGATGAACTAAAAGAACTAAACTTTAATTAAATGTCTAAAATCGAAATCAAAAACGTATACAAAATTTTTGGTCCAAAACCTGCTAGCGTTCTTAAAATGGTGCAAGAGGGAGCTACAAAAGAAGATGTTCTAGAAAAAACTGGACATACGGTTGGTTTAGATAATGTATCCTTAAAAATTGAAGAGGGAGAAACATTTGTTTGTATGGGTTTGTCTGGATCAGGAAAATCAACACTAATTAGACACTTAAATAGATTAATAGACCCAACCTCTGGAGAAATTCTAGTAGAAGGTAAAGATGTTACCACTCTAAACAAAGAACAATTAATTGAATTTAGAAGACAGAAAATGAGTATGGTATTTCAACGATTTGGGCTGTTCCCACACAAAACAGTTTTACAAAATGTTGGTTACGGACTCGAAATGCAAGGTATGGATATTGAAAAAAGAAATTCTGTTGCTATGGAAAAAATCGAGTCTGTCGGTTTGACTGGATTTGAAAATCAATATCCTGCACAACTTTCTGGAGGTATGCAACAGCGAGTAGGTCTTGCAAGAGCCTTAGCTACTGACACAGACATTATGTTAATGGACGAAGCTTTTTCTGCATTAGATCCTTTAATCAGAAGTGATATGCAGAAACAACTTATAGACCTACAATCAGAATTAAAAAAGACGATAGTATTTATTACTCATGATCTTGATGAGTCATTAAGGTTAGGGGATCATATTGGAATTTTGAATGCAGGAAAACTTGTTCAGGTAGGAACACCTGTAGAAATTATAATGAACCCTGCTGATGAATACGTTGAGGCATTTGTTAAAGACGTAAATAGAACGAAAGTTATAAAAGCAAAAATTATAATGAAACCATTAAATCAGTCAGATGATATTGACAAATCAAACTTGATAAAAGTAGAGGAAGATCAATTTATAGAGGAATTTCTACCTCAAGTTGTTTGTAGTAACTCTAATTGTGAGGTAGTTGATAAACAAGGAAATGCTAAAGGCTATATATCTAACAAAGAATTGCAAGAATCACTTTCAAACTCATAATTAGATTAAATAGTTATGAAAAAAAGTTTAAGTAACATCGTTGATTTAGTTAAATACCCAATTCAAGATTTACAATCACCAAAGATCAAGAAAGTAATTGAAAAATGTAAAACTGAATTAAATAGCGATAGTTGTTCGGTGATTCCTAATTTTATTTTACCAAATTCTTTAAATGTAATGAAAAAAGAATTAGAGCAACAGCTTAATGAAGTTTATATGTCTAAAGAAAGTATCAACGCATATCTTTATGCAAAAGATGACCCTACTCTTCCTAAAGATCACCCAAAAAGAATATTTATGGATAGATTTAATGGATATTTAAATTCAGATTGTTTTGCAAAAAATTCTGAGATGAAATTTTTATATGAAACTGAAGAATTATTAAAATTTGTATCTGCTTGCTTAGGAATTGCACCTATATATAGATGGGCTGATCCTCTAGCCTGTCATGCATATAACGTTATGGAACCTGATGGAATATTACCTTGGCATTTTGATAGTTGTGAATTTACTTTAAGTTTAATGATCCAAAAACCAGAAGAGGGAGGAATATTTGAATATTGTCCTAACATAAGAGAACCGGGTAACGAAAAATTTGATGAGGTGAAGAAAGTACTAGATGGAGATCGAACAAGAGTAAAACGACTTGAGCTTGAACCTGGTGATTTACAAATATTTAAAGGTAGATTTACTATGCATAGAGTAACTAAAGTTATGGGAAAAACATCACGTTTTATGTGTATACCTGCATATGTATTGGATCCCTGGAGAGTAAATACACCTGAACATTCAAAAGCAATTTACGGAAAAGTATTGCCCATACATTTAGAAAGAAATAAAGTTAGATCCGATGGATTAACAGATTAATGTCATACAATTTCAAAAATAAAAAAATAATTATCTCTGCTGGGGCATCAGGAATTGGTTGGGCAACAGCAAAAGAGTGTCTCGAAAAAGGTGCGAAGGTATTCGTTTGTGATGTTGATAAAAAATCTATAAATAAATTAAAGAAAAATCCTTTAAATAATAAAAGATTATTTTCTTTTCATTGTGATGCCTCAAATGAAAACGATGTAATAAATTTCTTTAAAGAAATTAAAAAAAAAACACAAAAGATTGATGCACTAATTAATAATGTTGGAGTTGCAGGCCCAACAGGGACTATGGACAAACTTAAAACAAAAGATTGGGAACAAACCTTAAAGATAAATGTAATTAGTCATTTTATTTTCTCAAAATTAGCAATCCCAATGTTAAAAAAGAATAAAGGTGGATCAGTAGTCAATCTGTCTTCTACAGCAGGTATATTCGGGTTTCCATTAAGATCTCCCTACTCAGCCAGTAAATGGGCAGTAGTTGGAATGACTAAAACTTTAGCAATGGAATTAGGAAAGTTTAAAATCAGAGTAAACGCAATTTGTCCAGGAACTGTAAAAGGAGATAGAATGCGAAGAGTTATTAGAGACAAAGCTAAATTTTTGAAGATCTCAAAAAAAGCTGTGGAAAGTGAATTTGTTTCTATGACTTCTCTTAATACTTGGGTTTACGAGAAAGATATTGGTAAAATGTGTTGCTATTTAATATCCGATGAGTCTTCTAGGATTTCTGGTCAGGTAGTTGGTGTTGATGGAAACACTTTAAGAATGCATTAGAACTTTAAATATTTTCAATAAATTCTATTAAGTTATTTGCTATTTGCTCAGGAGCCTCTATCAAAAAAGAGTGTTTTGCCTCTGGTATAATAACTAATTTAGAATCTTTAACCTCGTTTGACATTTTTTTGTTATGAGAAGGAGTGCATCCACCATCATTTTCACCTGTCATAAATAGGCAGGGTTTTTTTATATCTTTTAACCAAGAGATCATCTCGGTTTCCGCATAAATTTTAAACACATTTATGAATACATCTTTATCTGTATCTATTACCTGTTTTAATCTCCTAGATACCAGGTCTGGATTTTTTTCAATAAAATTGTCTGTAAACCATCTGTTAGTGAGATTTTTTAATGTTTGTTCAACACCCTTATCTCTTAGATCTGAAATTACATTCCAAACTTTTTGCTTATCTTCATCGGATCTTCCTGCAACTGTTGATAATAAGCCAACTGACAAAACTCTTTCAGGAAACTTTTTAGCATAAGCAGGCGCAATCATTCCTCCTAAAGAATGCCCCATAAAATGGGCTTTTTCGATGTTTGCCTTTTCTCTTACTCTTTCAAGATCTAAAACAAGATCATCTAAATTAAAATCTTTATTATCTACTGGTGATTTTCCATGGCCTCTTAAATCATATGTTACAACTGTGAATTTATCTTTAAGTTTTGGAACTATGAACCTCCATGCATCTTCTGCTCCTCCTACTCCATGCGTAAAAAAAATTGCAGGTCCTGATCCTGTGACTGAGTAATAACAATCTATGATGCTCATAGATATCTAAGCTACTTGTATATTAGATTTTTTGAAATATGGGATTACGTTTTCACCAATTCTATACATTGACTCTATTAGGTCTTCTTGAGATTGTCCAAAACTTGAACTAAGAATTACCTCATCAACTCCTGCTTCAGCATAAACGCTAAGTTTATCGATCATTTCGTTTAAAGGGCAAATTAAAAGATTTTCTTTTAATTCTTCTAAAGTTTGTTTTCTTGGCAAAGCTTCTATATTCCCTTCTTTTACTTTTCCTGGTCCTGTAAACATATTGTCAAATCTTTTGTAATATTCGTAAGCAAGTTTTGTTTTCTCTCTAGCTTCATTTTCATCTTTTGCTAAGTAAGCCATTCGTTGCATTGAAAGTTTGAGTAACTTACCTTTTTCACCTAGTTGAATACAACCTTCTTTAAATGCATTAACTCTACTCAATAAAAGATCTTTTGTACCTGATAATACTGTTGATTGAACATGAAATCCTCTTGAAGCCGCATCTTTTATACTTTCTAAATTCATTGCGGCAACCATCATTGGTATTGGATTACTTATGGGTCGAGGCATTATAGTTAATGGTTCGAAGTCATAGTGTTTGCCCTTATACGAAACTTCTTTGTTTTTTAATAATAATTGTAGAACCTCTAAAGACTCTACAAATTTTTCTTTTGATTGTTCTATTGGTGTGCCTAGTCTCTTCATTTCCCATGGAAATGCTCCTCTTCCTACACCTAAGATTAATCTTCCATCAGTTAATATATCAGCAGTAGCTACTTCACCAGCATATGTTCTCATGTCGTGTAGAGGCAAAACAACTATCCCTGTTGTTATTTTAATATTTTTTGTAACTGATGCAATCTTTACAGCCATCTGCAATGGTGACGGCATCATTAGTAAGTTAATTAAATGATGCTCTGGTATTGATACCGTTGCATAACCAAGTTTTTCAGCAGTTACGCATTCTTCAAGCATATTTTTAAAATGCTGCCTTGAACCAATACTTGTATCTGGCATGTAACTTGTTAAAAAATGATTAAAATCCATACAACTAAATTACCATTTTAAGTTTTTTTTAGATATCTATTTTCTAATTTTATTTTCATATTTTTTTCTAAGGTTTTGTAAGTTGACTAAGTATTCATCTCTTATATTTGATAATTGATTGATTGACTTTCCTTTTGCTTGCTTTTTTGTACCAGAAATCAATCTTTCTGAGAGTTTTTTTGATAATTTTGGTGCTTTAAGCTTAGTCCATGGGAGTTTTAATGCGGGCCCAAATTGTTCAAGCATATGTTTCATTCCGGCTTTTCCTCCTGCTAAATGAAAAGTTAAAAATGTTCCCATTAATGAGTATCTTAAGCCTGGACCGTCCTCAATAGCTCTATCTAAATCCTCTGTTGAGGCATAACCTTCATTTATAATATGAAGCGCTTCTCTCCATAAAGCTTCTTGCATTCTATCAGATAGATATCCTGGCAGCTCCTTTTTAAGGGTAATTGGGTTCATTGAGATCGATTTATAAAATTTATTTGCTGCATTTAATGATTTAGAACTTGTTTTTTTTCCTGGAACTATTTCAACTAAAGGTAGTAAATAAACAGGATTGAATGGATGGGCAATGATACCTCTTTTATTATTTTTACATTTTGAAAAAATTCTTGAGGGAAGTAATCCAGATGAGCTTGATGATATCAGAACCTCAGGTTTACAATAATTTGAAATTTGACTTATTAATTGAGTTTTAAGTTTATAGTTTTCAGGAGCACATTCTTGGATTAGATCTGCATCTTTAACGGTACTCTCTAAAGAAGAAAAAAACTTTAAATTATTTAAATTTATTTTTTTTTTATTAAATAGTTTTTTTACAAAAGGTAGGGCTCTTTTTATTTCTTGGATTAAGCTATGCCTTTGAATTAAATTTTTATCGTATGCTAAAACTTTTACGTTGTGAGCCAAGAGTCTTATTGTCCACCCTAATCCAATTACTCCTGTGCCAATTACTGCAACTTTTTTAATTTTGGACATTACTTGTGTTTAACAAGCTTTAATTTTTTCCTTGTTTCTTCTGCAGTCATTATTGATGCACCAAGATCTGTTACAATTCTGATCGCTTTTTCAACTAACTGAGCATTGGTTGCAAGTTTACCTTTTGATATATACAAATTATCTTCTAAACCAACTCTTGGGTTTCCACCCATAACAACTGTTTGTGCTACAAAAGGCATTTCATTTTTTGATATTGCAAAGCCTGACCATACTCCTTGTTCTGGCATTATATCTTTCATTGCTTGCATTGCTAACGGAGTAGCTGGAGCTCCCCAAGGAATACCTAAACACATTTGAAACATTGGAGGATCATCTAACAAACCTTCTTTGTATAATTGAGAGCCAAACCACATATTTCCTAAATCAAATGCCTCTATCTCTGGTTTAACTTTAATTTCCTGTAATTTTTTTGCAGCTTTTCTTAAATCATTAGGAGTATTAACTGTAATGACTGAACCATCACCAAAGTTTAATGTTCCAGCATCTAATGTGCAAATTTCTGGTAAAAATTGTTCTGCATTAGCTATTCTTTCCATAACATTTGCCATGTCGGTCATAGGGCCAAAATCTAGTGGGTTTTTTCCTTGTCCTATGTCCAAATCTCCACCCATCCCAGTAGTTAAATTTAAAATTACATCGGTTTCACTTGATCTAATTCTATCAACTACTTCTTTATATAATTCTAACCTTCTACTTGGTGTTCCATCTTCTTCTCTAACATGAATATGTGCAATTGCTGCTCCCGCTTTTGCTGCCTCTATTGCTGATTTAGCTATTTGTTCTGGAGTTTTCGGTAAGTCAGGGTGTTTGCTTGCAGTATCGCCTGACCCTGTTACAGCACATGATACAAAAACGTTGTTGTTCATAAATTATTTTTCAACTATATTTTAAAATCATGCAAATGGAAATATCAGAATTACAGAAGGATTTAGCTGCAACTTTTAGATGGACGGCTAGACTTAATATGCATGAGGGAGTTGCAAACCATTTTAGTGCATGCATACCTGGTACATCTGATTTTTACTGCAATAAAGCAGGTATTCATTTTAGTAGAATGAAGGCTAGTGATTTGATCTTAGTTACTAAAGAAAATAAAGACGAGTTAAAGAATAAGCCAGACGTTATTGATCCGACAGCTTTGTATATCCATGGTGCAATTCATGAAAAAGCCCCACACGCAAGATGTATTTTTCATGTCCATTCTAAATATGCAACTGCTCTTTCTACGCTAAAAGACCCAGTCTTGAAACCAATCGATCAAAATACGATGATGTTTTATAATAGAGTATCTACATACAATGAATTTGGAGGTTTAGGACTAGAAGACGAATCCATTAAAATGGCGAATTCTCTTGGAAACAAACAGCACATGTTACTTGCAAATCATGGAATTTTAACAACAGGAGAAACTGTGGCTGAAGGTTTTAATTCCCTTTATTATTTTGAAAGAGCGGCACAAACATATCTTACAGCTCTTTCAACAAACCAAGAACTTAATGTGGTCAGCCATGAAGTTGCAGAGAAAACAGCAGAAGAACATGCAAACTTTCCAACTGATTTTGCAAATCTATTCCTATCTCAAATAAGATTAATTTTAGATAAAGAAGAACCTGATTATAAAAATTAAATGGACTTGGACAAATTAAAAGTAAGACGAAGTTTTATTTTTACACCTGGACTTCATCCTGAAATGTTTCCTAAAGCAATTGCATCAGGTGCAGACATGGTTTGTATTGAATTAGAAGATGGGATAGCAATAAATGATAAAGCAGAAGCTAGAAAAAATACTATAGATGCTCTAAAAACTCTCGAAGTAAAAAATGATGTAGAGTTAGTTGTCAGATTAAATAATCAAAGAACAAAGTTTGGTATTTTAGATTTAGAAGCTTTCATATCTAGCAAAATAAATCTAAAGGCTATCATGTTACCGAAGGTTAAGACTCCAGATGAAATAACATTTATAGATGATCTTTTAACAGACTGTAATTTAGATACAGATCTTCATGTAATAATGGAAACAAATGAGGCTTTAGAAAATATTTATAATATTGCTCATGCCAGTAAAAGAATAGTTGCTTTATATTTTGGTGGAGTTGATATGGCAGCTGAGCTTAGAGTTGAAAATAAATGGGAAAATCTTGTCCATGCAAGATCTAAATTAGTTCATGCAGGTGCAAGTGTTGGTGTAGATGTAATTGATGTACCTTATTTAGACTTAGAGAATATGGAAGGAATGAGGAAAGAGGCTGAACAAGTAAGAAACTTAGGCTTTACTGGAAAAGGTTCCATTCATCCAAAACAAATTAAAATTTTAAATGAAGTATTTACACCACCTCAAGATGAAATTATCAAGGCTAAAAAAATTTTAGAAGAATTTAATAATTCAAATACAGGTCTAGTAGTCATAGACGGTAAACTTATAGAAAAGCCTGTCCTTCGAGAAATGAAAAGGAAAATATTGATAGCAGATAAAATAAATAAAGTTTAAATTAAATTATGTCATTTCATCTTGCCACTAGAAAAGTTATTAAGGAATGGACAGACTATAATGAACATATGAATATGGCATACTATGTTCTAATTTTTGATCAAGCATGGGAAACAATGCTTAATAAGTTTCACATGGGTGGTTCAAATGCACAAATTAATAAAAGAAGTACTATGGTTGTAGATACGAGAACTACCTATGACAATGAAGTGAAAGAAAATGATGAAGTAGATGTTTATTGCACCTTCTTTGATCATGATAAAAAAAGATTACATTTAAAATGCGAAATGTATGAAAAGAAGTCAAAAAAGCTTGCTGCAACTATTGAAAGCCTGTCGCTTTATATTGATCTGGATAAAAGAAAGGTCACGGAATTTGAACAAGATAAAATCCAAATAATGGATGACTTTATAAATAAAAATAAGGTTTCTTTTAACTCAGAAAATTTAGTGTTTTCTGGTAAGCTAAAAAAATAAGTTATGGAAATTAAACTTTTGTCAGGAGCACTAGGTGCAGAAATAACAGGGATAGATCTTAAAGATACCTCTGATCAAAACATCAAGGAAATTAATAATTTATTATTAGAACACAAAGTTATTTTCTTTAGAGACCAAAAAATTAATGCTGAACAACATATAGCCTTAGCTGAAAAATTTGGACCATTAGAAACACATGCATATGTAAAAGGATTAAGTAAACATCCCGAAATAGTAAGAATAATTAAAGCAGAAGATGAAAAAAACCAATGGGGTGAGAATTGGCATAGTGATGTTAGTTACAATGAAAAACCAACGAAAGCAGTAATATTAAAATCAATTAAAATTCCTCCTGTTGGTGGTGATACATGCTTTGCAAACATGGAGCTTGCATGGGAAACATTAGATGAAGATATAAAAGAAAAGATAAAAGATAAAAAAGCAATCCATAGTTCTCTTGGCGCAGAATTTTTTATTGAAAAATATAAAAAAATGGAGGGAAATGAAAAAAGAAATTTTGATGAATATTCTAATGAACATCCAATAGTAAGAACACATCCTGAGACTGGAAAAAAAATTCTCTTTGTCAATTGGACATACACAAAAAAAATAATTGGACTTGAACAAGAAGAAAGTGATGAAATTTTAAAAAAAATATTTGAACACCAAGCACGACTTGAATTAACCTGTAGATTTAGCTGGACTGAAAATACAGTCTGTATATGGGATAATAGAAGTGTTATTCACTTTGCAATTGCAGATTTTTATCCAGGAAGAGGATTAGGATATGAAAGAGTAATGGATAGAATTGCTATTGAAGGTGACCACCCACAATAAATACCTTGAAATTTGATTATTTAATAATTGGAGCAGGTACAGCAGGATGCGTTCTCGCTAATAGACTAACTGAACAAAGTAAAAATAAGGTTGCAATTTTTGAAGCTGGTAAAGATAGTGATATATGGAAAGTAAACATGCCCCTTGCAATACTTTATGCAATGCATGACCCAAAATATAATTATAAATATTATTCTGAACCGGAGCCACACTTAAACAATAGAAAATTATTTTGTCCTAGGGGAAAGATGATTGGTGGTTGTTCCGCGCATAATGGAATGGTTTATGTCAGAGGAAATAAAAATGATTATGAGAGATGGGCATCATTTGGGTTAAAAAATTGGTCTTACGAAAATGTTTTGCCTTTTTTTAAAAAAATTGAGACATGGTCAGGTGGAGAAAATAATTATAGAGGTGGAAAAGGTATATTGCCTGTAAATCAATCAAATAACAAAAATCCGCTTTTTAAAGCTTTTTTGGACTCGGCGAAAGAGGCAGGACATAAAATAAATAGTGATATGAATGGAGAAGACCAAGAAGGCTTTGGAATGTACGATGTTACTATTCATAAAGGAGAGAGAGCAAGTGCTTCAAAATACTATTTAAAACCAGCTAAAAGCAGAGAAAATTTAAAAGTATTTACTGAGTCATTTGTAGAAAAGATTATTTTTGATGGCAAAAAAGCTATTGGAATTCAAGTTAAAATAAAAAATGAAACGAGGACTATTTACGCAAATAAAGAAATTATTTTAAGTGGTGGATCAATTAATTCTCCACAATTATTAATGTTATCAGGTGTTGGTCCAAGCAATCATCTTAAAGAAAAAGGAATTGAGGTTGTTCTTGATTCAAAAGGAGTTGGAAAAAATTTACAAGATCATTTAGAAACCTATATTCAACAAGAATGTAAAACTCCAGATACATTATATTCATATGTAAATAAATTTAATATGGTAAAGGTGGGTATCCAGTGGTTCTTAAACAAAAGTGGACCCTGCTCTACCTCGTTTTTAGAAGCTGGTGGATTCTGTAAATCATCTCCAGATAAAAAATATCCAAATATACAATTTCATTTTTTCCCAGCATTTGTAATAGACCATGGTTTAGTAGATCCTGATAGACACGGATACCAATTACATGCAAGTTTAAACCAACCTAAAAGTAGAGGGGAAATTACTTTGAAAAGTTCAAACCCTTACGATTATCCAAAAATACAATTTAATTATTTAGAGGATGATTATGATCTTAAAGAAACAATAAAATGTGTTCGAGTAGCAAGAAAAATTTTATGTCAGAACTCTATGAAACCTTTTGCTGGTAAAGAAATTGGGCCAGGTGATAATGCAAATTCAGATGAGGAAATTGAAGAATATGTAAGATCAAAAGCAGAAACAGCATATCATCCATCATGTACTTTAAAGATGGGTATAGATGATATGGCAGTAGTAGATGAAAAATTAAAAATTCATGGTCTTCAGAATATTAGAGTAGCAGATGCATCAGTAATGCCAGAAATTACAAGCGGAAATCTAAATGCACCAACTCTAATGATAGGTGAGAGAGCTGCTGACTTCATTTTGAATTAACTTATGGAAGCAAATAATAATACTAAAGGCATCCTATTTATTATGATAGGGATGGCTTTTTTTTCAATCCAAGACTCGCTTATAAAATATATATTTGAAGAAATTGCTTTGTTTGAATTGTATCTTGGCAGAACTATTGTTCAAGCGACAGTGCTTATATCTATATTCTTAATAACAAAGAAAAAATTTACATTAAAAACACATTATCCTTTTTTAACTTTATTAAGAGTAATTTGTTTTTTCTTTGGTTTTAGTTTCTTTTATATTTCACTAACATTTATGTCTTTAGCTATGGTCAGTGCATTATTCTTTTCATGTCCTTTTTTCATGTCAATATTTGCTAAAGTGTTTTTAAAAGAACAAATTGGTATTAGAAGATGGAGTGCAATAACTGTGGGTTTTATAGGTGTTTTAATTGTGCTAAATCCAACTTTAGAGGACTTTAATTTTTTTAAATTGGCACCAGTTGCATGCTCACTTTGTTATGCATGCTCTATGACAATTACAAAATATACATCAGAAAAAGATAATATTTATACTCAGTTAACTTTACTTTACATTTTTGCAGTAATTGCGAGTGTTATAATATTTTTAATAAGTGGTGATGGAAAGTTTAATGATTTTTCTGATCCTACAATGCAGTTTATTTTTAGAGAATGGTTTGTAAATCCAGCTGTTTCTTGGCCTTACGTTTTTGTAATGGGTATTGTTGCATCAGTATCTTTTTTTTGTGTTTTTACAGCATATAGTATTGCTTCCCCGTCTGTAGTGTCTCTGTTTGAATATTCGTATATAGTTTTTGCAATGATAGCTGGTTACATATTATTTGAAACTATACCAGTACCTAGAACTTTTCTTGGAGCCGCAATAATTATTGGTGCGGGTGTATATATTTATTTTAGAGAAAAAGTTCGAGGCCAAATGATTGCATCTGATACACCTAATAGATGATAAAAAAAAACTATATTCCAACAATAAATATTTCTTCCCTTCTTGAAAAAAGTTTTGATACAAAACCTACACTTAAAATAGTTAAAGAAATTGAGAAAGCTTGTTTAGATGTTGGTTTTTTTCAAATTACAGGTCATGGTATAAAATTAAAAAATATTAATAAAATTTGCAAGGTCGGTGAAAATTTTTTCAAATTAAATATAAAAAATAAACTTAAATTAGCTCCAAAAAAATGGAATAAAAAAAATAAAAATGTTTATAGAGGTTACTTTCCTAATGACGTAAATGGTAAAGAAGGATTAGACTTAGGGGATTTAAAAGTAACTAAGAAATATTCAAAAAGAATAAAAAATCAGTACATAGAATATTTAAATATTAAGCAGTTATTTACCACAAATAATATTTCTAAATTATCTGATTATTATGAAGATATATTTAACTTAAGTGAAATTCTTTTTAAAAGTATTATTAAAATCTATAATAAGGATACTGATATATCAAAAAAAGCATTTTCAAGATTAAAAACTTTAAGCACATTACGTTTTAATTATTACCCTAATCAATCAAAGCCTGTTGAAATTTCTAAGCAAGATGGAGTTGCTCTTGGATGTGAAACACATGTAGATAGTGGTATTTTCACAGTGCTTTACCAAAACAAAAAGGGTGGTTTACAAGTACAAAACCGTAAAACAAAAAAATGGCACAATGTTCCCTTTGATAAAAATGCTTTAGTTGTAAATACTGGAAGAGCGCTTGAATATTTAAGCAAAGGCAAGTTTAAAGCAACTAATCATAGAGTATTATGGAACAAGCAAAAAAGGCTTTCAGTTCCTTTCTTTTTTGAACCCTCGTATGACTTTAAAATGAATCTTTCATTTCTTAATAATAAGAAATTAGCAAAAAGTGGTATCAGATATGATAAATTTCTTAATAAATCCCTTAAAAAATTCGTTGAATATCAAAGGTAAGAATAATAATATTATTTTATAAAGCGATACATAACTCGTCGTAAAATCATATACGAAAGTGGGATCGGTCGTCTTTAAATTAATTTTTAAAGGAGGCTTAATGAAGTTTGGTTATTTTTGTAATACTACAAATTGGACACACAAACCGTATCATAAATTATTAGATGAAACTAAACAGATCACCGAATATTGTGATCAAAACAGTTGGAATTCAATTTGGTTTACTGAACACCATTTTAATCATGAAGGAATGGAGTCGTGTACCAATCCCCTAATGCTAGGAGCAGATGCTGCAGCAAGAACAAAAAATATAAGAATAGGACAAGCAGCAAATGTAATAACTTTTCATAATCCTATAAGATTAGCAGAAGATATTGCTACACTTGATCAACTTTCAAAAGGAAGAGTAGAAGTTGGTGTTGCAAGAGGTGTTTATGGAAGAGAAGCAATTAATTTAAATAAAGAAGCAGATCTAAAAGATCAAGCAAAAAATTTTAGATTATTTGCTGAAACATTGGAAATTTTGAAAAAAGCATGGTCAGAGAAATTTTTTAATCATGATGGAGAATTTTATACTTACCCATCACCAAACTATGTTTGGCAGCATGACATGAGCCCGCCAAGTGAAGAATTTATGAATATGGCAGATAGCACTATGAAAAAAATTAGTGTTCTTCCAAAGCCTTATCAAAATCCACACCCTCCAATACATCAAGTTGTTGATGGTATAAGATCTATAGAGTGGGCAGCAGAAAATAATATAAATGTAATTATGTGGATACCTACAGTTAAAGCATTGAAAATAAGATTTGAAGCTTACAAAAATAAAAGATCTGAAGTTACTAAAAAAAATGTCCCTTTAGGTGAAGGCGTTACTCTCGTCAGAGATATGTTTGTCGCTGACACTATGGAGGAGGCCAAAGAAAAAGCAGGCCAACATATGGTAAATTATATGAAATGGGTTTGTCATTGGAGAGGTCTTGGTAATCACATGGATCCTGGTGAAGAGCTTCCAGAAACAAAGGGTAAATTAGATCTTCTTAATTATGAGTTTTTACATAAGAGAAATATGTTGTTTGGTACTCCTGAATATGTAACAGATAAGATTAAAGAACTACAATCAGAACTTAATCTTCAAAATCTTCAAGTCTGGTCTAACTTTCCTGGTGTTAAACATGAAGATTGTATGAAAAGTATTAAACTATTCACTGAAAAAGTAATGCCTAACTTTAAAGATGATCTAGATACTGAAGTTAAAAAAGTATCGTGATTAAGACCAAGAATACCTTGACCGGTGGTCAAGCGGCAGTGAAATCATTAAAAAAAGAAAAAGTTAAACACGTCTTTGGTCTAATTGGTTCAGCAACCATGGAAATGTTTGATGCATTATATCATGAAAAAAAAATTAAATTTATAGGTGTAAGAGATGAAAGAACTGGAACACATATGGCGGATGGATATGCAAGAGCTTCTAATCAACCAGGTGTAATAATTGCTGGTCAAAACGGTCCAGGAGCAACTAATCTCGTTACGGGAATAGCGCAAGCAAAAGCAGCATTTTCTCCTGTAGTATCTATTGCAGGTTTATATTCTACTAAAGATAAGATGGAGGATGCCTTTCAAGGACTTGATCAACAATCACTTTTTGATCCTATAACAAAAAAAACATGGACAGTAAAAAAGGCAAGTCATATACCAACGGCCTTTAAAGATGCTTTTAACCTTGCAATGTCACCACGCAGAGGACCAGTTTGTATAAACCTTCCAAGAAATGTTCTTTCTGATACTTCAAAGTTTAAGATTAATGAAAATAAAAAATCTTATAAAGCTGAAAGTGACTTAAAATGTAAAAAGAATTTAATTGATAGAACTATAAAACTTATTCTCAAATCAAAAAAAACAGTAATTGTTGCTGGAGGAGGAATAAAATATAATTCTAAATTTAAGTCTGTAACAAAGCTTGCTGAATTTTTAAATATTCCAATTGTAACTGCAGCGGGACATGGAGATGCAATTCCCTTTAGTCATAAGTTAAATGCTGGACAAATGGGACCTAGAGGAAACATTGTTGCATCAAGATTAGTCAAAGAGGCAGAACTAATTATTGCAATTGGTACAAGACTTGGTTTCAATTCCACTTTCTATTCGTATGACAATATAAATAAAAACGCAAAAATTGTACAAATTGAGTTAGAAAAAACAATGATAGGAAGATACTTTACAGTTAATGTAGGTATTCACGGCGATGCTGCACTTGTGACAGATCAAATTTTAGCTGAATTAAGAAAACAAAAGAAAATTTTCAATTACAAAGAATGGACAAATAGCTTTTTATTAGAGAGATCAAAATTTCTTAAAGATAGGGATAATATAAAGTCAAAAAATTTTCCAATCCAACCGAATGGTCTATTCAGAGAATTAAGAAAAGTACTACCAAAAAATACTGCAATAACACTTGATGCTGGAACACTTTGCCTTCAAGCAACAGATGCTTTAGAATATTACAATCCTCCTTCCCTTTTCACACCCCTTGATTTTGGTTTAGTAGGCTTCTCATTTGCATGTGGTTTGGGGATAAAGGTTGCAAAACCTAATAAAACAGTTGTTAGTTTAATGGGTGATGGTGGATTTGGAATGACTATTTCTGAATTAAGTACAGCTGTAGAACATGGCATTAACACAATTACAATTGTAATGAATAATAAAAGTTGGGGGGCAGAAAAGGCTTATCAAAAAGATTTCTATGGTGAAAGATATTTAGGAGCTGATATTCAAAGTCCTCCTTTTGATGAAGTTGCGAAACTATATGGTGCTAAAGGAATTAAAGTTAAAAAATTATCAGAAGTTAATGAGGCAGTAAAAAGTGCATTAAAAGTAAATAAACCAGTTGTTATAGATGTTGATGTAGATCCAAAAGCGTTATACAGTTTTAGAAGAGATAGCTTTACACATAGAATTAAAAAATGAAATTAGAATTACGTAAGTTTACTAAATTTGTAGATAAGACTTTTATTGAAGGTGGAAAAGAAGCTAAAGAACCAGTTTTAATGGTTTCTGTTGCTGCAGTTTTTAAAAATCCTTGGGATGGAAAAGGTTTTGTGGAAGACTTAAAACCCATTATTTTAGATCTAGCTCCTAAACTTGGAGATTTATTAGTTCCTGAACTTATAAAAGAAATAGGCTCTCCAGATAAAATATTAGCATATGGGAAAGCAGGTGTGGTCGGACTGAATGGAGAAATAGAACATGCATCAGCATTTATTCATACATTAAGATTTGGAAATAAGTTCAGAGATGCTGTTGGAGGAACTTCTTATTTAAGTTTTACGAATACAAGAGGTCCGGCTGGATCAAAAATATCTATTCCAATGATGCACAAAACCGACTCTGGTTTAAGACCATATTATCTTACACATGATTTTACAATTCATGATGCTCCATTTGATGATGAAATTGTTATCGCGATTGGTGGCGCCTCGACAGGTAGAGCTCATGCAAGAACAGGCGATAGATACCAAGATATGAAGGAGATGGGCATTGATCCAAAATAATAATGATCAATGCAATAGACTCTAAAGGTACATTCTATAAACTAAATCAAAAAAAAGGAATTCCAATAGTATTTATTCATGGTGTGGGTCTTGATCATAATATATGGGATCCACAAATTAATGAATTTGATAATACAGTTTTAATTTATGATATCCTTGGACACGGTAGAACACCTTTAAATAAAGAAAAAATAAGTTTTGATGATTTTTCAGATCAAATTATTCATCTTATTGATGAATTAAAATTTAGTAAAATTCACCTTATTGGATTTTCAATAGGTTCATTGATTGCAAGAAACTTTGCATCGAGATTTAGTGATAGATTGAAATCCCTAACATTGTTGTGCTCAATATTTAATAGATCTGATAACGAACAGAAGATAGTAAATGAAAGGTTTAAACAGACAAAGAAAGATAAAAAACTGACAAAAGACGCCCTCAATAGATGGTTTAATAAGGATTTTATTGAGAAAAATCCTCTAATTTCAGATAAAATTTTCTCAATACTTAGCAATAATAATATGGATAACTTTATTAAAGTTTACTCATTGTTTGTAAATCATAAAGATAATGAAAAATTTGAAAATATTAATGTCAAAACACTTGTGATGACTGGAGAAGGTGATGTAGGCTCAACTCCAGAAATGTCTGATAATCTGAGTAAAAAGATTAAAAACTCTGAAGTAAAAATAATACCTGTAGGTAAACATCTATGTAGTATTGAATGCTCATATGATGTAAATAAAGCAATTAAAGATCATATACAAAATGCCTGAATTAAAAAAATATAAAATGTTTATAGGGGGACAATGGGTTGACTCTGATACTAAAAAAACTTTTGAAACTTTAAATCCGGAAGATAATAAACCCTGGGCAGTTGTTCCTGAGGCAAGTGCTTCTGACGTAGATAAAGCAGTTCAAGCAGCTCAAAAAGCCTTTGAAGGAGATTGGCCTAAAATATTACCGCGAGAAAGAGCAAAGTTTCTAAGAGCTATTGGAAATAAGCTTAGAGATAACGCAGAATTACTTGGAAAAATTGAAACTATAGATACTGGAAAACTTTATAGAGAAACAAATAAACAAGCAAATTATATTGCTGAGTATTATGATTATTATGCAGGTATGGCAGACAAGGTCGAAGGCACAGTTCTGCCAATAGATAAACCAAATATTCAAGCCATAACTTCAAGAATACCTATTGGTGTTATCGCTGCGATTGTTCCATGGAATTCTCAAATGTTTTTGACGGCTACAAAACTTGCTCCTGCTCTTGCTATGGGAAACACTGTGGTAATAAAATCGTCAGAACTTGCTCCTGCTGTTATGTTTGAATTTGCAAAACTTATTGAAGAAACTGGTATTCCTAAAGGAGTTGTTAATGTTATTACAGGATTTGGAGACCCATGTGGAAAGGCTTTAACTACACATAATTTAGTTGAAAAAGTTGCTTTTACAGGAGGACCCGAAACTGCAAGACATATAATTAGAAATTCAGCAGAAAATTTATCAGAAGTAAGCTTAGAACTTGGAGGAAAAAGTCCTGTTGCAGTATTTGATGATGCTCATCAAGAAAATGCTATTAATGGAATTACTGCAGGAATATTTGGAGCTAGCGGACAGAGTTGTATTGCTGGTTCAAGGTTATATCTACAAAAAGGAATTTACGATGAGTTCCTTGACAAACTCACAAAAAGAGCTGAAAAAATAAAAATTGGTGCTCCTATGGATCCAGACACAGAAATGGGACCATTAAGTAATTATAAACAATTAGAAATTATTGAAAAAAACATAAAAAAAACCACAGAACAAGGTGGAAAAATAAAGTGTGGTGGTGAAAGGCATCCATTTTCAAATGAGGGATACTATTTTCCTCCTACAATAATTGAATGTGATAATCATAATCTTCCAACTGCAGAAAACGAGCTTTTTGGACCAGTTTTATCAGTTATGAAATTTGATACGGAAAAAGAGGTAATAGAGAAAATGAACGATAATCAATATGGATTATCTTCTGGGGTCTATACAAGTGATTTCTCCAGAGGTCTAAGAGTTTCTAATGCAATAAGAGCAGGTATAACATTTGTAAATACTTATCGATTGATTTCTCCATCAGCACCTTTTGGTGGTATTAAAGATAGTGGATATGGAAAGGAAGCGGGAATGGACTCAATAAAGGATTATACTAGAGTTAAGACAACTTGGTATTACACATCTGATGAACCAACTTTAGATCCTTTCTCTATAAGATAATTTTTGTCTGTAAAACATACTCTACTTATTTTATTTGTTGTATTTTTGTTAGGAAGTGCATATCCAACTGGTAAGCTTGGATTGAACGATACTATTCCACCAATTCTTTTTGGTTCATTAAGAATGGCTATTGTTTTTATTTGTTTAATTCCATTTTTTAAAATTCAAAGTATAGATAAAAAATATATTATTCCTTTAATTGGGTTTTCGTTATGTTTTGGTGTTGCGGTGAATATGTTTTTATATTTATCTATAAATGCATCAAGTATACTTGCGCCAATTACAATAGGGGCTCAACTTTCAATTCCTTTTGGAATTATATTAAGCTCAATATTTTTAAATGAAAAAATAAGTTATAAAAAATGGATATTAATTATGATATCTTTTTTTGGTATTGTCATACTCGCATTCGACCCAAAAGTAGTCGAGGAAATAATAGGGTCACTTCTTATTTGCGGTATGGCTTTTTTCTACGGACTATCCCAAGTATTTTCAAGATATTTAAAAGAATTAGATGTTAAATTTACTAATACTATTATGAGCTTTACTGGATTTATAATTTTAATAATATTGTCTGCAATATTTGAGGGAAATACATTTCAAACAATAAAAAATATAAGTTTAGGAAGTTGGTTCACAGTTTTATACGCTGGAGCAATTATTTCTTTGCTAGGACATTTAATGATGTTCTATCTTTATAAATTTTATCCTCTTGATATGGTATTGCCATTCTACGCTTTATTCCCTGTATTTGGTTTAATCCTTACTTTTTTTATTTTTGGTGAGATTCCATCTCTAGTAACAGTAATTGGAGGAATAATTGTCATTACTTCAGTGTTTTTTGCTCAAAAAATGAGATAATTTTCTCATTGAAAATTAAAATCAATAGGATTTAATTTTGTTTATATAAATTGTTAACAATTAGAGGGAATATATGAAAAAACTAGTATTAGCGATGTTTGTATTTGTTTCTTGCTTTGCAACTAAAGCTTATTCAGATGGACATGGCATTAAAATGGGAATTATTTTAGGATTTACAGGTCCTATTGAATCCCTAACTCCAGCAATGGCTGCATCAGCAGAGCTTGCATTTAAAGAAGCTTCAGATTCAGGCTCATTACTTGGAGGAAAGAAGATTTCTGTTGAGAGAGCAGATTCAACTTGTGTTGACTCAGCTGCTGCAACAGCTGCTGCAGAAGGTTTAATATCTGGTGGAGTAGTAGCAATTATGGGTGCAGATTGTTCTGGTGTAACTGGAGCTATTGCAACTAACGTTGCTGTTCCAAATGGTGTAGTTATGATTTCACCATCAGCTACTTCTCCAGGATTAACTGATCTTAATGATAATGGATATTTCTTTAGAACTGCTCCATCTGATGCAAGAGGTGGTCAAGTATTAGCAGATATTACTAAAGATAGAAAAGTTAAAAGTATTGCAGTTACACACACTAACAACGACTACGGTAAAGGTTTAGCAGATGTATATGTTGCAGCTGTTAAAGCTCATGGAATAAACGTAACAGTTGTTACAGCTCATGAAGAAGGTAAAGGAGACTACGGTGCTGAAGTTGCAACATTGGCAGCAGCAGGTGGCGATGCTTTAGCTGTGTTAGGTTACTTAGACCAAGCTGGTGGAAGTATCATTGATGGTTCATTAGACTCAGGTGCGTTTGACGTATTTGTTTTATCTGATGGAATGATTGGTGACTCTCTAACTGACAGATTTGGAAATGATCTTAACAAATCATTCGGATCTTTGCCAGGATCAATGGGTAAAGGTGCAACAATCTTTAAAGGTGTAGCTGGTGGAGCAGGAATTGATTCATCTGGACCTTATACTTCAGAGTCTTATGATGCTGCAGCTTTGATTGTACTTGCAATGCAAGCTGGTGGAAAAGCTGATAGAGCTACTGTTCAAGCAAATGTAATGTCTGTTGCAAATGCTCCAGGAGAAAAAATTTATCCAGGAGAATTAAAAAAAGCATTAGATTTACTTGCTAGTGGTAAAGCAGTTAACTACGAAGGAGCATCTAGTGTTGAATTTACTGATGTTGGAGAAGCAGCAGGTGCCTTTATAGAAAAAGAAATTAAAGGCGGTAAGTTTAAAGACAAAAAACAAAGATAATACTTAATTATTTAACTCCAGCGGTGAAAATCGCTGGAGTTTTTTTTTATCCTAAAATATTGATTAATACGTAAATACTAAGAACCGACATAAATAAAATTATTAAGATATTTATAATTCTCCAAACTTTATTGCTTTTTAAGTAATTAGATAAAAACTTAGATAAGTATCCTAATGTAAAAAAAAATATTATTGAGGAGAAAGTTGCACCAAACCCAAAAAATAATTTTTGATTAATTAAAAAACTTTTTGAAAAGTTTCCTAAAAAAAATACAGTGTCAGAATAAACATGAGGGTTTAAATAAGTAAAACCTAGAGTTTTAATTATTATTGAGCCTAGACTTGTTGTTTGATTTTTTTGATTTATTTCAAAATTAGTATTTATACTTTTTATTTTTTTCCATACAAAATGTATTAAAAATAAAAGCAAAAGAATATTTAAAATTAGCTCAGCAAGAGGTGAAAGAAAACTTTCAAAATAGTGAAAGAGGAATATTCCTAAAAAAATAAGAAGGAAATCTGAAAATGCACAAATTGCACAAACAATAAAAACGAATTGTTTTTTTAAACCTTGCTCAATTACAAATATATTTTGAGCACCAATAGCTAATATTAAACTCAGTCCTGTAAAGAACCCTAAAATAAAAAAACTCATTATAAATTATTGTTTTATAATTTTTTCTGGAATTATTCCTTGAGGTCTAAATCTCATTATCAAAAGAAGCCCAATACCAACAAGCAAAAATCTAAAGTATGGAGCACTATTAATTAAATGAACTTTGATTTCATTTGTTTCAGGTAAATGAGCTGTAAATAAATTTATAAAGAATAAAGCAATTGGTGCTGCTTCTACCCATAAAAACCATACAACAAACCCTCCTAGAATTGCTCCAAAATTGTTTCCTGTACCACCGACAATTACCATAACCCAAATTACAAATGTATATCTCATTGGTCTATAACTACCTGGGGTAAACAGGCCATCATTTGTTACCATCATAGCTCCGGCAATTCCGACTATTGCAGATCCCAGAATAAATATAAACAAATGTTGTTTAACAACATTCTTGCCCATTGCACTTGCAGCTTCTTCATTATCTCTGATTGCTCTCATCATTCTACCCCAAGGTGAGTAAAGAGCTTTTTGAGTAATTATTAACAAAATTATAACTACAACTAAAAACATCCCTGCAAAACAAAGTTTTACATAAACAGACGATGCATCAATTACTAACTGATTTAAAATATCTTGTCTCTCCGACAATGAATTTGCTAGATTTAATTTCGCTGAGTGAAATTTTTCTACTAAATTTATAAACCATGGAGAAGTTTGTAGGTCAATTTCATAAGGGGCTGGTCTTTTTAATCCAATAACGTTTTTTACACCTCTTGCCAACCAATCTTCATGTTTAATAATAGAGACAACAATTTCAGCTATTAATAATGTAGCAATAGCTAAATAATCTGCTCTTAATCCTAAAGCAACTTTGCCTACAATAAATGCCAACCCAGCAGCAAAAAGACCTCCAACTATCCATGAGAATAAAACCGGTAACCCAAGTCCTCCAAGAAACCCTGTTTTTGCAGGATCAACAGCTTCTATTTGTTCAATTGCAGGTCCAGCAATTATTTTTATTAGAATTAATCCAACTATAATTATTCCAGCTATTAAATAATTTCTTTTTTTAGATTTTTGAATATTTTTTAAAATATATCTTGTAGAAAAAATCATTATTATAATTATTCCTAGGCAAGTCATCATATTTACTCCGCCCACACTCCAGGCTTCTGGAACAGGTGCTACTGATACTAATACTACTGCTAAACCTCCTAATGCCGTATAACCCATAATTCCAAAATTTATTAAACCAGCATAACCCCATTGAATATTTGCTCCTAAGGTCATTACTGCAGAAATCATACAATAATTAAAAATTGTTAGTGCAATAGACCAAGATTGAAAGATACCAACTAAAATTATTAAAAGCATCATTATCGAATATGCTACAATTATATTTAAATAATTCCTCATATACGTTTTCCTTCAAATATGCCTGACGGCCTAAATATTAAAACAATTACTAGTATCGAAAATGAAATAGCAAATTTGTAATCAGTTGATAATAATTGCATCAATGAATTTGGTTCTAATGACTCTGGCAAAATATAAACTAAAAATCTTTTATATGCATAAGTCAAAAATATTTCAGCAAATGCTATAACATAACCTCCAAAGAACGCTCCATATGGATTTCCAATTCCACCTACTATTGCGGCAGCAAAAATCGGTAGCATGTTATTAAAATACACAAACGGTCTATAACTTTTATCTAAACCATAAAGAATCCCGCCAATTGTTGCTAATATTCCAGCAATGATCCAAGTAATTAAAACTACTTTTTTTGGATCTATTCCAGAAAGAAGTGCTAAATCTTCATTATCTGAATAGGCCCTCATACTAGTTCCAGTCTTAGTTTTATTTAAAAACCAAAACATAATAGCAACAACAATAATAGTAACTACAATTGTTATCATTTGTGTAGATTTAATTGTCAAACCTTCAGTAAGACCTGTCATTTCTTTAAATTCAGTTGCTTTTAAAATGAATTTTTCACCGTCTAAAAACCGTCGATCAGTTGGTCCAATTATAATCCTTATGACTGCTTGGGTCACAAACATTACCCCAACACTAACCATAGCAAGCTGTACTGGTGGACTTTTTTTAATTCTGTAATATTTAAAAACTGTTTGATCAATTAAAAGCATGTATAAAATCATCATAAAAATTGCAAAAGGAATAGTGAGCAAAGCAGTGGGGAGAAAACCAAAGCTAATTCCGATTGATTGAAAGTAATAAGTCAAAAGTACTGCAAACATCGTGCCAAATGACATCATGTCTCCAGTCGCAAAGTTAGCAAATCTTAAAATACCATATATTAAAGTTACAAAAATTGCTCCAAGAGCTAACTGAGAACCATAAGTCAAGGCTGGAATAATTGTATAATTCAATAAAACTATTACTGCATTAATTAAATCCATACTAAGCTCCTAAGAAAGATCTCCTAACTTCTGGATCATTTAATAATTCCTTACCAGACCCCTCAAACTTATTTTCACCAGTTACAAGCACATATCCTCGATCAGAAATGCTTAAAGCCTGTTTTGCATTTTGCTCGACCATGATGATTGCTACTTTTGTATTTTTAACTCTAATAATGTGTTCAAATAATTCATCCATAACTATTGGGGAAACACCTGCTGTAGGCTCATCTAACATAAGAACAGATGGTTTGATCATTAGAGCACGTCCCAAAGCTACTTGTTGTCTTTGCCCCCCTGATAATTGTCCTACAACTTGATCTTTTTTTTCTCTTAAAATTGGAAATAGATCATATATTTCCTCGATAACATTATTTACATTATCTGTTCTTAAAAAAGCACCAACTTCTAAATTTTCTTTTACAGTCAGCTCTGCAAAAACATTTCTAGTTTGTGGTACAAATGATATTCCCTTTTTTACTCTTTCCTGAGGAGATAGTTTAGAAATATCTTCTCCGTCAATTGAAATATTACCTGATTTTAGATTTAATAATCCAAGCATTGCCTTCATTGCTGTAGATTTTCCAGCTCCATTTGGTCCAAGAATAGCAACTATCTCTCCTCTATTAACATTGATAGTGCATGAGCTAATAATATCAGGACCATCGCCGTATCCTCCTGTCATTTTATTTCCCTCAAAAAATGCCATTTACTTCTTTCTACCTAAATAACTATCTATAACTTTTTCGTTTTTCTTAACTTCATCTGAAGTTCCCTCAAAAAGAACAGAGCCTTCTGACATTACAATAACTGGATCGCACATTCTGCTTATAAAATCCATATCATGTTCAATCATACAAAAAGTATAGTTTTTTTCTTTGTTAAGTCTTAAGATTGCTGTTCCTAATTCTTTTAATAATGTTCTATTAACCCCTGCCCCTACCTCATCCAATAATACAAGTTTTGCATCGACCATCATTGTTCTTCCAAGTTCTAGCAACTTTTTTTGCCCTCCGGATAAATTACCAGCACGTTCATTGGCAAGATGTTTAAGATTTAAAAATTCAGTTACTTCGTATGCTTTTGCTCTAATTATATCTTCTTCTTTTTTAATTAAATTTGGTTTTAAAAGAGCATTTATTAAAATTTCCCCTGTTTGGTTACCTGGTACCATCATTAAGTTTTCAAGAACAGTCATATTCGAAAATTCGTGAGCTATTTGAAAAGTTCTTAGTAAACCTTTTGAGAAAAGTTCATGAGATGGAACATTTGTTATATCTTCTTTGTTAAATAATACTTTTCCATCAGATGATTTGAGATTGCCTGCTATAAGATTAAATAAAGTAGTTTTGCCTGATCCATTTGGACCAATTATTCCTGTAATTGAACCCTCTTTTATTTTTAATGAGCAATTTGATACAGCTGCCAAACCACCAAAATATTTTGATAAGTTGTCAATTTGCAGAATGTTTGATGATTGCTGCATGTAAAATTATACTTTATTTAATCTTTTGAGAATACTATTTAAGGTTTTATTAGTAGCTTTATAGAAACCTGCTTTTTTTAATTCACTTACACCTTGCTCATTCAATCCTTTTGGTGTTTGAGAGTCCTTAACAAGTATTTTTAAATCTCTATTCGAATTAACTACAGCATCTTCTGAAAGTGCTAAAAAAAGAGATGTTATATATCTCTGAGCTTGGTCTTTTTGAATTCCCTTTTCATTTAACCATTCAGACATTGTTCTTAATAATTCGTAAAAAGGTGCCATCATTCCAGATGTTGACCAAAAATTTTTAGATAATTTTTCATTTTTAATTTCAACAACTGTTCCAAGATGTTTAAAAAAGTTTTTAACTTTCCTGTTTGGTGGAAAAATAGGAATTGGCCCTTTTTTAAAAGAAATAGGTGGTAAAGGAATTACTCTCGAAATATTTGCTTTTACTTTGACTGCCTTCTTAATGTTTTGAAGGTTCATTGTTGATATGAAACTAACAATTACCTGACTTTTTTTAAATTTAAGCTTATGTATAATTTGATTTGCAACAGTAGGTGTTACAGCTAGAAAAATCCAGTTACAATCATTAACAATATCTTGATTGTTTTTTACAACATAAATTTTTTTAAAACTTTTTTTAAGTTGTTTGGAAATTTTTTTATTTCTTTCAGATAATATAATTTTGGTATATTTAATTTTAGACTTGCATATACCCGTCACCACTGCTGATGTAATTTTACCGGTTCCTATAAATCCAAGTTTCATAAGTGTATTTTCTACACTTAATTGTTAAAAAAGGAACCTCTTATTCTTAGTAATTCTCTTGATAAATTTTTATTTTCTTTAAAAGGTTTTCGACCATGAAGCCAAAAATAATTATTCGCTACAACAGCACTTCCAACTGGTAAAGATGTTATTATCTTATTTTTACTACCCTCAAGAGCATCAGATAGTCTTTGTAAAAACAATCCTTGATCCATATTTTTTGGTTCAGGAAATTGATCGATGTAAGAAATAATGGGTTTTCCATCACTATCTTTAGAAAATACAGGGTGTTCAACTTTATAATTAATATTTTTACTTTTTGGAGATCCCCAAATAAATTTTTGCTGTCCAATTTTATCATCTGAGAGATCAGACAAATGTTCCCAATCATCAAGATGTAGTAAGGCGGTCTCTCCACCAATCACATTCTCCTCCTCAAGCTTTGACATTAAAATCCAATCAGTTATTTCTCGTACATATGTTCCATCAGTATGTAAATCCATATTTATATATGCCTTACGAAGATATGAGTCACTATTATCTTCATGTTTAACGTGAAATCTTGCATAGTATTTTCCAGCCATTGAGTCGTGATTTGGATTTCCAATTAAGTGAGTTATTGCAGTTGATAGTTTAACTAAAAATGTTTGATCTATTTTAGAAGACTTATTTTTTGGACCAATTATAAAACAACCAGTGTCTCTATCTTTAATAATTTCGTTTAAAAAATTACTTAATTTATTAGATGCAGTTTCATCTAAACTTTTTGCAATAGTGAACCTTGTAAATGGTTTATATTCTAATGCTGTAATATTAAATTTTTTAAATGGAAACACTAATCGATCAATAATTTGATCCTCAATTTTTATATTTATTATTCTCTTAGATTTTTCATGAAAGGAAATTTCAAATCCATCTAATTTAAGAAGATTCTTCACAAATTTATTTATTACAAATACCTATAGACTCTGGTCCACAAATTTCTCCCATTGTCCAAGTTGCTCCAATTAAATTCGCACCATCGAAATTTGCATTTAAAATATTTGATGACGTAAAGTTTGCCTCCATTAGATTGGAATTCTGAAAATTTGCATCTATGAGGGTAGAACCTGTAAAATCAACTCTTGTTAAGTTTGCACTTGTAAAATTTGATTGCTCAAAATTTCCACCACCTAAATTTGACTCATATAAATTAGCTCTTATAAAAGATGACTCTGAAAAAGTTCCAAATGTTAAATCTGAATTCATCATTATACTTTTATCAAAATTTACTTGGATAAAACTTGCAAATGAGAGATTAGAGTTAGGAAGAAAGGTTCCTTGTAAATCCTGACCATCTGAAAATTTACATTTAGAATAGTCTACTCCATCAGCTATTGGATCATCACATCCAGCATTTGCATTACTAGAAAGTATTAGAAAAAATATAATAAAAAAAAGTTTTTTCATACAGCAAAACTATTTAATGTAGCCAAAATTATAGCAGATAATATGGTCGGATAAACTAAATTTCTTTTAGTGACATAAAAAATTAATATTGATAATAAAATGACAATTATCCTTAAAATATAATGTACATCTGAAAGATCTCCAGATGGGAAAATTAACATTCTTGAGATTAAAGCTGCAAGAGTTGAATATGCTACACAATTAAACCATTTATAAATTTTAGATGTCTCTCCTATCTTTTCTGAAGTTAAAGCACCAAGAAATCTTGAAATATAAGTTGCAAGAGAAGTTACTAAAATTACTAAAACAATATTAGCTGTCATAAACCTCTCCTATAAAGTAAGCAATTGAACCAGCTACCAACCCACCAAGTAAAACACTCCATTCTGGTGAAAAAAAATAAAAAATTGGACCCAAAATTGCACCTAAGATAATTGCAGAGGAAAGTTGTATAGTTTTCATAACTCCTATCATTGCACACATAAAATAAATTGGATTTACGATAGCAAGTCCAATTATCATATCTTTACTTAAATAGTCGGCAGCATAAAATCCTAATACTGTTGAAAAAATAGCAATCAGCCAAGTAGCTGTTCCTATACCAATCCAAAAATCTATTCTATATTTCCTATCAATTTCCTCATAATTATTTTTTAAAATCAACCACGACGAAACAGCTACAAAGTGACAAGATATATAATATTTCCATCTTGGTTGGCTATCATGTTTAAGTAATGGCATTATTGAAACTGTCATTGGAAATAGTCTAGAATTTACCAACCATACTGCTAAAAAAATATTTACAAGTGAAGCGCCAATTAGCATTGATTCTGCCATCACTAATGATCCTGGAAGAGCGTAAGTTAAAAATGTTGAAAAAATACTTTCTTGTATATTAAACCCTAAATTTTTTAATAAGGCACCAATAGCAATGAAGCTAGCCCCTAATGCAATTGCTGGACTATCAAATTTTTTTGAGCAGACTATTCCTTTGATAAAATATTTTAGGTTTATCATTAACCGCCTAAAAATAGACGGCCAACATCTGGATTATTTAAAAGATCATCTCCTTTACCTGCAATAGCTGTTTCTCCTGATACTAAAACATAACCAATATCAGCAAACTCTAAACCTTTTTTGGCATTTTGCTCAACCAATATAATTGTTTTTTTCTCATTTTTTTGAAGATCATCTAAAATCTCAAAAACCATTTGAATGTATCTAGGCTCAAGCCCAATTGATGGTTCATCAACAAGTAAAATAGAAGGTTTCATTACTAGGGCTCGAGAAATCTCTAAAAGTCGTCTTTCTCCACCTGATAATACTTTTGCAGGTTGATTTCTTCTGTTTCTTAATCTTTCATATTTTTGAAGAACTCTTTCTGCTTCTTCAAAAGATTCCTCTGTTTTATCTTTAATATATCCACCCATTAGAAGATTTTCTTCTACAGTCATATCTGGAAAAACGGAATTATCTTGTAGAATATATGCTATCCCCTCAGATTTAAGTTTTTCTGCGGGACTAAGGTTGGTTATTTCTTTTCCATCAATTTCTATTTTTCCAGAAAAAATATTTGTAAAACCATATATTGAATGAAGTATAGTTGATTTTCCTGCGCCATTTGGACCAATCAAACAGAGAGATTGTGCTTTACTTACAAACAAATCAAAATTGTGTAAAATTTCCATCTTACCATAACCAGCTGATAAACCCTTGATAGTTAAGTGAACATTTTCAGAAGATAGTTTTTTTAAATCCTCTGCTCCAGGAGCTTTACCAAGAACTTCATATTGATTTGCCATTATTGAGCTCCTAAATAAGCGTCAATAACACGCTTATCATTTTTAATTTCGTCAGGTGTTCCATTTGCAAGCATTTTTCCATGCGCAAGACAAAAGATGCTTTCAGCTAATTGCATTATTACTCTCATATTATGTTCAATAACAAGTAGAGTAATTCCAAAATCTTGATTTACTTTTATCAATCTATCAATAATTCCATTTATTAATGTAGGGTTGATGCCTGCAGTCGGTTCGTCCAGTAATAACATCTCAGGCTCATTCATTAATGCCATTGCTAATTCTAATAACTTCTGCTGACCAAATGATAAATCTCCCGCTCTTAGTTTTCTTTTTTGATATAATCCAACAAAATTTAATAAATTTTCAGCTTTTTCTGTAAGATTTTGTGGTATCTGGGAAAATATAGAAACTAAACTTTCATCGCTCGCTTTGTGGCTTATAAGCATATTATCTACGCAATTCAATTTTCCATAAATTCTTGTTTGTTGAAAAGTTCTAAGCAAACCAAGTTTAGCTATTACTGGAACTGGTAATTCAGATACTTCTTTACCATTAAATTTAATTGACCCTTGGTCTATAGGATATGTTCCAACTATAGAATTAAACAATGTTGTTTTTCCAGATCCATTTGGACCGATCAAACCTACGATTTTTCCTTTTTCAACTGACATGGATATATCAACATTAGCTTTAACCCCACCAAATGCCTTACTGACATTATTTACCTCTAGAATACTCATTTAAGCGTAACCTGTGCTTTCCGATCTGCTTCATCCACAACTTCACCAAATCTCTCTGGATACTTTTCTCTTAACCAACCCATAATGCCTTCTGGGAAATAGATAACAATTACAACAATCAAAACTCCAAGAGCAACATACTGCCAACCTAAGAAGAAAGTCCAAAAACCTTCCTTAAATATATGAAATAAAGTTGCACCAATTACTGGGCCCCACAAGGTTCCTTTTCCTCCAAGAATAGCCATCAAGACCATGAATACTCCCATTTCTCTTCCATCAAATGCAACATCAGTTGAGTCTATATATCCAACTAATCCACCCATAATACCTCCAGCAAGACCACAGAAAAATGCAGAGATCATCCAACCAATAATTTTATATTTCATTGTTTGAATACCCATTGCTTCAGCCTTATCTTCGTTATCTCTAATTGCATTAAGAACAAGTTTAAATCTTGTTGAATAAATTGCTTTAACTGCAAGAAAGGTGAATACCAAAACTATAAAACTACAAAAGTAGAAAAACTCACCTCTTGCTTCTAACCTATCGACATTAGGAAATGGTGGTGTTGTAAAACCTTGTCCTGCCCCAATGATTTCTATTCCACCAGAAATTTCTCCAGCCGCAACTCCTAAACCTAATGTGCAGATTGCAAAATAATGTCCTCTTAAACCTAAAATTGAATAACCAATTAAACCAGCTATAATTGCTGGGACTACTGCTGCAACTGCCAAACCAACTGCAAACCCTTGAAAAAATTGAGCAGGAGTATGAACAAAAGTTTTTTCTCCACCACCCTCAGTCCACTCTCCTAAAGGAAAAAACATTCCTACTTGAACTGAAGCACATAAATACATTCCCAGTCCATAAAACAAAATATTTCCAAAAGTATTGTAACCCATTTCACCGCCTTGGACGTTCCAAGTGATAGCTAGAATTATTAATATACAAAGGATTGATAATTGAACTTTAAATGCTGGAAAAATAAAAGGTGCGGCAATACCAAATATTAAAATAGCACCATATAAAATAATATTTTTGTTCATTATTTTAGATATTCTCTTTTTCTTGAAAGTTTAAATCTTCTATAAACAAGTATTAAAACTAATAGTAAAAATACTGAACCAATTCTAAATTCTGTTCCTAAAATATAATCTGCAAACTCCTCAAATACACCCAGTCCCATACCTGACATTGCAACACCAGGTAAATTTCCAAGTCCAGCAACAATTACAATCATAAAAGATCTAATTGTGTAAGGTAAACCCATATAAGGGTGTATAGTAAATGTAATAGAAATAAGTGCTCCAGCTACTCCACAAAGAGCAGCATTTATTCCAAAAGTTGCTGCATAAACTTTTTCAGTATCTACGCCTAATATTTTTGCGGCTCTAGCATTTTGAGCTGTAGCTCTAATAGCCCTCCCAAGCTTTGATTTTTTCATATAAATCACAAGTCCGATAGCAAAAACAATACTTATAAATGCTGAAAAAATCTTTGAATTTGGCAATGTAACTGAATTATCAAACAACATTGTTGTTCCATATCCAGAGTTTGCAAGAACTACATCTGCACCAAATGCAAAATTCATTAATTGCATAAATAAAATGCTTATTCCAAACGTCGCTAAAATCGAAATGAATAAGTCTCTATCAACAACTTTGTTAATAACTAATTTGTAAATAATAACTCCAACAAAATACATTATTATTGGCGAAACTATTACTCCCCACGCAGGATGAATTCCATACAAATACATAAAGTATGCAATGTATCCTCCCAATATAACTAGATCACCTTGAGCAATGTTAATAATATTCATAACTCCCCACTGGAGAGCCATTCCGTAGGCGATTAAAGCAAATAAAACTCCAAGTAACAAACCATCTAGCACAGCTTGTAAAGTTAACATCGGAACTTGGAAAATTAAAAAATCCATAATTTCTAAATGCTATATAAAAAAAAGCCCCCTATTACTAGGGGGCTAACATTATTTTTAATTATCTTTCAGACCACTTAGGAATTGGGTGAATTAATTCTGCTGAAGCCCATTTTAATGGAGCTACAACTTTATTTTCACATTTTCCTGCATCATCACACATAACTTGGAACAATACCATTGGTTTGTCAACATTTTGACCACCTTCTGCAAATTTGATATTTCCATAGAATGTTT
Organism: uncultured Pelagibacteraceae bacterium; assembly: GCA_902603305.1. Lineage (GTDB taxonomy): Bacteria > Pseudomonadota > Alphaproteobacteria > Pelagibacterales > Pelagibacteraceae > Pelagibacter. The sequence continues at coordinate 15,902 of CACKUI010000003.1, read as the reverse complement.
GCATATTAGTATCAGCAAGAGCATCTCTTACTTTCTTTTGATCAAAAGAATTTGCTCTTTCAAATGCATCTTTAAAAACTAACAAAGCAGCTGAAGACTCTGCTGATTGATATGGCGGATCATAACCAAATAATTTTTCAAAGTCTGCAGCGTATGTCATGCCATCTTTGAAGAAATCATCTTTATAAGTTAATGTTTTATGCCATTGAGATGCACATAAAGCGTACTGTGAGTTCTTACCATGTTGCTTAGATAATTTAGCAGCATCACAGTGTGTCATTGCTAACATTGGAACGTCAACTTTCATTTCAGCAATTTGTCTAATAGCTGTTAATGCACCTTTTGTGTGTCCAGATACAACCAAAACATCTGGTTTAACAGCTTTAACTTTTGCTAAAGTTGCAGCCATGTCGTTTAGCTCTTTTGGAAGTTTATCATCGATTATAATTTTAGATCCAGTTCTCTCTGCAGCATCTAAAATACCTAATCTAACGTCTTGTGAGAATGCATCTTGCTCAAAAGCTTGTGCTATTCTTACACCTTTTCCACCGTTTAACTCCACAGCTGTTTCAATCGCAACATCTAAATATAAGTTCGCTGGCGCAAGCACTGCGAATAAATATTTATAACCTTTTGTAAACAAAGATCTTGATGCACCATTAGCCTCAACCATTGGAACACCGTACTTCTCTGTAACAGGTGCAATTGCTTTCGTTAAACCTGAACTATAAGGTCCAAGCATAAACTCAACACCATCTTGTGAAATTAATCTTTCTGCAAGTTGCGCTGCTCTTTTAGGATTTGACTCATCATCATAATAGATAATATCAAACTTATAAGTTTTTCCTCCAACTTTAATACCACCCATGTCGTTAATTCTGTCAACGGCCATATTGTAACCATTTTGAGTATGAACTCCATTAGATGAATATTTTCCAGTTAAAGAAATTGCAGCACCTAAAATAATTTTATCTCCAACAACTTTTGCTAAGGAAACAACTGAAGTTGAGAATAAAATTGCTATTGCAGAAACAAATGTAATTATAATGTTTTTAATTTTCATTTATCTCCTCTTTATTATTAATTAATTAATTTAAACCTTATTAAACTAAGAAATTAATTTTTTTGCAAGTAACAGTAGTATCGCATTAAAGACTAATATTGTTGCATAAATGCAATTATTGCTGCAATTACAATTAAAACGCACGCAGAAATTGTGTTTATAATCTTTGCATTAGCTTTAACCCAAGTTATCATTTTATTTGCTAGAATTGCGTAACCGATTAAAGATAAAAAATCTAAAATTACATATGTAGTTATTAAAATAATAAATTGAGCAACATAATTAGAGTTGAAATCAATAAATTGTGGAAAAATAAAAGGAAAAAACATCCAAGCTTTAGGGCTTGTTCCAGCAACTAAAAAACCATCTTTATAAAAAGATAAAAAAGTTTTTTCTGATTTTTTATCAGAGTTTATACTTTTTGGTCGAGATTTATAAATATCATAAGCAAGATATAGAATATAAATTATTCCTATCCACTTAATTGTATTAAGCAACTTAGGGTTATCAGAAATAAATGAGCCAATAACAAATATAACAAGAGTTGCTTGAATAATATTTGCAGTAACATCTCCTAATGCTGTCCATACACATTTCTTTACTCCATAATTCATTGAATATGAAATGATTACAATCCTTGGTGTTCCAGGAGTAATAAACATAAAGAGAATAATTTGTAGAAAAAGGAAATAGTTTAATGGGAGCATTTTAGGATAGTCCTAAAAAACCGGGAGCTAAAGATGGCTAGATAGGACTATCTAAAAGTGATATTATCATAGGCATTAAAATTTGCATTAAAATTTATTTAAAGTTTTGCTGAAAAATCTATGAAAAAAAGTCACAGGCCCACAACCAAAGTCAAAAATCCTGAGCCAAAACCAGGAAGTCCAGACTGGGTTATCTGGGCAGCTTGGGCTGACAGAATAACATTTGAGGAGATAGAAAAAAAAACAGGCAAAACTGAATCTGATGTAATTAAGATAATGAGAAGAAGTCTTAAACCTTCATCTTTTAGGTTATGGAGAAAAAGAGTAAATTCACAAAGTATTAAACATAGAAAAAAATTTGAATATTCAAGAAAACAAATAAGAGTAAAAATTAAAAAAAATGAAATTCTTAACTGGTAAATTATAAAAATATAATTATATCTTTAGTATGAAAAATATTACCATGTATTCAGGCCCAATGTGTTCTTTTTGTGATGCAGCAAAAAGATTACTAAATAGAAATAATCTTGAGTACAAAGTTATTGATGTCTCTACTGGACCAGAACTTAGGGATGAAATGATTAAAAAAGCTAATGGAAGGAGAACAATACCTCAAATTTTTTTTAATGATGATCATGTCGGTGGCTATCAAGAACTTAGAGAACTTGAAAAAACTGGTCAACTAGAAGCATCTTTAAAGTAAGTTAATTCCAATCAACTAAACCTAATTGTTTTTTTGCAAGAGCGCTTAGATCTTTTTCTGTCACCCTTCCTTTATAATTAACCTCAAAGTCTTCTGGTGCAAAATCTGGTGGACTTTTTCCCTCTAAAAACTTTTTTGATTGCTTGTTAATATAATCTAAATTTTTTTTACAATATGGGGTTGCGCCAACATAAATAACATTAGAAAAATTTTTTCCTAAATGCTTGTCTTCTACTGCATGGATAACATCGGGATGCCACCAAATAGTATCTCCTGGATACATTTTGGGAATTGGAATTAAACCTTCTAAGAGCAAGCTATGATAAGTTTCATTTACTGATAGTGCTTTTCCAACTTTCGATCCGCATAACTCATTATCTGGAACATCTTCTAATAATGCTCTAGTTAAAACATAAGCCATAGCTTTTGAAATAGGAATTAATTGTAATGTTCCATCTTTAGGGCCCTGTTCAGTTAAGGCTGTCCATCCTTGAAAGGTTCTAAAAACATGAGCAACTGCTGGAGACTCAAATTCTATTGTCCTATCTCTATATTTTGCATCGAATGGATTAAAATTTTTAAATCTATCTGAAAATATATCACTATAAATTTTTTGATATGAAGGATCGATCCATCTTTCAACTGACCCTGCATCGCAATGTGGTGACAAACCTAAACTATTGTCGCCTGGCTCTCTTCTTCGGATCCTGTCAGCGTATGAAAGTTCTCGATTTGGATCAAATACCTCATATTCCTCATTTTTAAAAACCCATAGATTATTTAAAAATTTTTTAATTTTGGCCATTTTGTGGGAGTGCCTGATTTTAATTTGAGCTTTTGACCAATACAATCCATAAATTTGAGGCTTACCAGATTTTAAATCACTAAAGTAATTATCTAGACCCTCTTTCTTTTTTTGATCATTGTAATATCCATTATGTTCAATATATTTTTCTAGATCATTGTTAAGTTTACCTATTTTTTTTTGATCAAATACATCTCTAATAATAATACATCCTCTTTTTTTTATTTGATCAATTATTCGTAAATTGGGTGATAAAAGTTCTTTATACTTTATTTCAGGAATAATATTATTAGATAAGTTCTTTAACCTCTTTATTTCATAAATCTCTTTTTTTATATAATTTTCAATATTTTTAAAATTTTGCTTATAATTTTTAGATAATTTTCTTAGCTTTTTTTTTGCTAGAATAATTTTATGATCAACTTTTCTATTCATAAATATAGTCTAAATTAAATTATGAAGATTATGAAGTTTTATTGAATAGTTATTGTAACTACTGGTTCTTGTGGGTCAAACATACAAAAATTGGAACCAACATCTGTTGCTTTGATTGCTGCTGAAGTACCAAAACTAATATCTATAATTGGAGGGGTTAAAGACACAGTGTAAGGCGATGTAAGAGTATAGACCATTACATGATCGTCCGAGGTGCTCCCATCTGCATGCTGAGTTTGGTAAGTAGACGATCCACTACCTTGAGCATAAGTGATTGTATTTGCATCACCCACTCCAGTACAAGCAGCATTTCCACAAACTTTCATTTGATCATTTTTTAAATATAATTCTGCTTCTGCAGCAGTGCCCCCGTCAGCAAGAATTGGTGTTGTGTCATATTTTTCATTATCACTTAAAGCTCCTGCAGGATAAGCAGAGCCAGAGAGTGCTGCAGTCGTCGTGCAATTATCTGTAACACCTGAAACTTCTAAATCAGCTTGAATGGTAAATTTTCTATCTATAGTAACTCTCATATGAGTATAAGTTTCTCCTAAAGGTAAAAGTGCTGGATCTCCATATGAAGCAGCTGCAGCACCTGCATTTACGGATGCAATATCCACAACTTTTTCGGTATTTCCTATTACGACTGCACCAACACAACTTGAAACACTTGTACTCGCTGTACATAATTCTACTTTTTTCATTGTTACTTTGTATACACTTGCAAGGCCAGTTGTGCTTGCAGCATGCAAAGTTGAAAATGAAAAGAACATTATGATTTTTACAAATATTAATATTCTAAAAGTCGTTTTCATTAATCAGCTCTCGATATTGTTGATTTACCGTTAAATTCTACAAAAATTTTATTATTACGTTTTACTTTAGTTAACAATTGACCAGACATATCTTTTTGATCTCTCCATGTATTTGCACTTATGAAACCATCTTGTAAAGAATTTTTATTTCTTGGAGGATGAACAAACATTATTTTTGCATACCACTCATCTTCTAATCCCTTTTTGTCTTTATCATCATACGCAATTTCTAGATTTAATGTTGGACTTAATAATAATTCTGATCCAATTTTTGTGCCTTTTACATCGTCTCTAGAAACACCTTCCCATTCATAAGTATTAATAAATAGATCTGCCCAATGTAGATAAGGAATTTGTGATGCCAAACCTAATTCGTATCCATCTAAAACTTTTTCATCTGACGCATCATCTAGTCCAAAATAATAATTGTACATAAATTCTAAAACTGCACTTCTTGCTTCTAAACCAAAACTAGATCTTAAGTTTCCAGCATCGTCATAATCGAGAAAAACATTGAAACCAGTCATTAGCGAATTGTCTTGGCTTAATGATCTTTTACCTAAGCCAATATTTGCTACAATTCTTTCATCATTATCTTTTTCTGTATTAAATAAAGATAACTGAGAAAAAAAATTTCCATTTTCAGTTTTTTCAATCTCTCTTACTGTAAGAATACTATAATCGGGTTTATTATTTTCTCTTAAATCAATACTAACCTCTGTATCACCCTCACCAGGGATTAAATTAGATATATATTGTGAAATATTATTGGATACATCTGCGCTCAAATTACTTGTAAATAAAACGAGAAATGAGACCAAAAGTATTTTTTTCATAACTTGTATTTATATAAAAACCTATATTGGACAAGAAAATTTAACAAGATAATTTTAAGTTTGTATTATTTTTTTGGTTTAAAAACCAAGCAAACACCGTTATTACAGTATCTTTTGCCCGTGGGTTGTGGGCCGTCGTCAAATATATGACCATGATGACCTCCACAATTCTTGCAATGATATTCGGTTCTAGCATAACCAATGTGATAATCGGTTGTGGTTTCAAATGCATCAGGCAAAGATTCATAGAATGAAGGCCAGCCAGATCCACTTTCATATTTAGTATTTGAGTCAAACAACTTTACTCCACAATTAGCACAATGATAGGCACCCTCTCTTTTTTCATGATTTAATTCACTTGAGCCTGGTGGTTCTGTGGCCTCCTCAAATAAAATTTTGTTCTGCGTGTTTGACAAATTTGGATTAATTTTTTTCATTAAGAATTTTTTTACAATTTTTATGTAAACTTGAGTGTAATTCAATAAGTTTTTTAAAGTCTTTGTTATAACCACCACCTAAAACTCCACAAATAGGAACTTTTCTTTTAAAAAAGTTTCCAATAACCATTTCGTCTCTTTTATTAATTCCTTTGTCAGTAATACACAACTTTCCTAATCTATCATCTAAGTGAATGTCAACACCTGCAATGTAAAACACGAAATCAAAATTAAAATCGTTTAGAAAAATTAAATTTTTTTTTAAAATATTTAAATACTCATCATCTTCCATGTTTTGTTCAAGTTCAATATCCAGATCACTTTTTGATTTAATTGGTGGATAATTCACTTTTGTGTGCATACTAAATGTAAAAACGTTATCTTCATTTTTAAATATTTCTGAATTTCCGTTACCTTGGTGAACATCTAAATCAACTATAAGGATTTTGTTAGCTAACCCTCTATTCAAGAGATATTTTGCAGCAACAGCCACATCATTAAAAACACAAAAACCAGCTCCCTCGTCATAAATAGCGTGATGACTTCCACCAGCTGTGTTACAAGCTACTCCATAATTTATTGCTAATTTAGAGGCCAATACGGTTCCGCCTGTTGCAACTAAAGATCTTCTGACCACACTATCAACTAAAGGAAACCCTATTTTTTTAACCAATGATTGCTCTAATGTTTTATTTTTAATTTTTAAAATATACTCCTCTGAGTGAACTTCTTTTAATGTATCAATTGAGCATGGCTCAGGTTTATAAAACTTCTTAACTACATTTTCTTTTTTAAGAAAATTTGCTAATTCACCAAATTTTTTAATTGGAAATTTATTATCATCGCCAATTTTTGCCTCATAATCAGGATGATTTACAACTGGTAATTCCACTTTACTTTATTTCTCGAATAGGCTTACCAGCAACACAAGCTTCTAAATTCTCAATCATTTGAGTATAGAAAATAGAATAATTTTCAGCTGTGACGTAACCTACGTGTGGAAGCAAAAGTGCGTTAGGCACAAATCTCAATTTATGACTACTAGGCAGAGGTTCTTTATCATAAACATCGATACCAGCTCCAGCAATTAGATTAGTTGAAAGAGCTATAATTAAATCATCTTCGTTTACAATCGGACCTCTTGAAGTATTAATTAGAAAAGCAGTTTTTTTCATTTTATCAAATTCAGCAAGCTTTATACAATCCTTATATCTTTCGCCTCCCTGAACATGAATTGAAATATAGTCAGAGTTTTGAATAAGATCCTCTTTATTAGATGGTAAAACATCAAGTTCTTTACACTTATCTAGACGGAGATTTTCGCTCCATGCCATAACTTGCATGCCAAAAGCGTTTGCAATTTTAGCAACCTGGGATCCAACTTTTCCTAAACCAATAAGACCCAGAATTTTTCCTTTTAATTCAACTCCTACTGTTGTCTGCCAATAGCCTTGGTACATATTATCAACTTCCACCTTAATATTTCTAGCTAGCCCTAAAATTAACGCCCATGTTAATTCACAAGTAGGATTTGAGTTAATTTCTGTTCCAGTAACAACAATTTTAGCTTTTTTTGTTGCTTCAAGATCTATGGCTTTATTTCTCATTCCGCTTGTAGAAATGTATTTTAGTTTTTTCAAACTTTTAATAATATTTGAACTAATTGATGTTCTTTCTCTCATAATAAGCAGAGCTTCAAATTCTTTTAGTTTTTCTATGACGTCATCCTCGTTTTCAAAAGGTTCACTGAAAATCTCAATATCAAACTTTGATGAAAGATTTTTCAAATCTATGAATTCTTGAGCAACGTTTTGGTAATCGTCTAAAATGGCTACTTTAAGCATTTTGAGTTCTTTTATTCGAAATTGTAATACCAGCAATTATGAAAATTGCACCTAAGAAATGATAAAATAAAATTTTTTCATTAAAAATTATCATGGCCATTATTGCACCTAGAATTGGCATCAAATGAAGAAATACTCCAGATCTATTTGCACCAATAAGTTTAACACCTTTTATCCAAAACAGAAATGAGATTAGACCAGGGAAAAAAACAACATAGAATAATACTAAATAAAAAGAGGATTGTAATTTGATTACACTGCCCAAACTATAATCAATAAAATACATAGGAATTAGAAAAATAACTCCAAAAGTTATAACGACCTGTAATAGAGAAATTGGAGATAATTTGAATTCCTTTTTTTTTAAAAGAGCTGAATAAAGAGACCATGCGAACATTGCAATTAATGCAAAAATGTCTCCTTTGTTAAATGATAAATTTAATAAATTATTTAAATTTGCTTTTGTTATTATAAACAAAACGCCTGTAAGTGAGAGAAATACTCCTATTAATTGAAATAAATTTGTTTTCTCAATTTTAAGTAAGAATGAAAATAATATAATCATAACTGGTACTGTTGAAATCATAAGTACTCCAGTAATAACTTGAGTATGTCTCAGTGAGTAAAAAAGAGCTGAATTAAAAACTGTCACAGCTAAAATTCCTAAAAGTGAAAATAAAAAAATATTATCTATTATAATTTTTTTGTTATTTAACAATTCTTTATAAGTGAATGGAAGTAAAACTAACCAAGCCAAAAACCATCTATAAAAATTTAAGGATATAGGAGGAATGTCAATAATACTTGCGGCTTTTCCAACTATAAAGTTACCTGCCCAAAATAAACAAGCTAAAACCAAATAAAGAGAGGCTAAATATAAAGGGCTAAGTGTTTTCATGAAAAGAATTAAGTAAATCTGTTCTATAGTTTATAGCTTCTTTTATATTCTTTTCCTTAACATGTCCAAAACCTCTAATTTGATCAGGTATTGATGCTATTTTAACTGCTGTTTCGTAGTTTGATTTATTTATTTTTGTTCCTATGTCAGTAATTGTTTGCTTGTAATCTTTTATTAATTCTCTTTCTTTTTTTCTTTCATTTAAATAGCCAAATGGATCAAGTTTTGTACCTCTTAAAAATTTAAATTTTGAAAGTAATTTAAATACATTAAATAACCATCCACCAAATTTTATTTTTAGTAATTTGCCATCTACTTTGCTTTTTTTACTGAAGATTGGTGGAGCTAAATAAAAGTTGTAATTAAAATTACCTTCAAAGTTTTTATTTACATCATCTACGAATTTTTTATTTGTCATTAATCTTGATACCTCATACTCATCTTTGTATGCCATTAATTTGAAATAATTTTTTAAGACTGCTGTTGAGAATTGACTTCCATTTCCAATATTTTTATCTATCTTTTTTGCGTAACTAACAAGTTCTTCAAATTTTTCAGCATATTTTATATTTTGGTAATCTTCTAAAAATTTAAATCTATTCTGATATTTTGACTCAAAACCTTCTAATATTTCAGGCTCATCTTTAATTATATCTAAAACCTCATCTTTTAAATTTTCATAATGTCTTCCAAATCTGAATGCGTCTATATTATCTTTTACACTTGCACCATTTAATTCAATTGCTTTTTCAATTGATGAAGCTGAAATTGGTATCAAGCCTGATTGATATGCTACCCCAACATTAAACATATTTGATAAAATTGAATTTCCTAAAATCTTAGATGTAATTTTATTTGATGATATAAACTTTATATTTTCTTGACCTGCTATGTTAATTAAATTATCTCTCATTTCTTCAAAAGGTAAGTAAAAATTTTTATCCCTTGTAAAATCACCAGGCATAACCTCATCTGTATTAACTATTAACTTTGAAATTTTTTTATCTAAGGTTTTTATTATTTCTAAATCATTTGATACAAGTAAATCAAATCCCAGAAGTAAGTTAGTATCACCATAAGATAATCTTATGGCTCCAACATCTTCTGGTTTTTCAAAAATTCTTAAGAAACTTTTAACAGCTCCGCCTTTTTGAGCTAATCCTGTCATATCTAAAACTCCTGATCCTTTTCCATCTATTTGAGCAGCAGTTGCAAGCACAGCTCCAATTGTAACAACTCCTGTTCCGCCAATCCCAGCAATCATTATCCCAAAAGATTTATTAATTTGAGGTAATTTTGGATCATCTATCTTTGAATTTATTTTATTAATTAAATTATCGTCATAATTTTTCTTAAGTCTTATATCTCCCTCAAGACTTACAAAGCTTGGACAAAATCCATCAACACATGTGTAATCTTTGTTACAAGAAGATTGGTCAATTTGTCTTTTTCTTCCGTATTCAGTTTCAACAGGTGCAATAGAAACACAATTAGATTGAATTCCACAATCTCCACAACCTTCGCATAGGTCTTTATTAATAAAAATTTTTTTCTTAGGCTCTTCTAAGATGCCTTTTTTTCTTCTCCTTCTTTTCTCAGCTGCACAGGTTTGATCATAAATAATAACAGTTGTTCCATTAATTTTGCTTAATTCAATTTGAACATCTATAATATTTTTTCTGTCATAAACTTTTGAATTTTTCGCAAAACCTCCTCTATCACTATATTTTTCAATTTTATCTGTGATTATTGCAATTTCTTCAACACCTTCTGCTTCAAGCTGTTTAGACATTTGCGCAACTGTTGGTAATCCGTCTAATGCTTGACCTCCTGTCAACGCGACAGCATCGTTATACAAAATCTTAAATGTCATTTTAGTTTTTGCTGCAACTGCATGTCTTATAGATAGAATTCCTGAATGAATGTAAGTCCCATCTCCCATATTTTGAAAAACATGGTCAGTATTGCTAAAAACAGACTCACCAACCCAAGTTGCCCCCTCTGATCCCATTTGTGAAAAGCCTTCATTATCTCTTTCCATATGTTCCACAAGGTATGCACAACTGATACCTGTAATTGCTCTACTACCCTCTGGTATTCTAGTTGAAGTATTATGAGGGCACCCAGAGCAAAAATGTGGAACTCTTTTTAAGGAGATATTTGAATTAGTTTTTTCTTTCAAAGACTTTAACTTTTTTGAAAGATTATGTACTTCTTCCGGTAAGTTAAGGTAATTAATTATTTCAGATATTTTTAAACCGATTTCTCCTGGGTCTAAAGCTCCAGAAGAAACAAATAAATCATTATTATTTTCATCATTTTTTCCAACTACTTTTATATTTAAATTTTTATTAAATAATATTTCTTTAACTTGTGTTTCAATGATTGATCTTTTTTCTTCAACAACAATGATTTTTTCTAAATTTTCCGAAAATTTTTCAATTATTGTTTCCTCTAATGGCCAAGGCATAGCAATTTTAAGAAATTTAATTCCTATTTGGTTGGCAACATCTTCATTTATTCCTATTTTTTCTAGCCCTAATTTTGTATCTAAAAAAGATTTTCCAGTGCTTATTATTCCAACTTTTGGATTCTCTGAGTCGAAAATAATTTTATTCAAATTATTTATTTTACAAAATTCTTTTACATATTTTATTTTATGATGGTGTAGTCGATATTCTTTTTCTTGAGCGGTATCTTTAAGTCTTATATTTAAACCTTCAGATGGATAATTTTCACTTGAAATATCTAATAGATTTAACCTATTTTCATCTAAGTCAACTGTTGCTCCTGAACTTACGTTATCATGAACACACTTTATCCCTACCCAACACCCACTTTTTCTTGATAATTCGATTCCTATTATTCCATAATCTAATATTTCTTGAACACCACTTGGATTAAAAAAAGGTATCATCGCATCAATCATTGCAAATTCACTTTGATGAGAGGTTGTTGAGGACTCACATATATGGTCATCTCCCATTAAAGCAATGACGCCTCCAAACTTTGAGGTACCTGCCAGATTTACATGTTTTAATGCATCTCCTGCTCTATCTACTCCTGGCCCTTTACCATACCATATCCCAAAAACACCATCGTATTTATCTTGTTTTCTAAGATTTACTTGCTGCGTGCCCCATAAAGAAGTTGCAGCAAGTTCCTCATTTATACCTGGTTGAAAATAAATATTATTTTCATTCAAATATTTTTTATTTTTTAAAATCTGCTGATCGTAGCCACCGAGAGGAGATCCTCTATAACCAGAGATATAACATGCAGTATTTAAGTTTTTTTGTTTATCTCTTCTTGCTTGAACAATTGGAACTCGAACAAGAGCTTGAGCACCAGTTAAAAATCTAGTGCCTTTACTTAATTTATATTTGTCTTCAAGTTTAATTTCCACACTATTTAACTTTTTTAAGCAAATCTAACTGAACTGTAAGGCTTTAAATCCATATTAGTATTTTCATTTGCAATCATACCAGACACTATTTTTCCAGAAATTGCACCTAAAGTCCATCCTAAATGATGATGACCAAATGAGTAAAATACATTTTTATAATTTTTTGATGGTCCAATTATTGGTAAAAAATCTGGCAGTGTAGGCCTAAACCCTAACCACTCATCTTTGTGCTCAGGCAAACCGTCAAGGATATCCTTTGCATTTAGAATTAAGTTTTTGATCCTGGATTTTGATAAAGCATTTTCTAAACCGCCAAACTCCACAGTACCAACTACTCTTAACCCTTGATCCATTGGTGACATTCCAAACCCTCTGTTAGAATAAACCACTGGTCTAGAAATTAAATGGTCAAAATCTTTAAAATGAACATGATACCCTCTTTCGGTATCTAGTGGAATATTTTCATGAAGTTTATCAGTAAGTTTTTTTGAAAACGCACCACATGCAATAACCAATTTATCAAAAACAAATCTCTGGGTTTCCGATCTTAAAACAGGTTTTTCCTCATCAAAATTCAAATCTTGGATATTTAGTTTTAAAAACTTTCCACCTTTTTTTATAAAATTTTCAAATAGCTTTATTAATATTTTTTTTGGATTTCTTGCATGTCTTGCATAATCATAGAAAACACCTCCATGATAAAATGGTTTTAAATTTGGTTCCAAATCATGTATTTCTTTTTTGTTAACCACTTGTTGTTTAACACCTAGATCGTCTCTAATTTTTATTTCTAATTCTCTACTTTTTAAATTTTTTTCATTCCAGACATATAAAATTCCATTATTTTCAACTAAACCCTCTAGATCTATCTCTTCGAATAATTCATCATAAGCCAGTAATGATTGATCTAAAATTTGATGCATATTTTTTGCTGTATGCATCATTTTATCATTAGTACAATTCATTAAAAATTTTGCAAACCAAGGGATCATTTTTGGAACATAATTCCATTTAAGTGCCAAAGGTCCTCTTGAGCTCATAAGCATTGATGGAACATCACTTACAATATCTGGTCTGTTTAAAGGGACTGATGCATAAGGAGAAAAATGACCTGCATTACCATAAGAGGCTGCATTTCCAGGTTCATCTCTATCGAACAAAATTACTTGATAGCCTTTTTTTTGAAGAAAAAGAGCATTACAGACTCCTTGAATTCCTGCTCCTATTATACCAACCTTTAAAATTTTTTCTGACACAAGGAAAAATATAGTTGGTGGGATAAATTATAATAGATGTTATTTGATCGCGGTGGATAACTCTTTACAATATCTTAATTGCTGATCGGATCTCGACTATAAATTTTGCAGCTCATTACGATACCTAAACCCAGCATTATTGATAACATAGATGATCCTCCGTATGACATGATAGGAAGTGGTGCTCCAACTATTGGCAATAACCCAACTACCATAGCTATATTTACAAAAATATATAAGAATAAAGCAGATGCAAAACCAAAACAGTATAGTTTTGCAAAAAATGATCTACTAGAAAAACCAATCCTTATTATTCTATAAATTAATAAAACGTACAATAAAATTAGAACCATTGAACCAACAAAGCCAAATTCTTCAGAAAAAAGAGTAAAAATAAAGTCGGTGTGTTTTTCAGGTAAGAATTCAAGATAACTTTGTGTACCTTGTAAGAAACCTTTACCTAACAATCCTCCTGAACCAATTGCGATTTTAGATTGAATTATTTGATAACCTGCACCCAAAGGGTCTCTGTCTGGATTAAAAAAAGTTAATATCCTTGATTTTTGATATGGTTTTAAAATTGAAATTACAAAAGGTAATGAGACTAACAATATTAATCCTGAATATATAAAATATTTTAAATTAAGTCCTGCTAACCAGATAATAGCCAACCCACTCCCTGCTATTAAAATTGCTGTTCCTAAATCAGGTTGAGTTATAACTAAATAGCAAGGTATCAACAAAAGTATGATTGGTTGTAATAAATATTTATAACTTTGAATATCTGAGCTTTGAATACGATGGTAATATCTTGCAAAGCAAACTATTATTGCAATTTTCATCAGTTCTGAAGGCTGAAGGTTCATTATGAAAAAATTTATCCATCGTTTAGACCCTGACGCTGAAATTCCAAAAAAAATTACAAGTAATAAAAGTAAAATTCCTATAATATAAAAAATATATGCCTGCCTATACCAAAATGAAACTCTTACAAATGACAGAACTAAAAACATAAAAAAAAATACTAGAAATCTAGTTAGATGATTTTTAGTATAAAAAGAAAAGTTTCCACTTTCTGTAGAATAAATTGAAAAAACACTGATTGAACCAATTATAGCAACAATTATTATTAAAAAATAATCAACAGCTTTCAGTTTATCAATAAATGAATAGCTAGTAGAATTTAGTGACGTTGAAAGTATCATGCAATATTTTTTAAATCTTTTCTAATTTTTTCTCTTAATTCATGCCTATCTAAAATTTTTTTTATTAATTTGTTTGCAAGTGGAGCAGCTGCCTTGCTACCTGATCCTCCATGCTCTATTAAAATACTAAGGGAATACCTTGGTTTATCATAAGGTGCAAATGCAATAAATAAAGCATGATCTCTACTTTTATATTCTATCTCTTCAAGGTCTAAATCAAGTTCTCTATCTTGATCAGTAATTCTTTTAACTTGAGAAGTTCCAGTTTTACCAGCAAACTTGTATTTATCTTCTTTGTGCCTAGATCTGAAGGAGGTTCCAAATTGTTCATTGGTTGACCCATACATTGCATCTAGAACAAACTTTAAATTATTTGGATTTCTATAAAGTCTTTCATAGTATTTAAATTCATGATCTTTCAAAATATTTTGACTTACAGATTTATTTTTTTCAATTTCAATTTTTGATTTAATAGTATCTAAATTTATTTCTTTATCATAAATTAAATTTGGCTTAATTTTATAACCTCCATTAGCCAACTGCGCTGTCATCAAACATAATTGAAGTGGAGTAGTCTGAATATAACCCTGTCCTATTCCAGTAATTACAGTTTCGCCAAGATACCAAGACTGTTCTAAAACTTGTTTTTTCCATTTCGTTGACGGAACAATTCCTTTTTTTTCTTCTGAAAAAAAATCTTCTAAGACTTTTGAGCCTAGGCCATATCTTTTTGCAATTAATGAGAGCTTATCTACGCCTAAAAGTCTTGCGACTTCATAAAAATAAATATCACATGACTGTTTAATAGCATTTCTCATACTCATCCACCCATGACCATTTTTTTTCCAACAATGATATCTTTCCCCATACAATTCATATGGATGATCATGGCCTTTACAGTTTACTTTAAACTTTGTGTCTATTATCCCATATTCTAGTGCAGCAAGTGCAACTAAAGGTTTTATAGTTGATCCAGGAGAATATAATCCAGCTAATGATTTATTTAGTAAAGGTCTTAACTTATTATTTTTAATTTCATTCCAATCTTTAGTACTTATTCCATGTGTAAACTTGTTAGGATCGTAGGTTGGGGACGATGCCATAGTAATTACTTCACCTGTGTATATATCCATAACACATATTGAGCCTGCCTGATTTTTTAGTAACCTTTGAGCCAATTGCTGAATTTCTAAGTCTATTGTCGTTCTTAAATTTTCACCTTGAGTTTCTTTATTATAACTAATTTCACTTATTTTTTTTCCTGATGCATTTACTTCATATCTTTTAGTTCCATGATTTCCTATTAGCTCAGTATCTTTTGAATTTTCAATACCAATTTTTCCAACTTTTAAACCTGGTACGAAGTTTTCCTCTATTTTTTTTTTATTTTGAATATCTTGAGTTGTTGCATCACCAACATAACCAACAACATGTACTAAATCATTGGAATAAGGGTAATATCTTGAAGTAGACAAAACTGGTTTCGCTCCAT
>CACKUI010000002.1 GCA_902603305.1 uncultured Pelagibacteraceae bacterium | reverse complement strand
ATAAATGAAATTAAGACATTGAATATATACTTTATGATGCAAAATCAAACCAACCTGTAATTATATACTTTGTCCCACTTTTTAATACTGATCCAGTATGTGCGTGTGTCCACTCGGCAGGCCAAATTAATGTTTTATTATTTTCAGGCTTAATTTTTAATCCATAGTGATCAAAATCGGTTGTGCCTCCATCATTCACATCGTTTAAATAGGTCATAAAAGCAAAAATTCTGTGTAATGTTGATAGACCTGTTCTCTCTGAATGCAAGGCTGCAAAATGATCGCCTGGAAAATATTTTTGTACATTAAAAGGACCGACGTTCACTTTTGTTAAGAATTCTTTTACAAAGGGCCATTGTTCTCTATAATCCAAAAAACATTTTTGAAGTTCAGAAAAATAGTTTTGAAAGACTTTATACTTTGGATCAGATAATTTATTTGGACTTATTGTTATATCTGTAGATTTTTTTCTACTCTCCTCAACTCCTTTTGCTGTGGACCCTTTTTTTTGAAGAGATTGGTTTTTTTCAAAAAATTCAATTATACCTTTGCTGATATTTTCATCATCAAGGTACCAACATCCAATGAAATTTGGTGATTTATCACTGCTTATATCAACTCTTTTCATTTTAACAAATTAACACCATTTTCATCAAGTTGTAAAAAACCTGCACCCTTCTTTATGTAAGATAAACCTTCTTTGTGGGAATTTAAAGCTAACAATGATTGTCCTAATAAATTATTTAAAGTTCTATTTTTGGGATATTTTGAGACAATTTTTAAAACAAAATCTTTTACTTCATTTTTCTTACCTGTTTTAAACAAACATATTGTGTATCTTTCACAAATTTCTTCATTTCTTGCTTCTAAATTAATTATAGTGATCTATAGCATCTACATAATTTTCTAATAGAAAATATAAGCTCGCAAGATTGTAATGAGCTTCAAGATTATTTTTTTTCAAACTAATAGCCTTTT
This sequence comes from uncultured Pelagibacteraceae bacterium, assembly GCA_902603305.1. GTDB lineage: Bacteria > Pseudomonadota > Alphaproteobacteria > Pelagibacterales > Pelagibacteraceae > Pelagibacter. Next base: position 80,564 of record CACKUI010000002.1, on the reverse strand, counting down.
TATAATTAATAATAGCTTCTTGATATTTATTTAAAGATTTTTGTGCGCTACCTAAATTATTATATGCTTCAGTAAAATTAGGGTTTAATTTGATAGCTTCCTCAAATGAGATAATTGCATTATCAAATTTTTTTAACTTTTTTTGAATATTACCCAAAACATAAAAATTCTCTGGGTTCTTATTAAGTAAAATTAATTTATCAAAATAGTTTTCTGCATCATCAAAATTTTCAAGTTTTATTGATGACAAACCTAATAAATATATTAATTGTGTATCATTTTGTCTCTGTTTGAATAATTTTTTACCTTCAACTATTACATCTTCAAATTTATTTTCTTTAAAAAAAGTTAAAATTTTTTTTTTTTCTAAATTATTTGAATTCATTGCTTAGATGTTATAATTTAAATTATATGAAAAAAGAAGATCTTCCAAAAATTATACCAGTTTTTCCATTATCAAATTTTATTATTTTTCCACGTACTACAGTCCCATTAAATATATTTGAGCCTAGATATATACAAATGATTGATAAAAGCATGAAAAGTGACCGTATGATTGGCATGATTCAACCAAAAAAAACTGGTGAATTAAAAAAACCAGATTTACATAACGTGGGCTGTGTTGGAAAAATAACAAGTTTTAATGAAACAGATGACGGAAGATATTTAATTATTTTGAATGGTGTCTGCAGATTTAAAATTATTGATGAAGTAAACAATGACAACTTATATAGAGAATGTGAAGTAAAATACGAAGAATTTTCAAGTGATTTGACGGAAAAATCAGATGAAATAAAATTTTCGGATTTAAGGTTAATATTTCAAAATCTTAAAGGCCTTTTTAAAAAGCAAGGATATGAAATAAACTGGAAAGAAATTGAAAAACAAAGTTTAGATCAAACTATAAATACTTTATCCATGGCATCACCATTTTCTTTAGAGGAAAAACAAGTTTTACTTGAAAGTAAAGATTTAAATATAAGAAAAGAAAAATTAGAGGAAATTTTGAATACTTATATTTTAGATAATTTTAATAATAAAACCTTACAATAAATAATTTAAAAGAAATTAATTGGATAACATTGTTGCATATTTATTTAAAAATTTATTATTTTTCAAAATTTTAAATATTGGATCAGATAAATTATTTTCTAACTTATTATCAAGTTTAAAAAAAGAATTTAAAGCATCTATACCTAATCCATACATGTAATTTAAATGTTTATTTTTTTCTTGAAATTTTTGAGCAATTAATTCACCATCATCAATACCTAATTTAATATCTTCATCTAAAATACTAGATAAAGATTTAATATCTCTGATAGTCATATTAAAACCTTGCCCTGCTAATGGATGAACCTTATGTATTAAATCTCCAAAAGATAAAACATTTTTAAAAATATAATTTCGTAGGGCATGGAACTTAATACTAAAAGACTCAACTTCGCTAATTTTATCTATCTTGTATTTATAATTATATTTATTTATGATTTTTAAAAAGTTTATCTTATCAATTAATTTTATTGAATTATTTGAAAATACAATTGAAGTTTGATTATTAGACAGGGGGAGAAATGCTAACGGACCATTTTTTGTAAAAATTTGTTTAGCAATTTTGTTTTCAATTTTTTTATGATGTATTATAGCAGTATGAGCCAAAGATTTATAATTTTTTTCTATTTTTTTTTGAAAATATTTTTTTGTTATTGAATTATTTTGCTGTGAATTAATTATTAAATCATAATTTTTTTTTTTCAAAATCTCTAAATCATAATTTTTAAGAGTAATAAATTTTAAAAATTTATTTTTTTTTATTAAGTTAAAAAGATCAACATATTTTAACAGATAAAAATTATTTTGATTTTTATTTTTGAACTCAAACAACTCACGTGATTTATTTTTTTCTGAATAAATTTTTATTTTTGTAGTTGGCCATCCTAAATTTTTAATACCTCTAATATTTTCAACTAAAAATTTGTAATTATCGTTCGAAATTGCAATTGTTCTAAGAGTATTTTTTAATAAAGTTGGTTTAGATTGGGAGATAATATCAACTTTAATGTTTTTTTTTAATAATACGTTTGCTAGAACAAGGTTTGTTAAATTGTTTCCTAATAGACAAATATTCATAATATTATTTAATTTTATCAATAAAAATTAAATGATACAAAGTGACAAATCATTAATAACAAAATGAAAATTAAAAATTTAGTCGGTAAAACAACAAGTTTTCTCTTTAAAAGACTATCAGAAGCTGCAGGTTTGGCCTTATTAGTTCTATCTGTATTGTTGCTAATATCATTAATAAGTTACTCACCAGAAGATCCAAATTTTATTTTTCCAGAAAACGCTGAAATAAATAATTTGTTGGGTGCAAAAGGTAGTTATACATCAGATATTTTATATCAATCCATTGGTTTAATTTCATTATTGGTGCCATTTTCATTCATTCTCATATCAATATCTGTAATATTTAATAAGAAAATATTACAGATTATTGAAAGCTTATTTTTTGTAATTTTATACTCAATTTTAGGGACCTTATTCTTTACAGTTTTTCATACTGAAACATACTGGCTTACGATTAATGGTAATAATGGGTTTATAGGCAGTTTATTTGAAGAAACTTTTTTAATAAATTTAATAAAATTAAATAGTCAAGTAAGTTATATAATTTTAATATTTTTAATTATCGTATTTTTTCTTTTTAGTATTAATTTTAAACTTAAATATCTTAAAACTATTACTATAATTTTTTCAAAATCTAAAAAAGTAACAAATAAAAGTGTTGTTGAAAATATTGATGAAAATTTAATAAATGAAAATGATTACATAAACGTTGAAACTAGAGTTCAAGAAAATTTTTCATTTGATAAAAATGTAATATCATCTGATAAAAAAACCATAAAATATAAACTACCATCCTTAGACTTTTTAAAATTACCTACAAAAAATGATAAAAAATTGTCTGAAAATAGAATTGACGAAAAAACTCTAGAAAAAATTTTACTTGATTTTGGAGTTGAAGGTGAGGTTAAGAAAGTAAGTCAAGGTCCTGTTGTTACTTTATATGAATTTGAACCTGCGCCTGGCGTTAAAGTATCAAAAATTATTAACCTTTCAGAAGATATTGCAAGAAATACTAGTTCTGAGTCTGCAAGAATTGCAACTATACCTGGTAGTAATACCATTGGAATTGAACTCCCTAAACCACAAAGAGAAAACGTTTTTTTGAGTGAAGTAATTTCTGATAGTAGTTTTAAAAAAAAGGATACCAAACTTCCGATTGCTCTTGGTAAAAGTATTTCTGGATTACCAATAACAGGAGATCTAAGCACTATGCCTCATTTGCTCATAGCTGGGACAACTGGATCTGGTAAATCAGTTTGTATAAATACAATTATTTTGTCACTTTTGTACAAACATTCCCCTGAGAAATGTAAGTTTATATTGATTGATCCAAAGATGTTAGAGTTATCTACATATGAAGGAATTCCACATTTATTGTGCCCAGTTATAACTGAAGCTAAAAAAGCTGCATCTGTTTTAGGTTGGGTAGTTAAAGAGATGGAAAATCGTTACAAGCTAATGACAAAAGTTGGGGTGAGGAATATTGATGGATATAACGAAAAACATAAGATTTCTATGCCTTATATAGTTGTTATTGTTGATGAAATGTCAGATTTAATGCTTGTTGCTGGTAAAGATATAGAAAATTATATTCAAAAGCTATCTCAAATGGCAAGAGCAGCAGGCATACATATCATAATGGCTACACAGAGGCCTAGTGTTGACGTTATTACTGGAACAATAAAAGCTAATTTTCCAACAAGAATATCATTTCAAGTTACTTCTAAAATAGATAGTAGAACAATTCTTGGTGAACAAGGAGCTGAACAACTTCTTGGAAAAGGAGATATGCTTTACATGACTTCTGCAAATAGAATGACAAGAATTCATGCACCATTTGTTTCAGAAGGTGAAATTGAAAAAATAAATAATTTTTTAAGAAATCAAGCTGAACCTGATTATGTAGATGAAATTCTTAATTTTGCAGATGAAAAAGAGAATAATAATGATTCAAAAGATAATGAAAACCTAGATGAACTATATAATACTGCACTTGAAATTGTAAAATCTGAAAGAAAAGCATCAACATCTTTTTTACAAAGAAAACTTCAAATTGGTTATAATAGAGCAGCTAGAATAGTTGATCAAATGGAAGCAAACGGAGAAGTAAGTCAAGCAAATCATGTTGGTAAAAGGGAAGTTCTAAAATGAAAAAATATTTAATTTTTTTTTTTATTTTATTTATTAATTTAAATGCACATAGTTCTACAAATCAAGAAATTATAAGTCATTTAGAAAAAATAAACTCTTTAGAATTTAAATTTATACAAAAAATAGATAATAATAATATTGAGAAAGGTGAATGTACTATTTTATATCCAAAAAGAATACTTTGTAAGTATTATGATATTCATAATAAAGTTTTAGTTTCGAACGGCAAATCTTTAGTGATCAATTCGGATAAAATAAAAAATTATTATAGATATCCTTTAAATAAAACGCCTTTAAATTTCATTCTCGACAAAAAATTTTTAATTTCAAAAATGAAAGAAGTAGAAAATGACAAAAATTATCCTTTTTATTATGTATTCAATTTTGAATTTGAAAATAATCTAATTAAAGTTTTCTTTGATAAGGCAAGTTTAGATTTAATAGGTTGGGAGACAAAAGATATATACCAAAATCAAATACAGACTTTTTTAAGTGATATTAATATTAATGTTAATGTTGAAGAAAAAATATTTTCTTTGCAAAAATATATTAATTAACCTCAACATTTATTTTTTCAGATTTAAATACCTGCATTCCTCTGGCTAAATAATTTTTAATTGCATTTTCATGATCCAGTGAGCAAGTATGTAACCAAACTCTTGTCATACCTTCTTCAAATAATTTATGAATAGCCTGAGTAAGAAGATAGCCTCCACATTTCTTACCAAAATATTCCTCCAAAATACCGAAATATGCGATTTCAGAATGATTATGGTCGAAATCACGAATAGTTTCATAATATCCAGCTAGGTTGTTATTATCCTTTAAAACAAAGGTTTTTATTCTAGGATTTTCAACATACTCAATCCATTTTTTGTCTGCCCAGGTTAATCTATCTATCCATCTATGCTTTCTTCCAATTTGCTTATAGAAAAATTTGTTTAGATGGAAATCTGGTGGGTCTACTTTACTAATTTTAAAATTTGAACCTGGACTTTTTGAACGGTTTAGATCACTTATTGAATTTATCTCTAAAAAACTTCTATCTACATTAATTTTCACGAGACCATTTTACCGATTTTCTCCCCACCAAACAAATGAAAATGCAAATGTGGAACTTCTTGTCCTCCATCTTCGCTTATATTTGCTAGCGCTCTATATCCTTTGCCAGTATCAACAGATATATTTAATTTCTTTGCTACAGTATTTATACCTTTTAATAATCCAACCATTTCTTCAGATGATGCGTTTTGACTAAAATCATCTAAATCAACATATTTTCCTTTTGGAATTACTAAAGCATGAATTTTTTTTTGAGGATTTATATCATGAAAAGATAAAACAAATTCATCCTCGTAAATTTTATTACAAGGTATTTCATTTCTTAATATTTTTGCAAATATATTATTATCATCGTAACTCATAGTTACATTTTTTCTATAACGGATTTTACTGTATCGCCCATAACAGATGGATTTTTAGAAATTGTTATTCCACACTCTTTTAAAATTTCAACTTTTTCAATTGCACTTTCCCCGTAAGCTGAAACTATTGCCCCTGCATGACCCATCACTCTTCCTTTTGGTGCAGTTAATCCAGCTATGTAGGCAATAACTGGTTTCTTCATATTTTCTTTTGCAAATTCTCCAGCTGCAACTTCTTGTGGACCACCAATTTCACCAATCATCAATATTGCATCAGTCTCATCGTCTGTTTCAAACTTTTCTATTATATCTCTAAATGAGCTTCCATTAATTGGGTCACCTCCAATACCTACACTTGTAGAGACACCTATATTTAAATTTTTAAGTTGTTGAGCAGCTTCATATCCTAATGTTCCTGATCTACTTATTATTCCAACTCTTCCTTCTTTATAAATATGTCCTGGCATTATTCCCAACATTGATTTTCCAGGACTAATAATTCCCGCACAGTTTGGTCCAACTAATGTCATTTTTGAACTTTTAGTATATCTTCTCATATACCTCTTTATTCTAATCATGTCGTGAGATGGAATTCCGTCAACAATTGCTACACATATTTTTATTCCTGCGTCTGCCGCTTCCATAGCAGAGTCTGCTGCAAAAGCTGGCGGTACAAATAAAATTGATGCATCTGCACCTGTTTCATTCACAGCATCTTTAACAGTATTAAATACTGGTAAATCTAAATGCTTGGAGCCTCCTTTCCCTGGAGTTACTCCACCTACTACATTTGAGCCATATTTTATCATCTCATCTGCATGAAAAGAGCCCATTTTACCTGTAAAACCTTGAATAATTATCTTACTATTTTTATCAACTAATACAGTCATGATTTATTTATTTAGTGCTGCAACTGCTTTATTAGCTGCATCCTCTAAAGTATTTGCCTCTATATAATTTATTTTACTCTCTTTTAAAATTTTATTTCCTTTTTCGACATTAGTACCTGCTAAACGTATTACTAATGGAACTTTAATCTCAATTTTTTTTAGAGCATCTACAATTCCCTCAGCAACCCAATCACATCTATTAATACCAGCAAAGATATTTACGAGAATCACTTTAACTTTTTCATCCATTGTAACTAATTTAAAAGCTTTAACGATTTTTTCGGGTGTTGCTCCACCCCCTACATCTAAAAAATTTGCAGGAGCTCCTCCAGCTAATTTAATCATATCCATAGATGCCATCGCAAGACCAGCACCGTTGATAATGTTACCTATATTTCCATCTAAACTGACATAGTTTAAACCTCTGTCCGATGCAAAAATTTCTTTTGAATCTTCTTGTGTTTTATCTCTTAGCTCAGAAACTTGACTTCTTCTAAACATTGCGTTGTTATCAAAACTCATTTTACAATCTAATGCTAAAATTTGTTTTTGTTTTGAAATAACCAATGGATTAACTTCTACCATCGTTGCATCTAATTCACTGAAAGCTTTATAACATCCAATAATAGTATCAGAAGCTCTTCTAATTAAATCTGGCTCTATACCAAGACCAAATGCTAATTCTCTAGCTTGAAAATTTTGCATACCAACTGCAACTTCAATTTTAGATCTAATAATTGTTTCTGGTTTTTCCTTTGAAATTTCTTCAACACTCATTCCTCCTTCGGTCGATGCAACAACCATAATACTTTCTGAGCTTCTATCAAAAACCAATCCTAAATATAATTCCTTTTCAATATCTGTAGCTTCTTCAATATAAATTCTATTTACAATCTTACCTTCAGGTCCTGTTTGGTTTGTTACTAATTTTTTTCCTAATAATTTATCTGTTGCTTGAGCAACTTCCAATGGTGTATTGCAAACAATTATCCCTCCAGCTTTTCCTCTAGCGCCAGAATGGATTTGTGCTTTTACTACCCATCTTGATCCACCAATTTCTCTAGCTTTATTCTCAGCATTTTCTGGACTGTAAACAATTCCACCTCTAGGAATTGTTACTCCAAAGTTTGAAAGTATTTTTTTTGCCTGATATTCGTGAATGTCCATAGTTTTATTTATTTATTATGGATTAACTTATCGATATTTACAATGTTTTCGGCCATTCTAGCTGATGCAGCATCTATCATCCTGCCATCAAGCTGAGCGGCTCCTTTACCCTCTTTGGCCGCCTTTTCAAGCTCTTCTAAGATCCTTTTAGCTTTGGTAACTTCTGCTTCTGGTGGAGAGAATACATTGTTTGCTAATTCAATTTGTGAAGGATGTATTGCCCATTTACCCTCAATACCAATTGCAGCACCTCTTTTAGCGGCTGCTGTATAAGCATCTGGATCATTGAAATCTCCAAAAGGTCCATCAATTGCTCTTATACCATATGCTCTACAAGTCATTACTAATTCTGATAAACCATGATGCCACTGGTCTCCTGGATAATTTTCATTAAGCCCACCTATAACTGTAGTTCGTGCTCTTAAGCTTGCAGCATAATCTGCTACACCAAAATGCAATGCCTCTAATCTTTCACTTGAAGTTGCAATTTCTTTGATATTCGACATACCTAATGCAGTTTCAATTAAACACTCAATTCCAATTTTATTTTTTAATTTTTTATTTGTTTCGATTTGAGTTAGCAAACAATCAACCATGTAAACGTCACTTGCAATTCCTGCTTTTGGAACTAAAATTGTATCTACATTTTCTCCAGCTTGTTCAACAATCTCAATTAAATCTGAATACATATAATGAGTATCTAGACTATTTATTCTTACAGAAATAGTTTTACCCCTTCCTCTCCAATCCATTTCGTTTAAAGATTTAATAACATTTGCTCTAGCAGTAATTTTATCATTTGGAGAAACTGCATCCTCAAGATCTAAAAAAACATAATCTGCTGCTGAACTAAGAGCTTTCTCAAACATTTTAGGAGATGATCCTGGTACTGCTAATTCACTTCTTTGTAATCTTGATCTTGCAGGTTTATAAAATTTATGGCTCATTTTTTTCTTTTATCTAATTCGCTCATTACATCTTCAATTTTAATATTGTTTGCTTCAAGGTACATGGCTAGATGATAAAACACATCTGCAGCTTCATGAATTTTATTTGTATCCTCTTCTACTGCCTCTATCAATTCATTTATTTCTTCTAAAACTTTTGCTTTACTCAAAGTTTTATCACTCAAAAGTTTATTAGTATAGGAACCATCAACTGGTGAAGATTTTCTTTCTCTTGCAAGTTTAAATAGGCTCTCGAGGGTATTTAGCATCTCAAATCCTAACAGGTATTCCTTTTGAGTCCAAATATTCTTTAGCTTCTTTGACAGAATATTTACCGTAGTGAAATATAGAAGCTGCTAAAACCGCGCTTGCATAGCCTAATTTGATGCCATCGACTAAGTGATCGAGATCTCCAACCCCTCCTGACGCTATTGTGGGTATGTTTACCATTGAAGAAATTTTAGACATTAGATCAATATCATAGCCTACCTGAGTACCGTCTCTATCCATTGAAGTTACCAACAACTCACCTGCTCCGCTCTCTTCCATTTTTTTTGCAAACTCTAAGGCATCAATTCCAGTATTATTTCGACCCCCATGGGTAAAAACTTCCCACTTATCTCCATTTTTCTTAGCATCGATTGCAACGACAATACATTGAGAACCAAATTTTTTTGAACTTTGAATGACAACATCAGCATTTTGAACTGCAGCCGTATTAATTGAAACTTTATCTGCTCCGCAGTTTAATAATTTACTGATATCATCCACACTTCTAACTCCACCACCAACTGTTAAAGGTACAAAACATTTTTTTGAGGTATCTTTTACAACTTCATAAATTGTGTCTCTATTTTCATTTGAAGCAGTTATATCTAAAAAACAAATTTCATCTGCTCCACCATCACTATATATCTTTGCTTGCTCCACTGGGTCTCCTGCATCTTGTAAATCAACAAAGTTTATACCTTTAACAACTCTTCCATTTTTTACATCTAAGCAGGGTATAATTCTATTCTTAAGCATCTATCTCTTTTGCAAGTTCAACTAATTTAATATCACCATCATATATAGCTTTACCAACTATAATTCCTTCAATATTTTTATTTCCTAATTCTTTAGCTTTTTTAATATCATCTATTGATGAAACACCTCCAGATATAATTACTGGACAATTTGAATTATTAGCTATATTTTCTGTTTCATCAAAATTTGGACTTAACTTCATTCCATCTCTATTTATATCTGTATAAATTAATCTGCTAGCACCATACTCATTTACGTCTTTTAAAAATTCTAAGGTTTTTAAATTAGAATTTTCCTTCCATCCAGAAACAGACAAATATCCATCTTTAGCATCTAGACCTAAAGCAATTTTACCTGGAAATTTTTCACATGCTTCTTTTAAAAAGTTTTTATCTTTAATTGCAGCACTTCCTAGGATTACTTTTTCTACTCCCGCGTCTGTATATTTTTGAATGCTTTTAAAGTTTCTAACACCTCCACCTACCTCAATTTTAAGATCAAATTTACTTACAATTTCCTCAATAATATCAATATTAACAGTCTCTCCTGTTAAAGCTCCATCCAAATCAACTACGTGTAAGTTTTTGAATCCGTGCTCTTTATACTTTCCAGCTTGTTCCACTGGAGACATTTCATATTCAGTTTTATTATCAAAGTCTCCTTTGACTAACCTCACGCACTTTTTATCTTTAATATCTATTGCAGGAAAAATTTTCATAAACTTATGAAGTTATTAATTATTTTAAGACCTATTTTATCACTCTTTTCAGGGTGAAATTGAGTTCCAAATATGTTTTCTTTTTCTGCAGCACAAACAATTTTAGATGAGTAGTCAGTCGTTGCTGAAATTACAGATTTATCTTTAGGCACAAACTCATAACTATGAACAAAGTACATATGAGAGTTATTTTCTATACCTTTAAAAATCTTACTGTCTTTCATTATATTAATTTCATTCCAACCAATGTGTGGAAGCTTAAATTTACCGCCTTGATTATTAATTTTAGAAACTTTACCTGAAATCCAACCTAATCCTTTAGTCTCAACTTCTTCATATCCAATATCTGCAAACATTTGAAGGCCAACACAAATTCCAAGAAGTGGTTTTTTATTATGAATTGCAAATTCATTTAATGTATCAATTAAGCCATTAATACTATTAAGACCATCAATACAGCTTTTAAAAGATCCTTGCCCAGGTAATACAACTTTATCGCTAGTTTTTATTGTTGCAAGATCTGCTGTTACTTCAATGTTTACTTTATCTTTTGCAACTTCTTTAAAAGAATTGATTACAGAACTTATATTGCCCGAATTGTAGTCAACAATTGTGACATTCATTAAATTTATAAAGAACCTTTTGTAGAAGGTATTGTAGTTTTATTTCTTGGATCCATTTCTAAAGCAGCTCTTAATGATCGTGCTAATCCTTTAAAGCAAGACTCGATTATGTGGTGACTGTTATCGCCATAAATATTTTCAACGTGCAAAGTAATTCCTGCAGCTTGTGAAAATGCTTGGAACCATTCTTTAAATAATTCTGTATCCATCTCACCTAATTTTTCTACTTTCAATTTTACTTTCCAAATTAAATAAGGTCGGTTTGAAACATCAATTGCAACTCTAGTTAACGTTTCATCCATCGGTATCATCGCATGTGCATATCTTTTTATACCAACAAACTTTTTTGATGCTTTTTTCAAACATTCACCAATTGCAATTCCAGTATCTTCAGTTGTGTGATGAAGATCTATATGCGTGTCGCCTTTAGCTTTAATATTCATATCCATCGAAGAGTGTTTCGATAATTGCTCAAGCATGTGATTTAAAAATCCTATGCCTGTGTCAACTTTGTACTTACCCTTACCATCAATGTTTAAATCAACACTGATGTTAGTCTCTTTTGTTTTTCTGCTTATTTTGGCTTTACGTTTCATAGTTTGAAAAAGGTATATATCTATTATTCAATTATGGCAATAATTCTAGGCTTGGTCTTGAACTATTGTATTTAGTATCCATTTATATCCCATGACAACAATAGTATTAGTAAGAAAAAACAATGAGGTAGTAGTTGCTGGTGATGGCCAAGTTAGTATGGGAAATACAGTAATTAAGAAAACTGCAAATAAAGTTCGTAAGATTGAGAAAAGAAATGTGATCGCAGGATTTGCTGGATCCACTGCAGATGCATTAACATTATTTGAAAGATTAGAGTCTAAACTAGAAAAACATGCTGGAAATCTAGCAAGAGCAGCTGTTGAATTAGCTAAAGATTGGCGCACAGATAAGTATTTAAGAAGATTAGAAGCCTTGATGGCTGTTGGTGATAAAGAAAATAGTTTCATTATTTCAGGAACTGGTGATGTTTTAGAGCCGGAAGGAGATGTTATTGGAATAGGATCAGGTGGAAATTATGCATTAGCATCTGCAAAAGTTTTAATGGATACAGATTTATCAGCAGAGGAAGTTGCAAAAAAAGCGATTAAAGTTGCATCTGAAATATGCGTTTTCACAAATGATAATTGCAATATAGAAAAAATTTAATATGGAAAAATCAAACGTCACAACTCTCCCAAACGCAAAAGTAAAAAAAGAGAAGAATAATATTCAAAACTCATTATCTCCAAGAGAAATAGTTTCTGAGTTAGATAGATTTGTTGTTGGACAAAATAATGCCAAAAGAGCTGTTGCAATAGCCTTAAGAAATAGATGGAGAAGACAAGCTTTAGAAGGTGATATGAAGGATGAAGTTCTTCCAAAAAATATTTTAATGATGGGACCAACGGGTGTTGGTAAAACAGAAATATCTAGAAGATTATCAAAATTAGCTGAAGCGCCATTTGTAAAAGTTGAAGCAACAAGATTTACCGAAGTTGGTTATGTTGGAAGAGATGTTGAACAAATAATTAGAGATCTTTTAGAAATTGCTATTGCAATGGAAAAAGTTAAAAAAAGAAAAGAAGTTCACGCTAAAGCACAAAAATTAGCAGAGGATAGAGTTCTTGATGCAATAGTTGGGAATAAAGCAAGTGTTGCAACACGAGAAAGTTTTAGAAAAAGATTAAGAGACGGTGATTTAGATGATAATGAAATTGAAATAGCTGTTACTGAAAGTGGCGGTGGAATGCCATCATTTGAAATTCCTGGTATGCCTGGTGCAAATGTTGGAATGATTAATATTTCAGACATGTTAGGAAAATCTATGGGCCAAAAAGCTAAGAAGAAAAAAATGTCAGTAAAAGAGTCTCATGAAATATTACTAAACGAAGAAGCTGATAAATTAATAGAACAAGATAAAATTATTAAATCAGCAAAAAATACGACTGAGAACAACGGAATCGTATTTTTAGACGAAATAGATAAAATCTCAGCAAGAACTGATAGAGTTGGAGGAGATGTTTCCAGAGAAGGTGTTCAAAGAGATTTACTTCCTTTAATTGAGGGGACAACTGTGAGCACTAAATATGGTCCAATTAAAACAGATCACATATTATTTATAGCATCAGGAGCCTTCCAACTAGCAAAGCCATCAGATCTTTTACCTGAGCTTCAAGGAAGACTTCCAATCAGAGTTGAGCTAGATGCATTGAATAGTGAGGATTTTAAGCGAATCTTAAAAGAGCCAGACAATAGTTTGATTAAACAATACAAAGCTTTACTTAAAACAGAAAATGTTGATTTAGAATTTACTGAAGATGGAATTGATACCATCGCAACAATTGCAAGCGAAGTAAATACAACAGTTGAAAATATTGGCGCAAGAAGACTGCATACTATAATCGAAAGAGTTTTAGATGAAATTAGTTTTACTGCAACAGACCGAGCTGGAGAAAAAATCAGTATAGACTCAGATTATATTAAGAAAAATATTGGTGAACTTGTAAAAGACGCTGATCTTTCAAAATTTATTTTATAATTCTTATTTTTTTTTTCTTAAAAAAATATCAAAATTTCCAACGGACGGATTTTCAACAGCTTCAAAATCAATACTTATAATTTTGTTCATTAAATGATCACTACCTTTAATAAAATTAGGTACTGAATATTTTAATATACTTAAATTTCTAGATTGATATGGGTCATTTAAATTTTTTGATCTTAGGCCCTTTCCTGTAATGACGTTAATTTTGTTAACTCCATTAATGAAACATTCTTCAATATAGGAAATCATTTTTTGATTTGCTTCCTCTAAGGTATAACCATGTAAATCAATAGATCTTTCAATATATCTTTTAGGTGTTGAAGAAATCTTTTGATCTTTATTTTCTAATTTGTCAGTACTATTTAAAAACTCTTGCCAGTCTTGTTTATCTTTATCTGATATTTTTTTATTCAACTAAGCCTGGGTGTCTACTATTAACCAGTTAGGATTTTTTGAAGTACCGTCTTTTGTAAATTTCCAAGTATCAAGCACTTTCTTAACTTTTTGAGCATCGCCTGATATAACCTTATTATCTTTATCTTTGATGCAAGATATTATTTCACTTACAAATTCAACAGTTACTTCAAGCATATTTTTATTTTGATTATGCTCTTTTATTTCTGCAGAATTAATACCAATAAAAGTTGTTTCAGATGTAACATTTCTTGATTTTTTGTCTTTTATTGCCTCATCAAATTGATCATAAACATTTTTTGCTAAAATATTTTTTATTGATTTCAGATCTCCTTTAGAGAAACTAGTTATAATGCTCTCGTATGCAATTTTCGCACCATTTAAAAAATCTTTCTTTGCTGCATCATCAAACGTATCTGCATTTAAAATTGGGGAACTTTTTGTTTCTGGAACCTCTTCGTGCGGAAAACTTGAATTAATATTTTCCTCGAAACCCGTTTTTTTACCCAAAATTCCTCTTAATCTAAGGAAAATAAAACCCGCGATCATTGCTAATAGTATTATATCGATGTACTCAAAGCTGTAACTCATATAGTAATAATATTTACAATGTTGATTAATTTCAACCTGCAATTTACATTATAGACAAATGAACACAGTAATAATTCTTATCTTAGGAATACCTCTTATTGAAATCTACCTATTTATAAAGGTTGGATCAAAAATAGGGGCATTAAATACCATTTTATTAATTCTAACAACCGCGGTTGTGGGTATTTGGTACGCGAGATACGAAGGATTCAACACATTGCGCTCAGGTATGTCGCAACTAGTCAAAAATGAACTACCACTGTATGAAATAATTTCTGGAGCAGCGATTGCATTTGCAGCTATTCTATTAATACTGCCGGGATTTGCTACAGACATAGTTGGAATTCTGTTGGTATTTCCAATTACACGAAAAATAATTTTAAGTAAGTATTCTAAAAAATATTCACCAAAAAATAAAAATAATGGTAATAAAAAAAATTATATTGAAGGTGAGTATGAAGATATAGAGGATAGAGATGGAAAATAAATACAAAATAATAATAAGTTATATTCAAGATCTGTCAGTTGAAATACCTAGTCCTGAAAGCCTTATAACGATTCGAAACACAACAGCTGAATATCGTATGGCAGTTGATATCAGCACAAAGCCTTCCAAGAGAAAGATGATAGAGGTTCTAACTAAATTAACCTATTCAAATCCAAATAAAAAAAAAGATAAAGGTATTTTTGAAATTAAGTATGCAACAGTGATCGATATATTAGACATAAAAATAAATAAAGATGAACTAGAAAAAATAATCTTATGTGATCTACAAACAGAAATTTATCCAGAGCTGGAGGAAAAATTTTTAACAATTCTGAAAAATTCAGGACTCCCTGACTTAAAATTTGGTAAAAAAATTGATTTTCTTGAATTGTATAATGCAAGACAAAATCAAAAATAATTTTTTTTTAAGTATTTTTTAAGAAATTCATTATGGTTTGTTAATTCATCTTTACTTGGACTAATTATTTTTTTGTAATATTCTAACCCACCTTTATAAAAAGAACTCTTGGTTTCATTATCTTCTACCAAATTTAATGTTGGTTCTTTTTGATCAATCAAGTTTATGTAAACTTTTGCAAGCAGATCACAATCGATTAGAGCTGTATGTTTTTCTCTCTTTGAATTATCAATTCTAAACCTTCTACATAGTGCATCTAGACTGATACCTGATCCTGGAAATTTATTTCTGGCTAATTCTAATGTATCTACTACATTTAAATTATTTATTTTTGGCTTTCCAATCAGTGATAATTCATTATTCAAATGACCAATATCAAATTCAGCATTATGAATTATAATTTTCTTATCTCTAATAAAATCTAAGAAATCATCAGCTATTTCTGAAAATTTTTGCTTGTCTGATAAAAACTCGTCGGAATATCCATGAACTTCAAATGCCTTTTCCGAAACTTTTCTTTGAGGGTTTAAATAAAAATGAAATACATTTTTTGTAGGCACTAAATTATCGAGTTCTATACATCCAATTTCAACAATCCGATGTCCATCCTTAACGGATAATCCAGTTGTTTCAGTATCAAGAACTATTTCTTTCATTTAAAATTTCTTCCTTAAGTAATTTTACTTTTTTTTTCATCACATGTGCTGGAAAATTATTGTTAATAACATAATCAGCCAGTATTCTTTTTTTAGATAAGATAACCTGATTTTCTTTAAGACTCCTGATCAATTTTTTGTTGAAATTGGCTCTTTTTTTTAACCTATTTAAGACTTTATACTTTTTTGAGCTGATAAAAATTATTATATCTCTTTTTTTGTTTAGTTTATTTTCAATTAGCAAAGGGATATCGAGAATAACCATTTTGCTCTTTTTATTTTTCATTATAAATTTTTTCATTTCTTTTCTTACCAATGGGTGAACAACTGAGGATATTGTTTTAATATTTTTTTTATTTGAGCCTATAGCCGATATAAGCTCTTTTTTTCTTATAGGAAAAGTTTTAATAAATTTTGGTAATTTTTTTTTAAGTATTTTAAAACATTCTTTATTTTTTTTATAAATTGATTTTACTGTATTATCTGCATTAAATACTGGATATCCAAAAAGTTTTGAAATAAAAGTTTTACCTGCACCAATACCTCCTATAATTCCAACTCTAATCATATTTACTTTTAAATCTCATAATTTTAATATTTTAAAAATTCAATCAATTCTTGATTAATTTTTGGTTTAACATTGTGCCAAATATTAAAAGCTTCTTGTCCCTGAAGTAAAAACATGCTTAAACCATTTTCAATAGAGTTACCTTGTGCATTTCCTGCCTCTGAGAATTCTGTTTGAAATGGGGCGTATATAACATCATAAAAAAGTTTATTTTGACCAACCTTGGAAAAGTCTATACCGAACTTATCTTTTTTGTTTAAACCTAAAGTAGTGGCATTAATAATCATATCAAACACAGGTAATTCACCCCAGTCTATAATATTAATCTCTTTAAATAATTCTTTTAAATTTTCAGCTTTTTTTTTAGTTCTGTTGCTCAGAAATATTTTTGATACCTTCATTCTTAACAAAGAAAAAATTATTGATGGAACAACACCACCAGCACCTAATATCAGAACTGTCTTGTCACTAACATCATAATTCAATTTTCTAATACTTAATTCAAACCCATTAATATCAGTGTTATCTCCAATTAAATGACCTTTATTCAACGAGATAGTATTTACAGATTGTGTCTTTAATGCATTACTACTTAAAATATCTAGGTAAGGTATTATTGATTTTTTAAAAGGGACAGTAACATTTAAACCATCCAAATCTCCATTTTTGATAGATTTACATAATTCAGATAAATCATTGTCATAAGTTTGCAATTTTCCATAAATTGCATCTAAATTATTTTTCTTTATCCAATAATTATGTAACTTTGGCGACAAAGAATGTTCAATTGGATTCCCTATTACTAAAAATTTTTTCATTTTTGAAGTTCCAAATATTCCTTAATTTTTTTGATAGGTAAGCCCATTATCGTATCTTCATTTCCATCAATATTTGAGAATAAGGCTCTCCCTTCTCCTTCAATTTGATAAACATTATAAGCATATAAAGCTTCATCACTTAATTTATTTAGATAAGTAATTAATTCATTTTCAGAAAAATTCTTCATGGTCAGGTAAGCTTTGTCGGTATAGTTCCAAACCATAGATCCATTTTTAGATATACAAACTGAACTGATCAAAGAATGTTTTTTTCCATTGAGTTTTTTTAAAATATTCAAAGCCTCTTCTCTACTTTCTGGTTTTGAAATTAATTCTCCAGCTAAATCGATGACACTATCTGCTCCTAATACTAGAGCATTATTAATTTTTTGACTTACCTTGTTTGCTTTTAATTCTGCTAGATTCTTAGAAATAATTTCTGGTGAAGCCCCCTCTTTTAATAAACTCTCTTTTATAGGGCCCTCATCAACACTTGAAGCTTCAACTTTACTATTAATTTTATGATTATCTAGTATTTCTTTTCTAACTTTACTTTTTGAAGCTAAAATTATATTAGGCATTTTTTTTGTTCTTTATCTCAAAAATTTTTATTACTGACGCTGCTGTTTCCTCAACTGATTTTCTTGTTACATCTATAGTTGGCCAATTGTTCTCTTTGAATAATTTTCTAGCATTATCAAGTTCATCTTTAATCTTATCAATATTAACATATTCACTATTTTGATCTTCTTTCAATGAATTCAATCTATTTTTTCTTAAATCATATAATCTTTCTGCTTCTGTAATTAAACCAACAACGCATGGTCTGAAATTTTTTTCTGTAACTTTGTATGGTATAGAATTTTTATTTACTAACGGAATATTTGAAGTTTTGTACCCTCTATTAGCTAGATAGATGGAAGTTGGTGTTTTGCTTGTTCTACTTACACCTAATAAAATAATATCTGATTTCTCTATATCATCAGTTTGATTACCATCATCATGGTTCATGGTGAATTGAATAGCTTCAATTCTGTCATAGTACTCTTCATTTAGAATATGTTGCCCACTTGGTTGGTGAGAAGCCTTTTGATTTAAGACTTTTGAAAAATTTAAAATTAAATCCCCAAGAACTCCAAAACAAGGTATTTTTCTTTCGTAGGCTTTTTCTGTAAGATATTTTGCTAATTTACTATTAACAATAGTATATAAAATAATTGAGTTTTTATCTTCTTTTGCCTGTTTTAGTATACTAAGAGTTTGACTTTCAGTACGAGTAAAGGAAAAATGATTTGTCTCGTATTCGAAATTAGGAAATTGTGCTTTCAAAGCTAAAAAAATTCTATCAAGTGTTTCGCCTGTAGAGTCTGATATTAAGTATATTTGATATAAATTTCTCATGTATAAAGCGTTTATAGTCTATAAGTAAAATAAGAAAAATTCAGATTTACTCCTTTGAATAATAATAGTTAGTTTTTTTTCCATCAAATTAACTAAATTATAAAATGTTAACAAAGTTATACATAATATACATAAAATATGAGAAATCTTGATTAATCCTTATAAAATAGAGCTAATTTAAGATCTTAATTATTAATAAAGAGTTAACAAACTGTGATAATTGACTAATTTACGTTATTCACAATACATAATACTAATAAAGTAAATAATATATATCTATTTATATGAGTCCCTTAACTAACTGTATAAAAAATAAAGATACTAAAACTAATCCTATATGGTTAATGAGACAAGCAGGAAGGTATTTACCCGAATTTCGAGAGATAAGAAGAAAAAATACAGATTTTATAAAACTTTGTTTAAATAGCGATTTAGCATCTGAAATAACTCTTCAACCTATAAAGAGATTTGGGTTTGATGGTGCAGTAATATTTTCTGACATTTTGATGTTACCATATGGTCTTGGTCAAAAGGTAGAATTCGAAAAAAATTTTGGACCAAAACTTGGAGAAATAGAATTAGATAATATTAAAAATGTTGACGAAATTAACTTTACAGAAAAAGTTTATAAAGTTTACAAAGCAATTTCCAAAACTTCCCAGGACCCTTTAATGGGTAATAAAGACATGATAGGTTTTGTTGGAGCTCCATGGACTATTCTTGTATATATGATTAATAGATCATCACCAAAAAAAGGTCTTACAAGTGAATTCTTTAAAGATGATTTTTTAATAAATAGACTATTACAAATCATTGAAAAATTCCTAAAAGTTCATATAAAAAATCAAGTTGAGGCTGGGGCTAAAGTAATTCAAATTTTTGACAGTTGGGCAGGATTATTAGATGATAAAATTCCTGAATATATTTATATACCCACATTAAATATTGTAGAATATGTTAAACAATTAGGCATACCTGTAATTTGTTTTCCAAGAGGTATTAAAAATTACAAAAATTTCTGTGAAATAGTTAAACCAGATGCAGTAAATATAGACTATGATGTTGATCCAGAAAAAATAGTAAAAGAAATAAAAATTCCCATTCAGGGGGGACTCGACCCTAAAATATTATTAACTGATAAAGAAATTCTTAAAAAAGAAGTGGAAAAATATCTTCATATTTTTAAGGATCATCCATACATATTTAATTTAGGACATGGAATTCTACCAGAAACTAAAATTGAAATGGTTGAAGACTTGATTAAAATTGTAAGAGACTTTAAATGACAATAGACCACCCAAAAGTTAACTATGGAAAAACAGGGGTTTTAATTGTAAATCTTGGCACACCCGATTCCACTAGTTGGCTGGATATAAGGAAATATTTAAAGGAATTTTTATCAGATAGAAGAGTTATCGAAGTAAATCCTTTTATTTGGCAAGTAATTCTTAACTTATTTATACTTACTTTCAGACCATCAAAAACAGCTAAAGCCTACAAAGAAATATGGATGAAAGACAAGAACATGTCACCACTTAGGTTTTTTACAGAAAGCCAAGCCCATAAATTATCTGAGAAAATTGGCAATGAAAACTTGATTGTTGATTTTGCTATGAGATATGGCAATCCAAGTATTAAAAACAAAATAAATGATCTTCATGAAAAGGGTTGTGAAAATTTAATTGTGCTACCTCTTTATCCTCAATATGCTGCAGCAACGACTGCAACTGTATGTGATGAGGTTTATAGAACCCTGATGAAAATGAGGTGGCAACCAAATTTAAAAATAATTCCTCATTATGAGTCTGAACCTCTTTATATAGATGCTATTAAAAATAGTATTGTAAAAAAAATTAACGAAATTAATTGGAAACCAGACTTAATAGTAGCTTCGTATCATGGAATACCAAAAAAATATTTTGACAAGGGCGATCCTTATCATTGCTATTGTCATAAAACCACAAGACTTATTTCTGAAAAATATTCAGATATTAAAATTTTGACAACATTTCAATCAAGATTTGGCCCTCAAGAATGGCTACAACCTTATACAGATAAAACTTTTGAAGCCTTGCCAAAAGAGGGAAAAAAAAATATTTTAGTTATATGTCCTGGTTTTTCATCTGATTGTGTAGAGACTTTAGAAGAAATATCCATCCAAGGGAAAGAAAGTTTTATCAAATCAGGCGGTGAAAACTTTGAAATGATACCTTGCTTAAATGATAATGAAGATCATATTTCTTTATTCAAACATCTTATTTCAAAGAATTTATAATCAATGAGTGGGTATCTTTTATTTAAATCACTTCATCTAATAGCAGTAATTTCTTGGATGGCAGGGTTATTATATTTACCAAGAATATTTGTTTATCACGTCGAAAATTTTGAAAAGGATCAAGCTACTGAAATTTTTGAAACGATGGAAAGAAAGCTTTATAATTATATAATGCGACCAGCCATGATTTTGTCTTGGCTTTTTGGAATTATATTAATTTGGATAAATGGAATTGAAAGTTTCGCCTATTTATGGCTACAGCTTAAAATTCTGTCAGTAGTGATTTTAACAATTTACCATGAGTATCTGGGCAAATGTATGCGCTCGTTAAAATCTAAAGAAAACTCAAAATCATCCAGATTTTTTAGAATAATAAACGAAATACCAACAGTATTGCTTATTTTCATTGTTTTTATTGTGGTTTTTAAGCCTATCTAGGGTTGAAATTTTTACATCAGTATATATATTTAAAATATCTTTAACAAAAACTTCCACTCATGAATATTCAAGAATTAAAAGAAAAAAGCTCAGAAAAGTTAATCACTGAAGCTGAAAAGCTTGGAATTGAAAACGCAAGTACACTCCGTAGACAAGAAATCTACTTTGCAATTTTAAAAAAACTTGCAGAAAAAGGTGAAGAGATTACAGGTGGAGGAGTTTTGCAACTGCTTCAAGATGGTTTTGGTTTTCTCCGAGCAATGGAATCAAATTATTTACCTGGAGCCGATGATATATATGTAAGTCCAAGCCAAATAAGAAGATTTGGTTTAAGAACAGGAGATACAATTGAAGGACCTATTAGATCACCAAAAGATGGTGAGAGATATTTTGCACTTCTTCAAGTGAGTAAAATAAATTTTGAAGAGCCAGATAAATTTAAACACAAAATTGCATTTGATAACTTAACACCACTTTATCCTAACAAACAATTAGGAATGGAGGTTGAAACTAATAAAGTTGAAAAAAAACCTGACCTAACTCCAAGGCTAATTGATCTAGTTAGTCCAATTGGAAAGGGACAAAGATCATTGATTATATCACCTCCAAAAGCAGGAAAAACAATGATTTTACAAAGTATAGCTAATTCGATTACCGCCAATCATCCTGAATGTTATCTTATGGTTTTATTAATAGACGAAAGACCAGAAGAAGTAACAGATATGCAGAGGACTGTTAAAGGTGAAGTTATAAGTTCAACTTTTGATGAACCAGCCCAACGTCATGTAGCTGTTGCTGAAATGGTTATAGAAAAAGCTAAAAGACTGACGGAGCATAAAAAAGATGTTGTGATACTTTTAGATTCTATAACAAGATTAGGAAGAGCTTATAATGCTGTAGTACCAAGCTCAGGAAAAGTTTTAACAGGTGGTGTGGATGCTAATGCCCTTCAAAGGCCAAAGAGGTTTTTTGGAGCAGCTAGAAATATAGAAGAAGGTGGATCATTAACAATCATAGCAACTGCTCTTATTGATACAGGAAGTAGAATGGATGAAGTAATCTTTGAAGAATTTAAAGGAACTGGAAATAGCGAGACTATTTTAGATAGAAAAATATCTGAGAAGAGAATTTATCCAGCAATTGATATTACTAAGTCAGGCACAAGAAGAGAGGAGTTGATTTTTGATAAAAATGATCTTCAAAAAATGAATGTTCTAAGAAGAATAATTGCTCCGATGGGATCTATGGATGCCATAGATTTTATAAATTCAAAATTAAAGACAACAAAAAATAATGCTGAGTTCTTTAATTCTATGAATAAACCAGCATAAAACGTTAATAGAATATATTTCTTTTTTTTAGTAGATTAACAAATCATGGTTAGTCAAGAAAGCATTGTAAATATCGAAAAAATTAGATCGTTAGAATTACGTGGTGATTATAGAAAAGCTCTTGAAATAAGCCAAGAAATTGCAGAAAAAAATAAAAACAATTTTTTTCTACAAAATTTGAATGGTTATATTTTATATAAATTAAACAATTTCAAATTAAGTAAAAAATATTTAATTAATTCAATTAAATTGAACAAAAATTTTGCAACCTCATATTATTTATTAGGTCTAGTTAATAGACAACATAACGAAATGGAAGATGCTCTTGAAAATTTTATTAAAGCTATCTCAATAAATCCAAATTTAAAAGATGCACATTACAATATTATACAAATTTTATCTTCTTTTGATCCAAAAAGAAACTTGAAACATCCTTATGTTTATACAAACTTAAATATAGAAAAAATAAAATTTAAATATAATGAAAACAAATTTATTGAAATATCAGAAGTAAAAAATTTTTTAAAAAAAACTATTGATATAGTTGATAAAAATTTAAATAAAATTGATTATCCTTACATGCAAATATACCGACATAATTCATTAAATTTAAATTGCGATAGACATTTTAAAATTTTTAATACTTACTCCATTATTCCAGAATTTTGCTTTGATTGCTTTAAAATAGTTGTCGAGGTGGAGAAAATGTTAGATTTAGTTAAGTTATATTTTATATTTGATAATTTTTATGTCGGACTAAAAAATAACAGAAAAGTCATGGTTGAACAAAGACCGGGTGTATCTGGTAAGTATAAGGGCTTAATCTATACAAAAAATTTGAAAGAATTAAATGAGATTGAAAAAAATCTTCAAAAGATTGTCAAAAATAATATCGGAGATAATTTTTCAATTTCAACAAAAAGGGGCTGTACAGAATTTAGTCAAAAATTTCCTGACTATAAAGAAATTAAAAGAGATAAAAATAAAATGATGCTTTTTAATAACGATTGGAAAGAAAAAGAAAAAATTATTGATGGTAAAATCTACAATGAAACATCCGAAGAATCATATATTAATAAGTTTTTAAGTGGTTCAAAGTTAAATGATATCTTAGTTATAAAAAATTGGTTGAAATTTGCAAAAAAAAATAAAGATTATTCAGCTGAGTTATAGTTTAAAGGTATTTTAGTTCTTTCATTTCATTTTCAAATTTTCTTTCAATATCATTTGAAGTTTGATTATCCAAAATTTTTTTCCAATCATTTCTTGGACCGAGAAAAAAAAATTTATTTTTTTTACCTTGTTTATTAGTGGTACTTTCTACAAAGCCATATTTTTTTTCTAATTCTTTTAATTTTTCAAATGAACTCAAATTTATTGCTAATTTAATTTGTTCATCAGTAAATTTTATACCTGTTAAATTACTGATAAAATTAGCAATCTTGTTAAACTCGACTAAGGGATTATCCTTTAGATCTTCGTATTTAACCAAAATATAATTTTTTTTCATGTTTTTCCAAGATAAGTAGTGAGTTTTCCATGATCCCAAAAATTGTGGTAACGAATATTTAATGTTTTCTTTTTTGTATTTATTTATTTGTTTTTTTGAATAAGTAATCGCTTGATTATCATTAAATAAAAAATTTTTAGCCTCTTCATATTCAGCAAAGGAGTAATGATTTTTTAGTGAAGTAATTATATTTCTTGGATCTCTAACAACATGAATCGTTCCAAGGGTATTTTCTGAATTTGTAAATGGATACCCTTTATATTTACCAAGCGCATTATGAGTTTTAAAAAATTTTAAATTTCTATTCGAATTTATTTTTTCTTGAGATCTGATCCAATTTTTAGCTACTTCCTCTAAATCTAAATCGTTAGATATTAAACCTTCAAATTGAGAGTTATTCGGAAATGTTAATATTGCTCTTAAATGATTTAAATTTAGTTTTGTCTTTGTTCCCATTAGCAATGAAATAATGAAAAATCTCAGCCAAGTATTTCCACTTTTAGGATATGAAGCTAACCAAATAATCATAAAGATAAATATATAATTTAGGCAAATATAAAACTATAATAATTAATTATGACAATCTACGCTCTCTCTTCAGGTCCTGGTGTATCAGGAATTGCAGTTATTAGATTATCTGGCTCTAAAGTGGAAAAGATCGTTAAATTATTAACAAATGGTCGACTTCCAAAACCAAGGCAGGCAACTGTAAAAAAATTCAATAAAATCGATAATTCTGAGCTTATAGATGAGGGTATATTAATATGGTTTCCAAGCCCTGAGAGCTACACAGGCGAGGACATGGCCGAAATCCATCTTCATGGCAGCATAGCTGTTGTAAGAACAATCTTGGATCAACTGTCAAAAATTGAAAATTGTCGATTAGCAGAGCCAGGAGAGTTCACAAAAATTGCTTTTCAAAATGAAAAAATAAATCTTTTAAAAGCTGAAAGTATTTCAGACTTAATCTCTGCTGAAACAGAAATCCAAAGACAGCAAGCAATTCAAATTATGAGTGGAAGAAGTTCAGAAAAGTTTAACTCACTTCGAGAAAGTCTTTTAAAAATATTATCAAATGTGGAGGCTAAAATTGATTTTCCCGAAGAGGATCTTCCAGCTGATGTAATTAAAAATATCAAAATTAAGTCAGAAAAAATTAGAAAAGAAATAGAAAAAATTTTGGATGATCAAAAAGTTGGAGAAAGAATTAGAGAGGGTTTTAAGATTGCAATTATTGGACCAGCTAATGCAGGAAAATCATCTTTGCTTAATTATCTTTCCAATCGAGATGTAGCTATTGTTTCAGAAATTGCAGGAACAACAAGAGACGTTATTGAAGCTCATTTAAATTTGGATGGTTACCCAGTTGTGATTTCTGATACTGCTGGGATTAGAGAGTCTCAAGATGAGATTGAAAAAAAAGGAATTAAATTAGCACTTAAACGCGCTGAAGATGCAGATCTTAACATAATAGTAATTGAGCCAAAAAGTGTTAATTTTACTGGTTTTTTGAACGATTTGGTTAGTGAAAAATCAATAATTGTAATCAATAAAATAGATCTTGGTTATAAAGATGTTAATCAACAAATTGAAAAGTTTAATCCAATTTTTTTATCAATTAAGAATGAAACAAACTTAGATGAGTTAATAAATAGAATTAAAGATAAACTAAAAAATAAATTTGTTAGTTCAAACGAAACTTTAATTACGAGAGAAAGACATAGACAAAGTTTAGAAGCTTGTGTTCAAAATTTAGTCAACTTTGAGAAAAAAAACTCTCAAGAAGATTTTGATAAAGCTGCAGAAGATTTAAGATTAGCAACCAGACATTTAGGAATGATTGTTGGTAAAGTAGATGTTGAAGAAATATTAGGGTCTATTTTTAATGATTTTTGTATAGGCAAATAAGTAATGAATTTACTTGGTTTTTAGACATTATTAAGTGTTTTCTTGTAAATTTTAAGATCAATAATAAATTATAGCTATGAAAAATGAGTTATCGTTTGATGTGGTTGTAATTGGTGGTGGTCATGCTGGCTGTGAAGCAGCAGCAGCATCTGCTAGATTAGGAGTAAATACAGCCTTATTTACACATAAATTTGATACTATTGGTGAGATGTCATGC
Organism: uncultured Pelagibacteraceae bacterium; assembly: GCA_902603305.1. GTDB lineage: Bacteria > Pseudomonadota > Alphaproteobacteria > Pelagibacterales > Pelagibacteraceae > Pelagibacter. The sequence continues at coordinate 53,875 of CACKUI010000002.1, read as the reverse complement.
AATCCAGCAATAGGGGGATTAGGTAAAGGTCATCTTGTTAGAGAGATAGATGCATTAGATGGTGTAATGGGTGAAGTTGCAGACAAATCAGGAATACAATTTCGTTTATTGAATAGAAGTAGAGGCCCAGCTGTGCGTGGGCCAAGAACTCAAAGTGATAGATCATTATATAAGAAATATATGCAAGAAAAACTTGTAAATTACTGTAATTTAAGCATTTTTTGTGATCCTGTAATAGAGTTTATTTTTGAAAAAAACAATATAATTGGTTTTATCACACAAGAAGGTAAAAAAGTACTATCATCTAAAGTAATCCTTACAACTGGAACTTTTTTAAATGGTTTAATTCACATTGGTGATGAAAAAACGCCTGCAGGCAGATTTAATGAAAAACCTTCAACAGGTTTAAGTGAACAATTAGAAAAATATGATTTTAAAATTGGAAGATTAAAAACAGGAACACCACCAAGATTGGATGCAACGACAATTAATTTCGAAAAACTTGAAGAGCAGCACGCAGATGAAGATCCATATTTTTTTTCTTTCCTAACAAAAAAAAATATCAACAGACAAATTTCATGCAGGATGACTTACACCAATCAAGCAGTGCATAAGATCATTTCTAAAAATATAAAAAGTAGTGCTATGTACTCAGGAAGTATCCAAGGAGTTGGTCCTAGATACTGTCCATCAATAGAAGATAAAATTGTAAAGTTTGCAGATAAGCAAAAGCATCAAATATTTTTAGAGCCAGAAGGTCTAAATGATAAAACAATCTACCCTAATGGGATTTCAACTTCTCTTCCTGCTGAAATACAGCAAGAAATATGTAACAATATCAATGGTTTAGAGAATGTTAAAATTTTAAGGCCTGGATACGCTATAGAATATGATTTTGTTGACCCAAGAGAGCTTTTCTTAACCTTAGAGACCAAAAAAATAAAAAATCTTTACCTTGCAGGACAAATAAATGGAACAACAGGCTATGAAGAAGCTGCAGCACAAGGATTGATAGCTGGAATTAATGCAGCTCTCTCTATAAAGGGTATGGAGCCATTTATACTTGATAGATCTGAAGCCTATATTGGAGTAATGATAGATGATTTAGTTACAAAAGGAGTCGCAGAGCCCTATAGAATGTTCACCTCAAGGGCAGAATACAGGCTATCTTTGAGATCTGATAATGCAGATATAAGACTTACCCAAAAAGGAATTGATATCGGTTTAATATTAGAGGAAAGGAAAATGATATTTAAAGAGAAAGCGTCTAAACTAGAAAAAAGTCTTGAAATAATGGAAAATTCTTTAATTTCCCCATCAAAAGCCTCTAAATTTGGAATTAATATCGCTAAAGACGGGGTTAAAAGAAATGCATTAGAAATACTGAGCCATAAGTTAATAAATATGGCTAAAATTAGGGAAATTTGGCCAGAAATTAAATATGTTTCACGTGAAATCGATGAGCAAATTGAGATTAAAGCTCATTATAAAGGATATTTGAAGAAGCAAGATGCAGATATTTTAGCATTTAAAAGGGACGAAAATCTTAAAATACCAGAAAATTTAGATTATGATCAATTTTCTGGATTATCAAATGAAGTAAAGACAAAATTTAAGAAGATAAAGCCAAAAACACTAGGTCAAGCACTTAGAATAGATGGAATTACTCCAGCTGCAGTGTATATTTTGTTGTCTCATGTCAAAAGAAAGTCTATTAAGCATATAGCTTGATTGATTCGAAAATTATAAAAAAAGATAAAATTTATCTCCCAAATGTTTCACGTGAAACATTAATGGAGCTTGAGGAATATTCGCAGTCAATTTTAAACACAAACAGGAAAATTAATTTGATTAGTTCGAGTACAGAAAAATCAATAAAATCAAGGCATATTTACGATAGTGCACAAACCGTTGATTTTATTGATAAAAATGACATTAAGGTTTGCACTGATCTTGGATCGGGGGCAGGGCTTCCTAGTATAGTTTTGGGTATTTTGATGAAACCTAAAAAGCAAGGTTTTAAGCTAATTTTTTATGAAAAGAGTTATCATAAAAGCAATTTCCTTAAAGAGATGGCAAAAAAATTCAAATTAGAAGCTAAAATTTATCAAAAAAATATTTTTGAGGAGAAAAACTTAGTTACGGATGTAATAATTTGTCGAGCATTTAAACCTTTGCCAGTGATTTTTGATATTGCAACGAAGAATTTTAAAAATTTTAAATACATAGTCATGTATCTAGGCAAGAGTGGAAAAAAAATTTTGAAAGATGTTTCAATAAAATGGAAATTCGACTTAGAGGTCATGAAGAGTCTAACAAGTGATGAGTCATCAGTAGTAAAAATTTCAAATTTGAAAAAAAAATATGAGTAGAAAAATTATTTCAGTTATAAACCAGAAAGGTGGTGTAGGTAAGACTACTACTGTCATCAATCTTGCTGCTGGTTTAACGATGAAAGGAAAAAAAATTCTTGTTATCGATCTTGATCCTCAAGGTAATGCTACAACAGGACTTGGATTATCTAACACAACAAGATCTGATCAAAATATTTATAATGTATTGAATGGAAATAAAAAAATTTCAGAGGTAGTCTTACCTACAAGCTTTAAAAATTTGGATTTGATATCATCAAATGTTGATTTGTCTGGACTAGAGGTTGAAACAGCAGGTGATAGTAGGAGAGCCTTTAAATTGAAAGATGAATTAACCCTAATTTTAAACAATTCTGGGCAATCCTATGATTATATTATAATTGACTGCCCTCCATCCTTAAGCCTTCTCACAGTTATGGCTTTGGTAGCATCAGATGCTCTTGTAGTACCACTTCAGACAGAATTCTTTGCTTTAGAGGGTTTAACGCAGCTCATTAAAACAATCGAGAGGATAAAATCAAACCTAAACCCTTCTCTAGACATTAGAGGTATACTGCTAACCATGTATGATAAAAGAAATAAATTATCTGGTGAGGTAGAGGCTGAGGCAAGAAACTACTTTAAGAATAAAGTTTACAACACAGCTGTACCGAGAAATGTCAGATTGTCAGAAGCACCCTCTCATGGTGTGCCGGTACTTATTTATGACAAGACTTGCCCAGGTAGCAAAGCATATTTTAATTTTACAGAGGAATTTTTAAATCAAGACAAACCAGTGGAGAGCGCAGCATGATGAATCCGTTTAAATCAAAAAAAAGGACTTGGAAGAGGATTGTCTTCCCTGATAGGTGATAGTGAAAAAATTGATGATAAAAAGAATGTCTCAATAAGTTCATTAGTCAGAAATAAGTATCAGCCTAGAAAAAAATTTGATGAAACAAGTTTAGAGGAACTAACTAACTCAATAAGAGAGCTTGGAATAATCCAACCTATAATTGTTAGACCATCTGCTGATGAAGAGGATAAATTTGAAATAATAGCAGGAGAAAGAAGATGGCAAGCTGCGCAATATGCAGGACTTCATGAAGTTCCAGTGGTGATAATTAATGTTGATAACCTTAAATCTTTGGAATTTGCTATTGTAGAAAACGTGCAAAGAAAAGATTTAAACCCTATTGAAGAAGCAGAAGGTTATAAAAGGTTAATTGACGAATTTAGTTATGATCAAGATAAAGTATCAAAATTTATAGGCAAAAGTAGAGCGCATATATCAAATTGTTTACGACTCCTTTCACTCCCACAAGAAATAATTGAATTAATTATTGAAGAAAAATTATCACAAGGTCATGCAAAAATTTTAGTGGGCTTAGATAATGCTATTCTTTTAGCAAAGAAAATTATTTCAAAAAAATTATCAGTTAGGCAAGCCGAAACTTTAGTAAGAATGTTAAAATCTAGTTCTAATAGCTTTACTAATCAAAAAGATCCAAATATTATAAGTCTTGAGGAGGAGCTAACCGATAAAATTGGGATGAGAGTTTTTGTTAAAAATAAAAAAAATAACTCTGGAACTATCAGTTTAGAATATAAAGCAGCTGATCAGCTTGATAGATTGGTAGAGATTATTAAGAAAAATTATTAGTAATTACTTACAAAATTAGAGACAAAAAGTATTGAATTTGCTGTATTTTTCTTAACTAGAGCCTCTAAATCACTGATTTTAAATATAATTTCTTTTACCTCATTAGTTGTCCAAGATTGTGCCTGTTTTTTAACTATGTCTTTTTCTTTCCAAAATATAGGGGGTTTTATACTGGATATAGCCTGATCAATATCTGAATTATTATCAATTTCATTTCTTATTTTTAAAAGTCTTTTGGATTTACTCAATATTGTTCTTATTATTAATATACAATCTTCTGATGAATAATTATTTTCATTAAGAATATTAGAAACTTTCTTCGAGTTTTTAGCCAAATAGTTATCTGATAATTCGAAAACACTATAATTTTCTGCAAGATTTGAAAGTTTATCTACATCATCAATACTTAATATTTTTTTACTTAGTGATAAATTTTTTAATTTTATCAATTCATTTCTTAAATTTATTCTATCGCCCTTTGATCTTTCGATGAGAATATTTTTAATTTCTTGGGATAAGTTAAATTTGTTCTCTTTTAAAAAAATCTGTATAATCGAGTTTAATGATCTATTGTCATCCTCATAAACAGGAGTACAGATAATATTACCCTCTTTTTCAAAAAGTTTTCTAAGTTTAGATTTTTTCTCTAAGCTATGGCATTTAATTATAATTTTTGTTTCAGATTTTCCTCTTTCTAAAATATCATTTATTACATCAACAATTTTATCAGTAGCTCTTGAAATTATGATAATTTTATTTGTACTAAAAAGTGAGTCAGTTAATAGGCTAGATATAAATTCATCACCATTATTTAAAACTTCATACTCATCATATTTTAATAATTCACCATTAAATTCCTTTAAATAAATATTATTTATTATATCTTCTTTTACACCTTCATTATTTCCATGAATAAGGTGAACATTTGAGCTGGAAGATCGTAGTTTATCTAATTCAAAGCTTTTAATTATCATCTAAGTTTATGATTGATGAAATAATTGTATCACTTATACTTTCTGAAAGGTTTTTTAAGATTATCTTTTCGCTCTGTTCAAGTTCAAATTTATCAGAGTCATTATTGTATATACTATTTTTTTTGACTTTTTTCTTTAATAGAGAAATTTCGTTATGTGTCAATTTGTATTCGACGTAAGCAATCATTTCAAATTTTAATGGATCTCCTTTTGAATCTTTAGAGATAGTATTTATGTTTTTTTTTGATATTATTTCAATATTATATTTTTTTTGTTTGTACTCCCATCGTTTCGAATTAATTTAAGTTTATTTTCAATTACATTATTTATTTCTTTCTCTCCAATTAAAATAATATTATCAATTTCAAAATTATAATTTTTTGCTGAAAAAATTGGGCTGTACGAACACGAAGTTAATCCAATCAATAAAAAAAATATTGTTAATTTTGGTACGATTTTATTCATTTGTTAAAATATTTATTAACCTGTTTTTCACAAATACAATTTTATTTATAGATTTATCTTTTAAATATTTTTCTGATAATTTATTAGCTTTTAATTTACTCAGAAGACTTTCTTGATCAATATCTCTATTTTCATTTAAAATAGCCCTTTTTTTTCCATTAATCTGTATTACATAATCTATTTTATCCTCTTCTAGGAGATTTCTTTCTACAGAAGGCCATTTTATATCACTCAAAAGTTTCAATTCCTCTAAACACTCTGATGTGAAATGTGGAATTGCAGGTGTGAACAATATAAGTAATTTAATATAATTTTCTTTAAGAATTTTACTATCGATATTTTTATCGATTTCTTTATTAAAAAAATTATACGTCTCATAAATATTAGCTATGACAACATTGTAATTAAAATCCTCAAGGTTATTCGTAATCTTATTTATCATTTGATTAGTAAATTTTTCTAAATTATTATTTTGATCACTCTCCATATTATCACTTTGAATTTTTTTCTTAATTTTATTGTGTAAGGCCCAAAGTTTTTGTAAAAATTTATATGAAGCAACCATTCCTTGCTCTGACCATTGTACATCCTTTTCAGGTGGACTATCTGATAGTATAAATAGTCTTACTGCATCAGCACCATAATTATTAATTATATTTTCAGGATCAATAACATTTTTTTTTGATTTTGACATTGATTCTGAAGACCCAACTTGAACCTTATGATTGGAATCTTCTTTTTTATAGAACTGACCATCAATCAATTCTATCTCATCTGGGCTCAACCAATTATTATTTTTATCTTTATAAGTTTCGTGGCATACCATACCCTGGGTAAACAAACCTTCAAAGGGTTCCTTAAATTTGAAATTTTCATTTTTGTATCCTATTGCTTTCATAAAAAATCTTGAATACAACAAGTGAAGAATAGCGTGCTCTACCCCACCTATATATTGGTCAACAGGCATCCAATAATCTATTTCCTCTTGATTAAAACCATATTCTAAATTATCTGGTGAGCAAAATCTAAGATAATACCAAGATGAACAAACAAAAGTATCGAGCGTGTCGGTTTCTCTGGTATATTTTTTTCCACTAATTATGACACTTTTCCATTTATTTTCTAAGTCTAAAGGGTTACCTTTTGCATTTAAATCTACATTCTCTGGAAGTTTTACTGGTAAGTCTTTTTTGGGAATTGTTGTAACATTTCCATTTTCGTCGTATGCAATTGGTATAGGGCAACCCCAATATCTCTGTCTTGAAACACCCCAATCTTTTAACCTAAAATTAATTTTTTTTTTTCCTATTTTTTTTTCTTCTAATATATCAATTGTTTTGAGAATTGACTCCTCAGGAACTTTGAGACCATTAAGAAATTCTGAATTTATTAAAGACCCAGCTCCAGAATATGCCTCATCTTTTACCTCAAAATCGTCTTTTTCATTATCTGGCTTTACAACAGTTTTTATATCAAGACCGTATTTTCTTGCAAAATCAAAGTCTCTTTGGTCATGTGCAGGGCACCCAAAAACTGCACCAAATCCATAATCCATCAGAACAAAATTTGCAAAGAAAACTGGCACTTTTTGTTTTGGATTTAAAGGATTTATTGCCATTAAATTAGTTTTGAAGCCAACTTTCTCCCCAATAGCAATCGCCTCCTCTGTGGTTCCAGTTTTTGAACATTCATTTTTAAACTCCTCAAATTCTTTGTTATCTGCAAAAAATTTAGAAATTTCATGGTCTACTGATAGAGCTAAAAATGAAAATCCGAATAAGGTATCAGGTCTAGTAGTAAAACATTTTATTTCATTTATAGGTATATCTCCCTCAGTTTTAAATGAAATTTCGCAACCAAATGATTTACCTATCCAATTTTTTTGCATAACTTTCACTTTGTTTGGCCATTTCTCTAAACTTTCTAAACCATCAAGTAACTCTTGTGAAAATTTTGAAATATTAAAAAACCATTGATTTAATTTTTTACGTTCAACGATAGCTCCTGAACGCCATCCCTTGCCATCAATTACTTGCTCATTTGCTAGAACTGTCTCATCGATTGGATCCCAATTTACATAGTTTTCTTTTCTATAAACTAACCCTTTTTCATAAAGTTCTAAAAAAAATAATTGTTGATGTTTATAATATTCCTCTGAACAAGTAGAAATTTCTCTATCCCAATCAATAGAAAGACCAAGACGCTTTAACTGTTCTTTCATTGTTGATATATTTTTGTTTGTCCAATCTTTTGGATCTAAGTTATTTTCTCTTGCAGCATTTTCTGCTGGCATACCAAATGCATCCCAACCCATTGGATGCATTACATTAAAACCTTTTAATGTTTTATAACGTGATAAAACATCCCCAATTGTATAGTTTCTAACGTGACCCATGTGTATTTTACCCGATGGATATGGAAACATTTCTAAACAGTAAAATTTTTCTTTAGAATGATCCAATTTAGATTTAAAAACAGCGTTATCCTGCCAGACATCTTGCCATTTTTTCTCAACAGTTTTGAAATTATATCTTTCCAATGAAGTCACAAAAAATTAAGCTAATCTTGTTTAACCGCACTACCTTTATAAGGTTTGAAGTTTTTATCTTTGTTTTGTTTTTTGTAAATTGCAGCTTTACTTAAAATTTCTTTTTTAAGTTCTGTTAAAAGTGATCCAGTTTTTTGCGATATTTTACAGCTAGCAACTTGATTACACTTTTTATAAAAAATTTTTATGTCTAATGCATCAGCTCTAACTTCGTTTGTTAAAAAACGAATTGATATTTTTACTGATTCATTTAAACTATCATTATCTGAGTACCAGTCAGTTATTATAATTCCCCCGCTGTAATTAACTGATGATAGAGGCATAAAATCAAGAGTATCAAGTGAAGCTCTCCAAAGTTCATTAGCACTAGCAAACATAAAATCTCCACCTTTACCAGAGCCACCTTTAAGGGCATTATCCAGCCTAAAGCCTCTGCCTTCCTCTAAATTCTTTTTAACTCTTTTTTTTGGATCAGGAGGATTTTTTCTAGCATCTCCTCCAGGTAAATCCTCAATAGATTTACACGAACTAAGAGTGAGCAAAACTATTGCCAAGAAAGCAGTGATTCGAAAACTTAAAAAATTTGACATAAATGTTCCTAAAAACTTAGTAATAGATGATAAAACATAATAATTAAAAGAATTTTTTTAGAAATGGTTAAAATGTTAAATAATTCAACATTTTTAGTGATGTAAAAATACAACACAATTACAAAAAAAACATGAAAGCTCGATAATATAGCACAAAAAGCCAGCAAAATTGGTATTTGTGTTCTGTTTAATATTAAACAATTAACGAAAGGTAATAATATGAACAATCTAAAAAAACTAGGATTGACAGCATTAGGTACTGCATTAGTAACAGCGGGTTCAGCACAAGCTGCATCTGTATCTGTTTCAGCTGCTACTTCACTATTTTTTGGTGGTGAAGATAACAGTAACGCTCCTAATGGTTGGTCAATGACTGACTCACTAACTTTCACAGGTAGTGGTGAAATGGATAATGGTTTCACAATTTCAACATCTCTTGAAATAGATAATGCTGGTGTTTACGATGACAGAAGCATTTCAATCGACACAGGAGATATGGGTAAACTAACTTTCTCTGGATCAGGTACATCTGGACCAGTTGGCGCTTGGGACGACTTAACTCCAACTGCTAACGAAGAGTCTTGGAGTACAGCGATTTCAGGAACAGCTGACGGCCCAACTAATGCTGCAGTAGGAACAAATGGTTTCATTTATGACTACACAGTATCAGATGGTATAGCTATCAAAGCAGCATATGAGCCATCAAGAGGAACAACACAAGTTGAAAGCTCAACAGAAATTGGTGTTCAATTTACAGGTATTGAAGGTTTGTCTGTAAGTGCTGCAATGGGTGAAAACAATAATACAGCTGCAGGTGTAGATAATAATGTATTTAACATTAACTATGCTATGGGACCAATAACAGTTGGATACCAATCGAATGAATCTGATTCGGGTACTGCAGATGCTGACGAAGACTTCACTGCAATAGGTATATCTTACGCAGTAAGTGATGACATATCTGTATCTTATGGTACTTCTTCACTAGATTATGAAGATTCTACTAAAAGTGATCAAGATTCGAACGCGGTAAGTGTTTCGTTTACAGCAGGTGGTGTAGCGATTTCTGCTTCACATCAGACAACTGATAACGTAGCTGGAACATCGACTGCAGACAACAAAGGTTACGAGATTAACTTCTCATTTGCATTCTAATTGAAGAAGCAAATTACTTAAAAAAGGGCCCCTTTTTAGGGGCCTTTTTTTTATTGAAAATAGAAATTCCTGCAAATCCACTTGATTTAGTTAATTTAATTAATTTCAAATTTTCTTTTGAAATACCACCTAAAGCTATTATTTTTTTTTCTGTATAATTGGATAATAGTTTAAATTTGTTTATTCCTAGGTAATTATTGTTTTTTTTAAATAATGAGGAGAGAACAATTTTATCTACATTTTGTCTTTCCTTAATTCTAAATTCTTTCAAATTATGTGCAGAACCTATTAAAATAAAATTTTTTTTAAAGAAATAACTAAGATGAATATAATCCTTATTGAAAGAGGGTATATAAGCTCCATCTAAACCTAATTTGATAGATAATTTTATGTTATTAGATAGTAAAAATTTTAAACTCTTTCTCCTACAGTAATTCTTTAAATCAGTCAGCTCTTTAATATTATATTTTTTTTTATAATTTCTATATATAATTGTTGTATTTTCTGTTTGGATATCAATATTACTTTTCTCAAATTTTTCTATAAAGTAATATTTTTTTAATAAATTTTTATGCATTCAACAGTTCAAAACCTAATATCAATTCAAAGTTCAATCAATTCAAAGTTATTGAATTTGAAAAATAAAAAGAGAATACCTAAAATAATTGCAGTTTCAAAAACATTTAAGTTGGATCATATCTTACCATTAGTTGAATACGGCCATTTAGATTATGGAGAAAATAAAGTTCAAGAGGCAATTGAAAAATGGACTGATGTCAAAATTAAAAATAATAAGATAAATTTACATCTAATTGGCAAACTTCAGACTAATAAAGTAAAATTTGCAGTAAAAATATTTGATTATATTCACTCCTTAGATAATGAAAAGTTAGCTAAAAAAATCTCAGAAGAGCAAGAAAAACAGAATACTAAACCTAAAATTTTTATACAAATAAATCTTGGCGAGGAAGTTCAAAAATCAGGAATAGTGAAAGAAAATCTTTTAGATTTTTATAAATATACTAAAGATCTTAATTTAAATGTTATAGGTTTGATGTGCATTCCTCCTTTTGGAGAAGACTCTTCGCAATTCTTCTCACAAATGAGTGAGTTAAATGAGATTATAAATCTTAATGAATTAAGTATGGGAATGTCCTCAGACTATTTAAGTGCCTTGGAGTATAACTCCACTTATTTAAGAATTGGATCTAATATTTTTGGTCAAAGAGGTTAAGTTAATCTTATTTTGGTATTTTTATTTATTAATTTTAAAAGTATCAAAAAATCTTTCTTTTTAATTGTAATACACCCTAATGTTGAGCTATAATTTTTTGTTAAATGTAAAAAGATAGCACTACCTCTACCTAACTTAGTTTTTTTTGTATTGTAATTAATAGGGATCATAAAATCATATTTGTAATCTTTTCTAAATAATTTTTCATGCTTTATTTTATTATCAACTTTAATTAATTTGTTATAATTTTTTTTACTTTTTATATCATCACACCATCCCATATTTTTTTTTATTGGAATACATTTTAATCTCGTTAATGGTTTTGGGTTCCTATCTTTTCTGTAATATAAATTACCTAATGAATATGTTCCAATAGGAGTTTTTTTATCACCCTCGATCTTATTTTTAACTAGTCCTTTCTTTCCAATAGAACACTGAAAGATAAAATCATCAAACAGAAGTGATGCTTTATTTTTTAGAACAATTGTCATATTCTTAAGTTATATATGAATAATGATAATTTAGTAATTTATGATTTTAAAATTTTATATGAAATACTAAGTGAAATAAGCGATCATATAAACTTTAAATTGACTTATATAAATAAAATTACTGACCTTAATTTAAAAACAAAGGATAATTATTTGGTAATATCAAATAAAAAAATAAAAAAATTTGAAAATCAAATTGTAATAAGTAATTTTCCAATCGATATAGTAAAATTAATTGAAAATATTAATATTAAATTTTTAAAAGAAAAGTATAGCCAGCAATCGGAGATAGATTTGGGAGTTTATAAATTAAATTTAAACTCAAGAAAAATTTTTAATAGTGAAAAAAGCCTTGATTTAACTGAGAGAGAGGCAAATATTATTATGTTTATCTCCAATGTTGAAAAACCAGTTAACGTAACACAGTTACAAATTGAAGTATGGGGTCACAATTCAAAACTCGAAACTCATACTGTTGAAACACATATCTATAGATTGAGAAAAAAAATTAGTAAATATTTCAACGATAACAATTTTATTAAGAGTACAAAAAATGGATATATGATCTCAAAAAAATGAGTCAATCAGCAATTAAAAATTTGTTATCTAAAGCAATTAAAAATCATCAAAATAAAAATTTTTATGCAGCAGAGAAATTATATGAAGAAATATTGAAAAAAGATTCTAAAAACATAAATTGTATAAATTATTTAGGCACCTTATTTGCAGAAACTGGCAGAGAAAATAAAGCAAAAGAATATTTTTTAAAAGTCGTAAATTTAGAGCCAAACAATCCATTCGTTAATAATAACTTAGCAAATATTTTTTTTAAAAATGGAGAATTCAATCAAGCAATTTTACACTACAATAAGGCCATATCTTTAAAAAGTGATTTTGCAGATCCTAATTATAATCTAGGTATTCTCTATAAAAACCAAGGCAAATTTCAACAAGCGTTGAATTATTTAAAAAAGGTAACACAAATTCAGCCGTCTAATCTTAATTGTTATGGACTTCAAGCACAGATATTTAAAGAAATGAGAAATTTTAAAGAGGCTTTAAACTGCTATAAAAAAATATTTGAGTTAGATTCAGAAAATTATATGGGTATTTCAGGTGCTGTAGACTTATTCAATACGTTACGACTTAATAATATTACAGAAAATAACAGTAAAGACTTAGTAAAAATTTTTGAATTTCTATACGAAAAAAACTCAATAAATCATAATTATTTATTCAATAACGCAAAACAATTAATTATTTTTGATGAAGATAAAAAGAAATTCGAAAAACTAATTGAAACTAGTGCCAATATGATAAGCAATCAGTTAGTTCAGTTAGTATTAAAAAAAAAACTTTTTCATTTAATATTACAAAAATCTCTAATCAGGGATCAGTTTTTAGAAAAGTTTTTATACACAATTAGAAAAGAAATATTATTTACAATTAAAAATAATAAACAAAATTTATCAGAAAACTATTCTGATTTTATTTTATCATTTGCCGAACAGTCATTTCTTAATGAGTATATTTTTTTCCAATCTGATGATGAAATAAATTTAGTCGAAGACTTGAAATTAAAAATTGAAAAATCTGATACAATAAACGAGCAAGATGTTGCAATTCTTGCATGCTATATTCCACTTAGCAATTCAGAAATACTAATAAATAAGTTTAAAAATCACCTTTCAAAAAATCAATTATTTAATGACCTTATAAAAATCCAGATTCATGATTTTTTAAAAGAAAAAGATCTTAAAAAACACATAAAATCAACAGAAATATCCGATAGCATATCAAATAAGGTAAGAGATCAATACGAGGAAAATCCATATCCACGCTGGAGATATGCAAATTATCTCCCTAAAGTAAATTTTTTTGAAGAATTAAATCATGATATACAGCCAAATAAAATTAATCCAGAAAATGAAAAAATAAAGTGGAACATACTAATAGCTGGATGTGGAACAGGGCATCAACTGGCAAGAAGAATTGATTACGAAAATTCAAATATTCTTGCTATTGACCTAAGTTTATCAAGCCTAGCATTTGCTAAGAGAAGAATGCAGGAATTAAATATTAATAATATTGAATTTTTACATACTGATTTATTGAAATTATTAAGTTTAAAAAGAAAGTTTAATGTTATTGAATGTATGGGAGTACTGCATCACCTAGAGAACCCTGAAAAAGGATTAAATATACTACTAGATATTTTAGAACCTGGTGGTTTTATTAAACTAGGCTTGTACAGTGAATATGCTAGGAAACATATAGTTGAAACAAGGGAATTATTAAAAGAGAGAAAATTTAAAAATAACTTAAAAGATATTAGAAATTTTAGAGAAATTATAAAAAATGACAAAAAAAATATTCCATTACAAAAACTTAATTTCAATTATGATTTTCATACAACATCAAGTCTGAGAGATCTAGTTTTTCATGTTCAAGAGCATCGCTTTACTTTGCCAAAAATTTCAAAATTAATCCAAAAATATAATTTAGAATTTTTAGGTTTTGCAAATTCTTCTTTAAAAAAAGATTACTCAAATTATTATAAAGATGATAAAAATTTTACATCTTTGATGAATTGGAATGAATTTGAGATTAAACATCCAGATATATTTAAAGGAATGTACCAATTCTGGCTAAGAAAAAAATAATCATGAAACCAAAAAAAAATTTTATTGCTAAAGATTTATTAACACCAAAATATAAAACTCGAGTAATAAAGCCAAAAAAGGGCAAGGGTAGTTTTAAAAGAAAGAAAAAATAATTATTTAAAGTCTAGCCCCAATTTGTTGAATTACTTTAGAAGACATCTCAGTTCCTTTGTCCAAACTCTCTTTAAGTGTCATATTATTTACATGTCCATGCAAAAAACCTGCTGCGAAAAGGTCTCCAGCTCCAGTTAAGTCAATTATTTTGAGACCTTCTTTAATTCCACATTCAGCAACATCATCTCCATTAATAGCAACAGCTCCTTTTTCACCCCTTGTTAAAACAATTATTTTGCCAAGAGATTTCGAAAAACTTATTACTTCATCAAAAGACTTTGCATCTATTAATGACATTATTTCTTGTTCATTCGCAAAAGTTATATCTAATTTGTTTTTAACCAGTTCTAAAAAATGAGGTTTGTGTCTGTCAACGCAAAACTGATCAGATAAAGACATTGCAACTTTGTTAGCACTTTGAATTGCTTTTTCAAAAGCTTTCTTAGGCTCACCTTCATCCCAAAGGTAACCTTCTAAGAGTATTGTTTCACTTTGTTTAATTGCATCTGAGCTAACGTCGTTTTCATTTATTTTACCTGCAGTTCCTAAGAAGGTACACATTGTTCTTTCAGAGTCTGGTGTAACTAAAATCAAACATGTTCCGGTAGGCAGTTCTTCTTTTTTCTTTGAATAAAAATATTTAACATTCTCCTGCTTTAGACCATCTTCATATTTTTCACCAAGATCATCGTCATTAACTTTACCTATAAAACCTACTTTATTTCCAAGTTGAGATAAACCAACTATTGAATTAGCAACAGACCCCCCTGAAACAGTTTTTTCTATTTTGAGACTAGATAATAAATCTTTAAATTCTTTATCGTCAAAAATTAATTTCATAGTACTTTTTGTTAAATTATTTTTAGTGATAAATTCATCTTCAACTTTGCAAATCACATCTACTATTGCGTTTCCAATTCCTAATATTTTCATTATTTATGCTTTCTTGGTTATAAGTGGTTTTTTTCTCTTAGGATAACAAGTAGTACAGATTTTACAAGATAAACCATAGCACTCTCTTGCTTTGCAATATTCTCTCCCATAATAAATTATTTGAAGATGTAACTTATTCCAATATTTTTTAGGGAAAAGTCTTTTAAGATCTTCTTCTGTTTGAACGACATTCTTTCCATTAGTCAAACCCCATCTTTGTGCAAGCCTATGTATATGAGTGTCCACTGGAAAAGCAGCATATCCAAATCCTTGAGACATGACCACACTTGCTGTTTTGTGCCCAACACCCGGTAATTCTTCAAGTTGTTCGAAGGTTTTTGGAACTTTTCCGTTGTATTTTTCAACTAAAGTTTTTGATAAATTATATACACTTTTGGCTTTAACTCTGAAAATACCAATACTTCGTATTAGTTTTTCAATTTTTTTTCTTCCCAATTTAACAAAGTGTTCAGGCTTGTTATATTTTGGATATATATTTTTAGTAACATTATTAACATTTACGTCTGTACACTGTGCAGATAAAAGAACAGAAACTAGTAAAGTAAAAATATTTCTGTGTTTAAGAGGAATTGGCGTCTTTGGATATATTTTATTTAAAGTTCGAAGAACAATTTTTGCCCTTTGCTCCTCACTCATTTAAAATTTAAAACATCACGCATCGAATATAAACCCGGTTTTTTTTTCATTAACCATTTTCCAGCTGTCAAAGCTCCTTCACTGTATAAAGCTCTATCAAATGCTTCGTGATTTAATGTAATAATTTCTTTTCCACTCGAAAATTTAACTTCGTGTTCACCAACTGTTTTACCTTTTCGTATTGAGTTAAAATTTATTTTTTTCCCATAAGGAAAATTTTTTTTATTAAGATATTTTTTTCCAAATAAATTATAAAAATCTTTATTTTTGCCAACAGCAATTCCTTTACCCAACATTAATGCTGTTCCAGATGGATAGTCTATCTTATATTTATGGTGAACCTCATATACTTTACTTAAAAAATTATTTCCTAATGATTTAGATGCTATTTCAGTTAAATACATTAACAAATTTATGCCTAAGCTCATGTTTCCAGCTTTCAGTATTGGAATTTTATTTGAAAATTTTTTAATAAGACTCTCTTCTTTTTTGGTAAATCCAGTTGTACCAATAACAACTCTTTTTTTAAGCTTTGATGCAATTTTAAGAATTTCAAAAGTACAATTAGGGACTGTAAAATCGATAATTAAATCAACATTTTTGAAGGAATTTTCATTATTAAAACTAGGTTTAATTCCAGAAATTTTTTTTTTTATTAATCTACTTTCTGTAAGTGTTGTTAGTTTAAAATTTTTATCAACTCTTGAAGATTTTACCAGTTGTTGGCCCATTCGTCCCATGCAACCAGATATCGCTAAATTTACTTTGCTCATTAAATTTTTTTAATATATTTTTTTAACAATATACAATAATTATGGTTATTAAATACCTTTTAAAATTATTTTTGGTTTTGGTTTTTTTCGTGTCTATCAATCAATCTAAAGCTGACTTTTTTAAAGACATTACATCTTTAATTGAAAATAATGATTTTAGACTGAGTTATGGTGTGTCCGTTACAGATGTAAACCAAGATGATAAATATGAATTTGTCGTTACTGGGTTTGGTTTTTCAAACTTAGCTTTGTCCTACCAAAATGGGAAACTTATAAATATAAATAAAAATGAAATCTTTGATGATGCTAAAAGAAAAACAATTGGAGTTGCTGCTTGTGATATTGATAAAGATGGATTTGAAGAAATTTATTTTTTAAATACCGATACCTATAGTGGTGAAAAAAAATATTCAGATAGATTGATTGACATCACTAGTGATAGTTTTATTGATTTATTTGAAAAAGGAATTAACAAAAAAAATTTAAACTTAACTGCTGGTAGGTCTGTTGTTTGTGTGGATAGAAATGGTGATGGAAAATATGGCATATATGTTGCCAATTACGGGGGCCCAACTAGGTTTTATGAACAAAGTTCTGGACAAATACTAGATTTAGCAGAGCAGCTTAAAATTGATAAAATAACTGGTGGAAGAGCTGTAGTTGCAGGAAATATTTTATCAGGAAAAACTGACATATTTGCTGCAAATGAAAGAGGAAAAAATTTTTTATATTATAATTCTGATGGTTTCTTTCAGGATATAGCTGAGGATTATAAAATTGATGATCAATATGAAAATGGAAGAGGTACAACTTTATCAGACATACTTTATAGAGGGAGATTAGATATAATCACATCCAATTGGAACGGTTATCATAGGGCTTTTGTATTAGAAAATAACAAATTTAAAGATATCGCTACTCCAACCTACAATATTCCTACTAGAATTAGAACGGTGATATCAGCAGACTTTGATAATGACGGCTATGATGAAATATTCATGAATAATATTGGGGAACCAAATAAATTATTCAAAATAAAAGACAATGGATTTTTTGAAGAGATAAAAATTCAAAATGCATACGAATCTAATGGTTTAGGAACAGGTGCTGCAGTGGCGGATATAGATAAAGATGGAATTTTAGAATTATTAGTTTCTCATGGAGAATCTGGCATGCAACCACTCACAATGTATAAAGCAGACATTAAAAAAGACTTCAATTATATAAGAATTAAACCTTTAAATAAGTATGGTGCACCTGCAAGAGGAGCAACAGTTATACTTAATTCAAACTTCAGAAATCATGCTAAAACCATAGATGCTGGCTCTGGATATCTATGCCAGATGGAACCCGTGGCTCATTATGGTATTAGAGAGAGTGAAAAAAATATTTCAGTAAAAATAGTTTGGACTGATGGTTCCTCTCAGTTACTTAAAATAAATGAATTTAATAAAACAATAGAAGTAAATCAGAAAAAATAGGACAATAACACTCAATTCAATAAGTAAATTAATTAAAGTATTCTAAATACTAGATCATGCAAAAATTAAAATATTTTACAATTTTTTTTCTACTAGTAACTTTTAGTTCAATAAAACCAACATATTCAAATCAATTTAATTATTATGCTGATTTAGTAAAAGATTGGCCAAAAATTTTCCCCGATCAAAATAGAAATGCTGCAGGTCCAAAATTTTTTAAACATATTTTAACTAAAGAGATCAAATACCAAGATTTTGTAGAATACAACAAGTTATATTGTGCTGTTTCTGGATCATTGATTGATCCAAATAGCAAACCAGAATTTGTTTATCTTAAAAATGCTGAAAATGAAGAGAAAATATGTGGATTTTATCATAAGTGTTGTTATCCATGCTCGTGTGATTTGATGAAATACTCTAAAGTAATAAAAATGAAATATACTTTTACAGATGGTGAAAAAGAATTTTTTGTTCTGACAATAAAAAATCCCTGCGGTAAAAAAGATTTTCCTAGAGAAGTAAATAAGGATTATTTTTGTGATGGAAATAAACTTGATAATAATCAAGTATTTGTATTAGATGAGAGACTAGTAATTGGTTTATTTCATAATGCCACAAAATGTAATTCTCAAAGTATTGCTGCTATTGATAGTCATGAAGTTACGGGACAATATTGTGAACTAAGAAATAATGCTCCTCTTGAGGAAGTACAAGGTGGTATGGGAGATATATTTATAAGATTAGCAAAAGATAATTAAATTATTCCAATTCCTTCTTTATAAAAATACGCGCCCAGAATTAGAATTGCTAAAACATAAATAATTCCAAAAATTGTATATTTAATTTTTTTTTTCATCTAATTTTTCCAAAAACTTTTTGCTTTTTTAAAGAATTTTTTAATACTTGGATTTGATTTTTCATTTTCAATTTCTCTAAATTTTTCAAGTAAATCTTTTTGTTCTTTATTTAAAGATACTGGCACTTCAGTGTTCACTTGTACATAAAGGTCTCCATAATCATTTCCTCTCATTAATGGCATTCCTTTTTCTCTCAATCTAAACTGTTTTCCACTTTGTGTTCCAGCTGGAATTTTTATTTTTGCTTTTCCACCATCGATAGTAGGTATTTTTAATTCAGTTCCAAGTGCTGCATCTGCAATAGATATTGGGCATTCAAAAAATAAATTTTCTTCAGATCTTTTGAAAAGTTCGTGAGTATTAACATTAATAAATAAATATAGATCACCATTACTAGCTCCCCTAGAACCTGCTTCCCCTTTACCAGATAATCTGATCCTAGTTCCATCGTCTACTCCTTTAGGAATAGTTACAGAAAGGCGCTTAGTTGCTTGCTTTTTACCTTGACCACCACAACTTGTGCAAGGATTGGTTATTTGTTCGCCTGAACCAGCACATTGAGGGCATGTTTGTTGAACAGTGAAAAAACCTTGGCTAGAACGAACTTGTCCATGGCCTCCACACATAGAGCATGTGCTTGCACTTTGACCTGGTTTAGATCCTGAACCATTACAAGTAGCGCATCTATCAGATGTTGAGAATTTAATATCTTGTTTCTTTCCAGCATAAGCTTCTTCTAGGCTTATAGATAGATCATATCTTAAATCAGATCCACGGTTATTAGATCTTCTTGATCTTCTTCCACCACCACCAAAACCTTCGCCAAAAAAGTCTTCAAAGATATCTGAAAAAGAGCCAGAAAAGTCAAAATTTCCAAAACCACTTCTTCCACCTCCTCCACCATTTTCAAATGCAGCGTGACCAAAATTATCATAATTTTGTTTTCTCTCTGAATTTGATAGAACGTGGTAAGCCTCTGAAGCTTCTTTGAATTTTTCCTCTGCTGCTTTATCTCCTTTATTTTTATCGGGATGATATTTTACAGCTTGTTTTCTATAAGCTGCTTTTATTTGGTCTGGACCTGCACTTTTTTCAACACCCAATACATCGTAGTAATCTCTTTTTGCCATAACTAGTTATAGACAAATGGTTGATAGTTTAGGCGCTTTTTTCTTTATCGTCTTTTACTTCTTCAAAGTCTGCATCAACAACATTATCGTCTTTTTTCCCTTCATCTTTTGCATCTTTAGGTGCATCACCAGGTTTTGTACTTTGTTGTGATTTGTAAATAGCTTCTCCTAATTTCATTGAAGCTTGAACCAAATCTTGAGTTTGCTTTTTAATTTCCTCTACATCAGTTCCTTTTAATGCGTTTCTTAAATTCGCTGATGCATCTTCAATAGCTTTCTTGTCCGCATCAGAAACTTTACTGCCATGCTCTTTTAAATTCTTTTCAGTAGAATGAAGTAGAGTGTCAGCTTGGTTTCTTGCATCTACAGCTTCTCTTTTCTTTTTGTCAGCTTCTTTATTTGTCTCAGCATCCTTAACCATTTGGTTTATTTCTTCATCACTTAAACCACCTGACGCTTGAATTTGAATTTTTTGCTCTTTACCAGTCCCCTTATCTTTTGCAGAAACATTTACAATTCCATTTGCATCGATATCAAACGTAACTTCAATTTGAGGAACCCCTCTAGGAGCTGGAGCTATACCCACTAGTTCAAAATTACCTAACACCTTGTTGTCAGAGGCCATATCTCTTTCACCTTGTAAAACTCTAATTGAAACTGCAGGTTGGTTGTCTTCTGCTGTTGAGAAAACCTGACTTTTCTTAGTTGGTATTGTTGTATTTTTCTCTATCAATTTAGTTGAAACTCCACCTAAAGTTTCTATTCCTAGAGATAGTGGTGTAACATCTAACAATAGTACGTCTTTAACGTCTCCTTGCAATACTCCCGCCTGAATAGCAGCACCCATTGCAACAACTTCATCAGGATTCACAGATTTGTTCGGTTCTTTTCCAAAGAAATTTTTAACTTCCTCTATTACTTTTGGCATTCTAGTCATTCCACCAACAAGTATTATTTCATCAATTTCGCTCGCACTTAAACCAGCATCTTTAAGGGCTGTTTCACATGGCGGAATAGTTCTAGAAATAAGATCCTCAACGAGAGCCTCTAACTTGGCTCTAGTCATTTTCATATTAATGTGTTTAGGGCCAGTTTTATCTGCTGTAATAAAAGGTAAATTTATCTCAGTTTGAGCAGCAGATGATAATTCAATTTTTGCTTTTTCTGCAGCTTCCTTAAGTCTTTGTAATGCTAATTTGTCTGATTTTAAATCAATACCATTTTCTTTTTTGAATTCAGTTAATAGGTATTCGACAATTGTATTATCAAAATCTTCACCACCTAGGAAAGTATCACCATTCGTTGATTTAACCTCAAATACTCCATCTCCTAACTCAAGAATTGATACATCAAAAGTACCTCCACCTAAATCATAAACTGCAATTTTATTGTTTGTCTTTTTATCTAATCCATATGCAAGTGAAGCTGCTGTTGGTTCGTTAATAATTCTTAAAACTTCTAAACCTGCTATTTTACCAGCATCTTTAGTTGCCTGTCTTTGTGCATCATTAAAATATGCTGGAACAGTTATTACAGCTTGAGAAACTTCTTGGCCTAAATATTTTTCAGCAGTTTCTTTCATTTTCTGAAGTGTAAAAGCAGAAATTTGAGATGGCGAGTATTTGTTACCTTTAGCTTCTATCCATGCATCTCCTTTATCAGAGTTAACGATCTTAAAAGGTGCTGTCTCAACATCTTTTTTTACAGAAGGATCATCAAAATTTCTTCCAATCAATCTTTTAACAGCAAATATTGTATTTTCTGGATTGGTTACCGCCTGTCTTTTTGCAGGCTGTCCAATTAATTTTTCATCATTATCTGAAAACGCAACTACAGAAGGAGTTGTTCTTGCTCCTTCAGCATTTTCTAAAACTTTAGCTTGTGTACCCTCCATTACAGCTACACATGAGTTTGTTGTTCCTAAATCTATTCCTATTACTTTGCTCATTATTTAATACCTCTTCGTCATATAAGTGCTAATTATAAGACTACAACCGTCTATAAAATTTAAATTTTTGTTGTTTTTATTAGTTTTTTTCATCTTTTTGCTCTTCATTTTCTACCTCTTTAGCTTTTTTCTTTGAAACACCTACTAAAGAAGGTCTCAATAATCTGTCTTTCATCATAAAGCCTTTTTGAATTTCTTGTACGATGGTCCCTGGATCTTTTGTATCATCCTCAACTTCCATCATTGCTTGGTGAAGATTTGGGTCAAGTTTTTCATTAATTGACTTTATAGGCTCAATATTATTTTTTTTAAATATTGAAAGCATATCGTCGTTTATAATGTCCAAATGATCTACGATTTTTTTAAGTGCATCTGTATCCTTTAATTTTTCATCATTCTCCAATGCTACTTTCGATCTCTCAAGATTATCTAATAAGTTTAATGCCTCTTTAGCAAAAGAATATCCACCATATTCGTATGCGTCATCTCTTTCTTTTTCAAACCTACGTCTTTGATTTTCCATCTCTGCAAATGTTCTTGCTAATTTATCTTTGAGTGTTTCTAACTCTTCTTCGGGTGTCAGTTTTTCAACTTCTTTTATTTCAGACTCTAAATTTTTTTCCTCATTTGCTTGATCTGCATTATCGCTTACTTTGGATTGGGTATTTAACTCCTCGTCAGTAATATTTTTCTCCACGTTTTCTTTTAATTCTTCTTTATCCATATTGTTTATATGGTAAGAAAAAGTATAATTTCTAGGTGCCTAAAAAAAAAATTAAAGAGATATTCATTGGCTCAAATAATAAAGGAAAACTGAAGGAAATAGCAGATCTATTACCCAAAAGTTTAAAAATTTATTCAAATTTGGACTTTAAAATACCAAGCCCAAGAGAGACGGGTACCTCATTTGAACAAAACTCTCTTTTAAAAGCAAAATATTTTTCAAAAAAAACTAACAAAATTTGTATGTCAGATGACTCAGGAATTGAGATTGATATCTTAAATAAAGCGCCTGGGGTATATTCAGCAGATTGGTCAGGAAGAAAAAGAAATTTTAATTTGGCTATTAAAAAAGTTTACAAAGAAATTTCTAAAAAAGATAAAAATTGGAAAAAAAAAAAATTGAGTGCAAGATTTATTTGTGTACTGACTATTTTTTGGCCAAATGGTCAGTTTGTAAGTAAAATTGGTAAAATTGAAGGTCGAATATCTAATTTGAAGAAAGGAAAAAATGGTTTCGGATACGATCCAATCTTTATTCCTAGGGGAAAAAGATTAACCTTTGGTGAGATGGATAGCAAAAAAAAATACAGAATAGACCATCGATCAAATGCATTTAAAAAAATTAAAAAATTTTTTTAAATTTATTATTTTCAATGCTGTAGAAATTTAGTTGATGAGTAATAGTATTTTTACTTATTTCAAAAATTCCTATTTTACCCTTAAATCTGTTTTTTTTATAAAATATCTTTTTTGAAATTTTAAAATTATTTTCATAAATTAAAAAATAAACCAATCCTACTAAATCATAACTTAAAAATGAAAGTTGGTCTCCGTCTAAATTGTAAGTATTTTTGAAATCATTCATAAATAATTCGTAATTCCTTTTATTTATCGATGGAAAATACATCGGATGAAGAGAATTTTCTTTTAAAAGACTTTCATCAAACCACTGATTTAAGGTTATGTAAGAAATTCTTTTTGATGATACATCTGTATAGAGAAGTGATGTGGCTACGCTTTTCAAATTTTCATCAAAATCAGCTATAATAACTGAGTCAAAATTAATATTACCAAGTGTATCTTTTTTTTTTAAATTTTGTATTTTTTTTTCTTTGTCTTTAAATGATAAACTTTCTAGTCTTTTTATCTCGTGTTTAAGATTATCTTTTCTTATTTGATATTGAGTTAAATCTTCAATTTGTCTAGTGAGTTTGGTTGGTTCTCTGTCATAATAAAAAACTTCTTTATGCTTAATCTTTGTTTTTTTTATCGCTTTTTCTATTTCATTCTTAAACTGTGATCTTGGAATTAAAAAAATACTTTTTGAGAGATTATTTTTTTCATTAAATTTTTTAATTGTTTGTAATTGTGATACAGCGTTTACTCCTGCACTTATTACATTTTTTGGATTGTCGATTAACTTATTTGTAAAAGATATGAATGTTATTTCTTGAAGATCATCAAGATATTTTATGCTCTCATTAAAGACTGGACCAATGATTATCCTAACATTTTCTTTATACAATTCTTTAGATACCTTCAAAGCATCAATAGGGTTTGATTTTGTATCCTTTGGAATTATAACTATTCTCTCATCATTTATTTTATTAATTGCTAATCTTATAGATTTTATAATTTTTTTACCGATTAAAGAATTTTCACCACTTAATGGAACAATTAATCCAATCTTAATTTTTTCGGATGCAAATATATTTTGATGAAAAAGGCAGTTACTTAATACAAAAAATATTAACAATTTGATTAAAGTTTTCATTTAAGTTTTAATAATATAATTAATTAAACAATTCTTATGAATTTGAACAATGATAAATTTAAACCTGGGCTATATTGTGTTTCTACACCTATTGGAAATATGGGAGATATTTCATTTCGAGCTGTCAAAATTCTACAAGAATCTGATTTAATTCTATGTGAAGATACAAGAGTTACAAAAAAAATACTTCAGAAATTTGAAATAAATAAAAAACTAATTTCAAATCACAAATTTAATGAAAATAAAAATCTGGAAAAAGTTATGGAGATTTTGAAAAATAATAAAATAGTATCATTAGTTTCAGACGCAGGAACACCTACTGTTTCTGATCCTGGAAGAATATTGATACAAGAGTGTAGGAAAAATGAAATAGAAATCTTTCCAATTCCTGGTGCATCTGCAGTAAGTGCTGCAATATCGATAAGTGGTTTCTCTGATAATTTTTATTTTTGTGGATTCCTTCCAGAAAAACAAAATCAAATTAAAAAATTATTTAAAAATTTATCATTACTTGAGAGTTCAATTATATTTTTCATATCACCAAATAAACTTGACAAAAGAATTAATTATATAAAAGAATTTTTCTCGAACAGGGATATTGTTATTTGTAGAGAAATCACAAAATATCACGAAGAATATATTAGGACCTCAGTAAAAGACTTATCAAATGTGAATTTTTCTAGAAAAGGGGAAATAACAGTAGTTATTTCTGAACCTAAAAAAGAAAAATTAAGTTTTAAAGAACTTGAAGAATCAGATAAAAAAAAGATTAACAAATTAATACAAAAAATGTCTATAAAAGATATTGTACAAAAAGTTTCAGAAGATAGAGAAATTTCTAAAAAGCTTGTCTATAATTACTGTCTTGAAATTAAAAATGAAAATTAGAAAAATCATAATTATTTTAAGTTTTATTATTATTTCAAGCTGCGTTGGTTATTCCTCAACTGGAGTTTTAGGAACAGGAGTTTCAATAGCTTTAGATCCTAGAAGCTTAGGCACCCAAATAGATGACTCAATAATGCAACAAAATCTGAGAGCAAAATTACTTTCATCTGATAAAAGTTACATTATTTCAGTAAAGACAAAAATTCTTGATGGAAGAATATTCCTTACAGGAAAAGTCAATTCAGTTGAAGATAAAATTAAAATTACTAAATTGGCGTGGGAAATTAAGGGTGCAAGGTCAGTTAAAAATGATTTACAAATTAAAGAGGCTTTTGATTTTAAAAGATCTGCAAAAGATTTACTTATTACTTCACAATTAAGAGCAGCCTTGATAAGTAGCAAAAAAATTAAAGCAGTTAATTATAACATCGATACTTACAAAAAGAAAATTTATGTTTATGGTATAGCACAAAACAAAGCTGAAAGAGATGAAGTTATTAAAGAAGCTGAACAAATTTTAGATGTTGAAGATGTAGTTACAAGTATTTTTTTAGTTGATGATTTGAGAGTTGTTAAAAAATAATAAAAAATTACTTTGTTTTTTGATATTTAATTACCCCAGCTGAATAAGCAGCAACAGATGCTAAATCTAATATTTCGGAAGTAGAAGATCTTAATGGAGCGATTTCTATAGGTTGAGCAAGACCTATTAATAATGGACCAATAACTTTAGCACCTCCTAATGATTTCATAATTTTATTAGAAATTGCTGCACTATGTTGACCAGGCATTATCAAAATGTTTGCATTTCCTACTATTTCTGAAAACGGGTATAAATCAGAGTATTCATTATTAAGAGCAACATCTGGCTGCATATCGCCATCAAACTTAAAATCTACTCTTCTCTTTTTCAGTATCTCTACAGCATCTCTAATATGTTTTGTTCTACTGGTTATAGGTTGACCAAAAGTTGAATGTGATAAAAATGCAACTTTTGGATCGAATCCAAATAATCTAGCTACTCTTGCCGAGGAAATTGCAATATCAGCTAATTCATTAGAAGAAGGGTATTCGTTAACGGATGTATCTCCAATAAATACAGTTTTACCTTTACTAACAACCATATTTAGTCCAAACATAATTTCTCCTTTCCTAGGGGGTATAACCTTTTTAATTTTTTCTAGTGATTGGGAATATCTTCTAGTGTTACCTGTGACCATTGCGTCAGCATCTCCACATTGGACCATACAAGATGCCCAAATAACTCTGTCATTTCTAATCATTCTGTCACAATCTCTCTCAAGTAAACCTTGATCTCTGTGCATTTTTTTAAAGAGAAACTTTACATATTTATCTCTCAATTTTTTATCAGTAGAATTTACGATTTTAATATCTAGGTTTTCTCTATAACCAATTTCTTTTAGCCTTTGTTTAACAACATTCTCTTTTGCAACAATTATTGGAGTTCCTAGACCACTATTTTTAAATGCAATTGCAGCCTTAAGTGTATTTTCATCTTCACCATCAGCAAATACAACAGTTTTTTGATTTTTTTTAACTTTAGAATTTATTCCTTGAAGAATAGTTACTGATGGGTCTAACCTTTGTTTTAATTGATCAGAGTATAAGTTAAAATTTTCGATTTTTTTTCTAGCGACTCCACTTTTTATTGCAGCTTTTGCCACCGCTACTGGGATTACACTTATTAATCTTGGATCAAAGGTAGATGGAATAATGTAATCTTTACCATATTTGGGTCTATCCCCTCCCATTGCTGCAGCTACTTCATCGGGAACTCTTTCTCTGGCTAATTTAGCAATCGCATTAGCTGCAGAAATTTTCATTTCTTCATTTATTGTTTTTGCTCTTACATCAAGCGCTCCTCTGAATATATAAGGAAAACCTATTAAGTTATTTACCTGGTTTGCATAATCTGATCTACCAGTTGCTATAATTGCGTCTTTTCTAATTTTATAAGCTTCCTCTGGTAAAATTTCTGGATCTGGGTTAGCGCATGCAAATATTATTGGGTTTTTTGACATTTTTTTAATCATTTCTTTTTTTAGGATACCTGCTGATGATAGCCCTAAAAAAACATCTGCATTTTTTAATGCATCACTTAGAGTTCTATCTTTTGTTTTTTTTGCATATTTTAATTTCCACTTATTTAATCCTTTTCTGTCTAAACTAATTACACCTTTGCTATCAATCATTGTTAAATTTTGTTTTTTTACTCCTAATTTTATAAAAAGATCTGAGCAAGCCATAGCAGATGCTCCAGCACCATTTACAACAACTTTTATTTTAGAAATTATTTTTTTAGTAATGTGTATTGAATTAATGAGTGCTGCTGATGTTATAATTGCTGTTCCATGTTGGTCATCATGAAATATTGGTATATCAAGTATTTTTTTTAAATTTTCCTCAATTATAAAACACTCTGGGGCAGCAATATCCTCAAGATTAATACCTCCAAAACTTACAGCAAAATTTTTTATACTATTAACTATTTCTTCAGGAACTTTACTATCAATTTCTAAATCAATAGCATCTATATCTGCAAATCTTTTAAATAATACCGCTTTACCTTCCATTACAGGTTTTGATGCAATTGCTCCTAAGTTACCCAATCCTAAAATTGCAGATCCATTACTTATCACTGCAACTAAATTTCCTTTGGTAGTATAATCATACGCTCTCTCTGGATTTTTAAAAATTTCTTTAACTGGAGCTGCCACACCTGGAGAGTAAGCTAAAGCCAAGTCTCTTTTTGATGTCATCGGTTTTGAGGAAATTATCTCAATCTTACCAGATTTATTTGAATTATGAAATTCAAGAGCCTCTTTATCTGAATAATGTTCAATTTTATTTTTTTTCATTAGGCAAATTAAATATACTATTAAGGTAAATTTAAGACTAATATGATTTATGAATCTCATTAAGTCAACAAGCACATTTAGTATATTTGTTTTGCTAAGTCGTGTTCTTGGTTACATAAGAGATTTTTTCATAGCAATATACCTTGGTGCGGGACCTTTAGCGGATGCTTTTTTTGTAGCCTTTAGAATTCCAAATACTTTTAGAAGATTATTTTCAGAGGGAACTTTTAACGCAGCTTTTGTTCCCTCTTATTCCTCTGAACTCATTAGAGGAAAAAAAAACGCAAATACTTTTGCAAATTCAATTTTTAATTTATTATTGTTAGGATTATTTTTCACGATATTAATAATTGAAATATTCATGCCAGCATTTATTAAAATAATTGCACCAGGATTTTCAAATGATACAGAAAAATTAAATATTGCAATTGACCTAACTAGAATTACATTTCCTTTTTTATTTTTTATTAGTCTTGCATCTTTTTTTTCAGCAATTTTAAACTCACACAATAAATTTGCAGCTGCAGCTGCAGCACCAATGATTCTAAATATATTATTAATAATTTGTTTGCTATATGCCGAAAATTTGAATGATTATTTGGTTTATTACTTATCTTATGCTGTTACTCTTGCTGGGCTCCTACAATTTATTTTTTTATTAATATTTGTAAAAAAATATTTTGTATTAAATATAAATCTTCATTTTAAAATAAACGATAAAATTAAAAACTTTTTTAGTAAACTTTTACCGAGCATATTTTCTTCAGGTGTAACCCAGATAAATATCTTAGTTGGAACAATTATTGCATCATTTCAAGCAAGTGCTGTTTCCTATTTATATTATGCAGATAGAATTTATCAGATAAATTTAGCAATAGCTGGTATTGCTATAGGCACTGTAATCCTTCCAAACCTTAGTCGACATATTAGAAGTAATAACTCTTTAAAAACTAGAGAATTACAGAATAAAGCTTTAGAATTGAGTTTATTTTTAAGTTTACCAGCATCACTTGCTCTTATAGTTGGCTCAGAACAAATAACATCTGCCCTATTTGGATATGGGTCTTTCGATAAGGTAAGTGTTAGTAATTCTGCAAAAGCTTTATTCTATTTTTCTTTTGGGCTTCCAGCATTTTCTTTGATCAAAATATTTTCAACTTTTTTGTTTGCAAGAAATGATACTAAAACACCATTTAAGTATTCTTTAATTTCTGTAATTTTAAATATCACAATTAGTTTGATGTTTTTTTCAAAGGTTGGTTTTATTATAATACCAATCGCAACTACAATCTCCTCATGGTTTAATGGAATTATTTTATTAGTTTTCGTAATTAATAAAAATTACTTTAAATTTAGTTCAAATTTTATTATTCAAATATTAAAGATTATTTTCTCAAATATAATTGCAATTTTTATATTTTATTTTTTGATAAATCTTTTAGAAAGCTCATTAGTCTACGTAAATAATTATAAATTTATTTTTATTGTTTTGATTGTTTTATTAACTTTCGTTTCATACATCGGATTTTCTATTATTATAAAAGCCTTTAAAATTTCAGATATTAATTTAAAGTATTGATCGATGTCCAAAAAAATATTTTCTGGTGTTCAACCTACAGGTAATCTTCACTTAGGTAATTACCTTGGTGCTATCAAAAATTTTGTTGAATTAAATAATGATAATCAAAATGAATGTATTTTTTGTGTTGTAGATTTACATGCAATTACTGTTAAGCAAGATAAAGATCAATTAAAGAAAAATATTCTTGAAACTACAGCAACATTTATAGCTAGTGGTATTAATCCAACTAAAAGTATCATTTTTAATCAGTCAAAAGTTCACGCACATGCAGAGGGATCCTGGATTTTAAGCTGTATATCACCCATGGGCTGGTTGAATAGAATGACACAATTTAAAGATAAAGCAGGTAAAGACAAAGAAAAAGCTTCTGTTGGTCTTTATATTTATCCTGTACTTATGGCTAGTGATATATTGCTTTATGATGCTACTCATGTCCCTGTTGGAGAAGATCAGAAACAACATTTAGAGTTAACAAGAGATATTGCTAATAAATTTAATAAAGATTTTGATTGTCATAATTTTCTTAAAGCTCCAGAGCCCTTAATAAAAAAAAATTTTTCAAGAATAATGAGTTTAAAAGATGGTTTAAAAAAAATGAGCAAATCAGATCCATCAGATTTGAGTAGAATAAATTTAACTGATACCAAAGATGAAATTATAAATAAAATTAAAAAAGCCAAAACAGACTCTCTTCCAATACCTAGCGAAAATGAAAAATTAAAAAGTAGACCTGAAGCGGAAAATCTTCTTGGAATCTATTCTAGTATCTCAAATCAAACTTTAGATAAAACTCTAGATGAATTTGGTGGCAAAAATTTTTCAAATCTAAAAAGTCAATTAGCTGAAATTTTATCAAATAAGATTTCCCCAATCTCCGATGAGATAAAAAAATTGCTAAATGATAAAGAATATTTAAATAAAGTTCTTACACATGGTGCCAATAAAGCGGACGAAATTGCAGAAAAAAAGATAATAGAAATGAAGAGAATAATAGGTTTTTAAAATTCTTTAAATTTTAAAATTTATTGTTATATAAATATTATGTTTATTCAAACACAAGAAACACCAAACCCAAATTCTCTAAAATTTCTCCCGGGTAAAAGTGTATCCAATGATGGACCATACGAATTTTTAAATGAGAACCAAACAAATATTCCTCTTTTAAAAAACATTCTATCAATAAATGGTGTCACTGGAATATTTTTGAGTGAGAATTTTTTATCAATTAATAAAACTCAAGATGAAAAATGGGAAAATATAAAGCATCTAATAATTTCATATTTGAATGAATTCTATGATGAAGGCAACGAATTTATTATAAATAAAAAAACAAATTTAGATAATAATCAAAAATACGGTCAAATTGAAAATAAAATTATAAAAATATTAGAAACTAAAATTAGGCCTGCTGTTGCAAAAGATGGAGGGGACATAACATTCAAGGAATTCAAGGATGGAAAAGTTACAGTTATACTAAAAGGTAGCTGCTCAGGGTGTCCATCTTCAACTTTGACTTTAAAACAAGGTGTCCAAAATCTTCTTTGTCATTATATTCCAGAAGTTAAAGAAGTTTTAGCTGTATAATATCTTTACTATCAATTATAAGAAATCAAGAGAGATATGAAAAAATTTTTAAAAAAAAAACAAGTCAATAGTAATCTTAATTTTTTTAAAACTTTATTTGCAAGTCTATTTATAATCTTAGTTTTCTCAATTTTACCAAGCTCTGTTAGTTTTATAAAAAATAATTTAAAATCAAATCAAGTTATTCTTAATTCCTCAAAACAGAGTTTTGATGAAATATTAGAAAAACAGAATAAAAAAAATAAAATCGTTAAAGACAACATAAATAATAGATTTTCATGGAATATTTTTGACGATATTGATGTGTTTGGAAAGGATGAAGAAGATCAAGATCCTCAAAGATTAAGTGCTTCAACGATTGAGGAACTTTTCAGAGAAAATGGATATGATTTAGATACTGTAAAAAAAACTAAATTAGTTAATGTGGGCAATCAGTTAACAAAATTACCTAAAGAACTTAAAAATATAGAAAGTCCTCAAAAAAAAAAAAAATTATTTATTAAAATTGTATTACCATTAATTATTGAGGAAAATCTTAAAATTAGATTTGATCGAAAAAAACTTTTTGAGATTTTAAATAAAAATAATACTTCAACAATTGATAAAGCATGGCTTGAAGTTAAATTTAAACAGTATGGTGTAAAAAATAATGATTTATCAAAACTTAAAATAAGAATGGATGAAATTCCAGTTTCACTAGCAATAGCTCAAGCAGCTAAAGAAACTGGCTGGGGAAGTTCGAGGTTTGCACAAGAAGGTAATGCATTATTTGGACAATGGACATGGTCTGGTGATGGCATTAAACCTCTAGAAGTCGAAAAAGATAAAAAACATAAAGTCGCAAAGTTTAAAATTTTGAAAGCTTCGGTAAGAGCTTACCAAAGAAATTTAAATACTCATTCTAGTTATAAAAAATTTAGAATTGAACGTGCAATCCAAAGAGATAATGATCAAAAATTAGATAGTTTAAAACTTGTTAATTTTCTGGATAAATATGCAGAAACAGGAAAAGAATATACCGAAGTTCTCAAAAAAATAATTAATCAGAATTCCTTAACTGATTTTGATGATGTAGATATTTTACCTACAAGTCTAAAAATGAAAAATCTAATTTAGTGTAAACTGAGTTCCAAGCCATCTCCATCCATCTTCATCTTGCATTGAACAATTAATCCTACCTCTTCTTGGTAAAAACTTCTCTGTAAAAATTACTTCAATTTTGTCTTTTTTATAGTTTAATTTAGAATTTTTCCACTCACCTCCTTCATTTGAAAAGCAATTTATTTTATCAATATTTGGCTGACCATTAAAAAATTCTATTATGAGTGCTGGAGGATTGTTACTGTCCAGTATAAACTTTTCCTCTGGAATGATATTTTTATACTGAATTGGCAAAAGATTGATCAAAAATTTAAATCTCTCTAAGTCTCCATATTTCTCATTTATTGGAAATCTAGGTAATTCAAATTTATCTTTATTTAAATCAATAACTCCCGAATGCTGTCCAAAAGCATAATCAAAATTTTTTGTAATATATTTTTTTTGTTCTAAACTATACTCACCAAATGGATATGAAAAAAATTTTGAATTATATCCCAGATTTTCCTCAAATTTTTTTATTGATTTAATTATATCTTTTTTAAATTCTTCAAACTTAAATTTCACTAAATAATCGTGTGAATGTGAGTGATTTCCAATAAAAACAAAATCTTCTTTCGATATTTCAATTATTTCATTCCAGCTCATATAACCTTTTTTTCCAACAGCCTCAGTAGAAACGAATAAAATAAAAGGAATTTTATTTTCTCTTAGAATTGGCCATGCTTTTAGATAAAAAGAAGAAAAGGCATCATCAATTGTAAATAAAATTTTTTTTTCTTTACTTACTTGATTAAATTCTTCATCAAAGTTCTTTGGATTTAAAACAACTAAATTATTTTCCTTGATAATTTCTATATGTTTTTTAAATACTTCAATTTTTATATTCGTTGAAGGATACTTATTTTCCTCAAATCTATGATACATCAAGGCTAATATTCCCTTATCATTAGGCTCATATTTATTGTTTACAGTATCTGCATTAGCATTTAAAAAAAATAAATTAAAAATGAATAATTTAATAATAGATGCGGCTAATGAAAAAATTGTTTTTGTTATCATTGCTGATAGACAATCATATACTACGAGTCATATAAACAGTAGAAAAAATTTTGACAAATTTATGGAATTAATCTTAAATTTTTTAAATAAAAAAAAAATTGAAATAAGTAATATTGATAGAATTTATGTCAATTTGGGACCTGGAAAATTTACGAGCTTAAGAATTTCCTTATCAATAGCAAAAGCAATATCTCTTGCTAATAAAGGGATTTTAATTGGTTTTAGATCAGAGGATTTAATAAACAAAAATTATAGTAGATTAATAAAATTCAATAAAAAAAAACTATTAAATAAAAGTTTGGTAAAAGCTATTTATTCGAGTTAAAGTAATATTATGTCAGAAACAATTGAACAAATTTGCTTAAAAAAAGGTGTTAAACTTACTGATCAGAGAAAAATAATTGCTAAAGTTTTGTCAGAGTCAAAAGAAGTTTACGGAGAGTCTGATCATCCAGATGTTGATGAATTATATCAAAGAGTTTCCAAGCTAGATTCTAAAATTAGTATTGCTACAGTTTATAGAACTGTCAAGCTTTTTGAAGAATCAGGAATACTTACTAAACATGATTTTAAAGGTGGAAAAGCAAGATATGAAACATTAGTTGAGAGTCATCACGACCATCTCATCGATATAAAATCAGGAGAAATTATTGAGTTTGTTGACGAAGATATAGAAAAACTACAAAAAAAAGTTGCTGAAAAATATGGATATAATTTAGTAGATCATAAATTAGAGCTTTATGGAATAAAAAAAAATAAATGAGTGATTTACAAATACTTAGACCATTTGGTCCATCAATTGCAAAAATTACAATGCCAGATGAATTAATAAAAAGTTTAAATAATTACGTTGACAAAACTATTCTCGATGAAAAAAAAGTTTCTGAATTAGATCATTCAAATCAATTAGCTGGAAAAGTCAAACAAGAATTTCTTTTAGAAAATAAATTTATGGAAGAAATAAAATGGGGGCAATTTTTGGGTAGGGCAGTTAAAACCTGGTTAGAGCATGACTCAAAAAAAGAATTAAAATCTTTTGAAATAATTAAATGCTGGATAGTAAGACAATTTCAAAACGAATATAATCCGATACATCATCATTCTGGACATGTCTCGGGTGTAGGGTATTTAAAAGTACCTGAGAAATTAGGTAATATTTCAGAAAAAAAAAAAAATAATGATAAAGGTCGATTAACTTTAATTCATGGATCTGTAAACCTTTTTTCGAAAGCAACTTATGTTATTAAGCCTGTGGTAGGAGATTTTTACTTATTTCCAAACTATTTACTCCATACAGTTTATCCATTTACGGACACAAATGAGGAGCGAAGATCGATTTCGTTCAATGCAAACTTAGATAGAGACTCAGCAAGCTATTCCAATTAAAAATGACTAAAAATATGAGAAAAGTTTATATCAAGACCTTTGGTTGCCAAATGAATGAATATGATTCAAATAGGATGTATGACTCTATAAATAAAATAGGTTTTTATAAAACAGAAAATCAATCTGATGCAGAATGTTATATCCTAAATACTTGTCATATACGCGATAAAGCTAAAGAAAAAGTTTATCATGAAATTGGTAGAGTTAAAAAATTATATAGAGATAAAAAAAAACCAATAATGATTATTGCAGGCTGTGTTGCACAGGCTGAAAATGAAGAAATGGTAAAGAGAGAACCATATATCGATATTGTATTAGGACCTCAATCTTATCATAAAGTAAATGATTTGTTAAAAAATCATATTGCAAATTTAAAACAAGAAGAAACTGAATTTGATACTATCAGTAAGTTTGGATATTTTGATAAAATTAAAAATAATAATGATAAAATATCTGCCTTTTTAACCATTCAAGAAGGATGTGATAAATTTTGTCATTTTTGTGTGGTGCCCTACACAAGAGGACCTGAGTATTCAAGACCATTTAATAAAATTATGTCAGAAGCAGAACAATTAATAAAAAATGGAGCAAAAGAAATAACATTGCTTGGTCAAAATGTTAATGCTTATTCATATACAGAAAATTCTAAAGAATATAGAATCTCTAATATAATAAATCATTTAGAGCATTTTTCAGAGTTGGACAGAATAAGATATACTACCTCACACCCTAGGGATATGACTGATGATCTAATTGAATGTTATTCCTCAAGTCATAAATTAATGCCTTTTGTTCATTTACCCATTCAAAGCGGCTCTAATAAGATGCTAGAGTTAATGAATAGAAAACACACTGTAGATGATTATTTAAAAATTTATGAAAGACTGAAAAAAATTAATAAAGATATAGAATTTTCTAGTGATTTTATCATTGGTTATCCTGGAGAAACCCAAAAGGATTTTGAGGACACATTAGACCTAATTAAAAGAATAAAATTTATTAATTCTTTTTCCTTTATCTTTAGTCCGAGACCAGGGACAAAAGCATCTACACAAAAGATGATCGATAAAAATTTAGCTAAAGAAAGACTTACCATCATTCAGGAAAAATTATTTAATAATCAAAAAGAAAAAAATAAATCATTAGAAAATAGTATAGTTGATGTGCTAGTAGAAAATAAAATGGAAAAACAAAATAAATTATTTGGAAGAAATAAATATATTTCTCCTGTAATTTTTGATGGAAATGAAAATCTTATTGGTAAAGTTGTAAGAGTAAAAGTTCAAAATAGTAATCAAAACACATTATTTGGACTACTAGATAAAAAAATGAAAGCTGCTTGAATTGATTAATTTAAACAAAAAAAATGTTATTTCAGAATTAAAATACGTTTATTCTGAAAATAACTCTTTAAATATAATATTTCAGAATAATGATTTATTACTTGGAGTAGCAGGTGAGTTTAATAATAATTTAAAGGAATTGGAAAAAATTACGAAAACTAGCTTGTATTCAAGAGGGAATTCTATCTTAGTAAAAAGTGATCCTGAAAAGAATGATTTGATCAAAAATGCTATACAATTTTTGACCGAACAATTTTTAAATAATGGAACAATTGAAAAAAAAGATATAATTTCTTCTATAAATGAATTTATGATAGACGAAAAAAATAACCTTGAAAAAAAAGTCGAATATATAATTAAAACTCCAAAAAAATCTGTAATCCCAAGGTCTGAAAGACAGAAAGATTATGTAAGAGCATTGAGGGAATCAGATATAATTATTTCTGCCGGGCCAGCTGGAACAGGTAAGACTTTTTTAGCAGTTGCTGTTGCCTTAACTATGTTGTTGGATAAGAAAATAGAAAGAATAATTCTTTCTAGGCCGGCTGTTGAGGCTGGAGAAAGACTCGGTTTTTTACCTGGTGATATGCGAGACAAGGTAGATCCGTACCTTAGACCATTATACGATTCTTTGTACGATCTGTTAGATTTTGAAAAGATACAAAAAAAAATTGAAGTAGGCGATATAGAAATAGCTCCTCTAGCTTTTATGAGAGGTAGAACTTTAAAAAATTCTTTCGCAATTCTTGATGAAGCGCAAAATGCTACAGATACACAGATTAAAATGTTTTTAACCAGAATTGGTGAGAATTCCAAGATAGTAATAAATGGTGACCCCTCTCAAATAGATTTGCCAAATAAATTACTTTCAGGTCTATACAGATCAAAAAAACTACTTGGGCATTTAAAAGAAATTTCTGTAGTCGATTTTAATCATAAAGATGTAGTTAGACACCCACTTGTATCTAAAATCGTTAAGGCATATGCAGATCAAAGTTCAGACGGATGATAAAAGCCAATGTAATATCTGGCTATTCAAGTTGGAAAAAGATTATAAAAAAACCAGACGATTATTTAAAGAAAAGACTTAAAATATTATCCAAAACCCCTTTATTTAAAAAAAAAAATCATGAATTCTCGATACTCTTGACCAATGATATGAAAATGAAATATTTAAATCTTAAATTTAGAAAAAAAAATAAAACTACTGACGTTTTATCCTTTCCAATGAAAATTAAAGAGAACAAAAGACTATATGTAGGTGACATAGCAATTAGTTATGAAATTATTAAAGAACGATCAAAAAAAACAAATTTCTTTTTAGAGTTTGATAAAATGTGGATACATGGGTATCTTCATTTAATTGGTCATGATCATAAGAAACTAAATGATTTTAAAAAAATGTTTAAAAAAGAAAAATTAATATTGAATTATTTTCATTAAGTAAATTGACTTTACTATACAAAAATAAATTTCTATTATACATACTTGTATTTTCATTTGGTCTGATATCTTCTTTTAGCCTTCCACCGTACAACTTATTTTACATAAATTTTATTTCATACCCAGCTCTTCTATGGACATTACTATTTTATTCAAAAAATAAAATTATTTCATTTAATATTGGATGGATATTCGGATTTGGTTATTTTGTTTCAAATTTATATTGGATAACGAATTCCTTAACTTTTGAAGATGTTTTTAAACCTTTGATACCATTTGCTCTAATTTTAATTCCATTATTTTTAGGTTTATTTTATGGTTTTTCAACTTTAGTTTTTTCATTTTTAAATCCACAAAAAAATCTTTTATCAATCTTAATATTGGCTACTTCTATGTCAATATTTGAATATATCAGAAGTTTCTTGTTTGGTGGTTTTCCTTGGAACTTAATTGCTTTTAGCTTTGTAAATTATTTAGAATTTATTCAAATACTTTCTATAACAGGTACTTATGCTTTTAATTCAATAGTTATCTTATTATTTTTATCTCCAACAATTTTATTCTTTAATTACAAAAAAAAAATAAAAATAAGTATATTTATTTTTTCTCTTTCAACGCTTTTCACTAATTATTTTTTAGGCAACTCAATTTTGAAACAGTTTGAAGGGACCGAAAAAAAAGATTTAGGTTTTAACATCAAGATAATTTCTCCCAAGATTAATATTAATAGATATTTTCAAAATGAAAATCCCAATGAATTTATTCTTGAATTGATTAATATTTCTAAACCAAATCCATCAATCGAAACGCTATTCATTTTACCTGAAGGTATTCTTTCAAGTATTTATTTCGAGGATCTTAAAAAATTTAAAACTGTTTTTTCAAATAGTTTTTCAAAAAAACATAAAATTATTTTAGGTATGAACATATATGAAAAACAAAAGATTTATAATTCGCTTTTAGTGATGAATAATGATCTTAACGTCTTGCAAAAATACCACAAAAATAAATTGGTTCCATTTGGAGAGTTCTTGCCATTTGAAAACTTATTAAGTAATTTGGGATTTAAAAAAATCACTCAAGGTTACCAATCTTTTTCTGCAGATAATCGAAGAGATCTCATTAGATTACATAATTATAGTTTTATCCCACTTATTTGTTATGAAATTATCTATTCTGGTCAAATAAATAATAGTGAAAAAAATTATGATTTTATATTAAACATCTCTGAGGATGGTTGGTTTGGAAATTCTATAGGTCCATATCAGCATTACTCTCACTCAATTTTTAGATCTATTGAGGAAGGTAAACCAGTTATCCGCTCATCAAACAATGGGATTTCTGCCTTTATAAATCCAAAAGGGCAGGTAATTGACAAAATTTTAACAACCGATAAGGGATTTATTGAGATTCAATCTTTCAAAAAGTCAAATAAAACAATCTTTAGCTCTCATGGTAATAAGATCTTCTTTTATTTTCTATCTATTTATATTAGTTTAATTTTTTTTTTTAAAACACGGGAGAATTAATGAAGAAGAATTTTTTATTTACTAGTGAGTCAGTGTCAGAAGGACACCCAGACAAAGTTTGTGACAGAATTTCCGACATGGTTGTGGACAGTTTTTTAGCTTCCGAACCCCAAGCAAGAGTTGCTTGTGAAACATTAACAACAACTAATAAAGTTGTATTAGCAGGAGAAGTAAGAGGACCAAAACTTAAAGATGATGAGTTAATCTCAAAAGTTAGAGATTGTATTAAAGATATTGGATATGACCAAGATGGCTTTTCTTGGAAAGAGCAAACTAAAATTGAAACACATTTACACTCTCAATCAGCTGATATTGCAATAGGAGTAGATTCTGCAGGAAATAAAGATGAGGGTGCTGGGGATCAGGGGATTATGTTTGGTTATGCTTGTAACGAAACAGATGTATTAATGCCAGCCCCAATTCATTATTCACATAAAATATTAAGATTAATGGCTGAAGATAGAAAGTCAGGAAAGTTAAATGGAATAGAGCCAGACTCAAAAAGTCAAATAACAATTGAGTACAAAGATGGTATGCCCGCTGCTGTAACATCAGTGGTCATTTCTACACAACATTCGAAAGATGTTAATTTAGCCCAAGTTAAGGAACTTTGTATGCCTTACATAGAGAGATCTATCCCTAAAAACTTACTGGGTAGTCTTGATGAAAAAGAGATTTATATCAACCCTACTGGAAATTTTGTAATCGGTGGTCCAGATGGAGATAGCGGTTTAACTGGAAGAAAAATTATTGTTGATACATACGGTGGAGCTGCACCACATGGTGGGGGCGCATTTTCTGGAAAAGATCCTACAAAAGTTGATAGATCGGCTGCTTATGCATCAAGGTATTTGGCTAAGAATGTTGTAGCATCAAAAATTGCAGATAAATGTTTAATTCAATTAGCTTACGCTATTGGAGTGTCTAAACCACTGTCAATTTATGTAGATTTGTTTGATAATGATGAAGAAAAGAATTTGCATGTTGAAAAACTTATCAAAGAAAACTTTGATCTGAGCCCGAGAGGAATTAGAGAAATGTTAGGCTTAAACAAACCTATATATGAAAAAACAGCTGCTTATGGACACTTTGGAAGAACACCTGAGAGTGATGGATCATTTTCGTGGGAAAAAACAGATAAATCTGGAGTTTTTGGTAGCTAAATATTGTTGATAATCAATTAAAAATAACTATATTTCAGTCACATTGTTGAAATTTCAAAAATGGGCCTAGGCCCATTTTTTTTTGGCTAATAAATTATGTTAAATAGAAGAGCTGATAAACTAGAATTATTAAGAATTGCAGAAGCTGTAGCGTTAGAAAAATCAATTGATAAAGAACTAATAATTGTATCAATGGAAACTGGCATTGCAAAGGCTGCAAAGTCTAAATTTGGTACGGATAATGAAATTAAAGTAGAAATTAATAGAGATAATGGAGATATTGGTATATTCAGAAAATTGTTAATTGTTGAAAATCCACAAAATTCAAGCATAGAAATCACATTGAAGGACGCAATAAAGCTTAATGACACAAATAAAGGGAAACAGATAGGAGATGAGGTTCTTCAACCCTTGCCATCTTTTGATTTTGGAAGAATAGCAGCGCAAACGGCGAAGCAAGTAATAAGTTTTAATGTAAGAGAGGCCGAAAGAGAAAGACAGTATAATGATTTTGTAGACAAAAAAGATACTATTTTAAGTGGAATAGTTAAAAGATTAGAATTTGGAAATGTAATCGTTGACCTTGGAAGAACTGAGGCAATAATTCAAAAAAATGAAATGATACCTCGTGAGAATATTAAGGCAGGAGATAGAGTTAAGGCTTATTGTTTAGATGTAAGAAGAGAACCAAGGGGACAACAAATTTTTTTGTCAAGAGCTCATCCAAAATTTATGGATAAATTATTCATTCAAGAAGTACCTGAAATATACGACGGCTTAATTGAAATAAAATCTTCTTCGAGAGATCCAGGAAGCAGAGCAAAGATTTGTGTTAAAGCTATAGATACGTCATTGGATCCAGTTGGTGCATGTGTTGGGATGAGAGGGAGTAGAGTTCAAGCGGTAGTTAACGAGCTTCAAGGAGAAAAAATAGACATAGTAAATTGGTCTGAGGATCCAGCAGTTGTTGTTGCTAATGCACTATCTCCCGCTGAAGTACAGAGAGTAAATGTTGATAATGATGCTAAAAAACTTGATGTAATATTAACCGAGGAAAATTTAAGTAAGGCAATAGGAAGAAGAGGTCAAAACGTAAGACTTGCAACTAAATTATTAAACTATGAAATAAATATAATGACAGAACAAGAGGACTCAGAAAGAAGACAGTTAGAATTTAAAGAGAAGACGGATAATTTTGTTAAGAATCTCGAACTAGATGAGACTTTAGGTCAACTTTTAGTAGCAGAAGGTTTTTCCTCGATAGATGACATAAAAGATAGCACACTAGATGCTCTTATGAAAATAGAGGGTATAGAAGATGAGACAGCAAAAGAGCTTATAGAAAGAGCAAAAGAATTTTATGAAAAAGATCAAGAGGAAATTTCAAAGAGAATAAAGGATTTAGGATTAGAAAATGATTTAATAACTCATGAAGGTCTCACAGCAGGAATGCTTGTAACATTGGGAGAGCAAAAAATTTTGACTTTAACAGATCTAGCAGACTTGGCATCAGATGAATTAACTGGGACTTACGATGTCGTAAAAGGTGAAAGAGTTAAAATTAAAGGTTATTTAGAAGATTTTGCTCTATCAAAATTAGAGGCAGATAATTTGATTATGTCAGCTAGAGATAAAGTTTATAAAGATTGAAAGATGAAAAATGGAAAAAAAAAAACTAAAGTTATCAATAACAGGAACTTCTCAGAAAACGTTTAGCAGTATAGAACAGGCTAAATCAAAATCAAAAAACACTGTTGTAATTGAGAAAAAAAGTGCAAAATATCAAAGCAAACCGCAATTTGCAAAACAAAACAATGATAACTATAGATTAAATAAAAGTACCTCATTAAAGCCAAGCAATTTCACTAGACCATCTACCCCACCTTCTTCTGATTTTGAGAAAAGAAAACTAGCAGAGCAAAGAGCAACAAGAAGATTAAAAGGAGAAGCAGTATCAAAAGAAACTAAGTCAAATAAGACAAATGGAAAAAGGAGAGAATTAAAATTAACAATTTCTAGAGCTCTGAGTGGTGATCATGCAGAAACAAAATCGAGAAGTTTAGCGTCTTTAAAGAGAGCAAAACAAAAAGAAAATAGAAATTTAAATCAAGATGAAAATAAAGATAGCTTTATTCAAGTTAAAAGAGATGTAAATCTCCCTGAGGTAATAACAATTAAAGAGTTAGCAAATAGAATGGCTGAACAATCCAGTAGTATTATTAAACATTTGCTTGGCATGGGAGTAACAGTAACAATAAATAATACAATTGATGCTGATACAGCAGAATATCTAGTCAAAGAATTTGGCCATAATCCCATACGTGAGACAAAGGCAGAGGAAATAATTGAAAAGATAAAAGAGATAAAATCAGAAAATTTACAAAATCGGCCTCCAATAGTTACCGTTATGGGACATGTTGATCACGGCAAAACATCTGTTTTAGATGTGTTAAGGAAAGCTAATGTCGTATCAGGAGAATTTGGTGGTATAACTCAACATATTGGAGCTTATCAAATTAATCACCAGAATAATAAAATTACATTTATTGATACCCCAGGACATGCGGCTTTTACAGAGATGAGAGCGAGAGGTTCCAAGCTAACAGATATTGTAATTTTAGTCGTAGCAGCAGACGATGGTGTTAAACCACAAACCATTGAGTCAATTAAACATGCAAAGGCAGCTAAAGTACCAATAGTTGTTGCCATAAATAAATGTGATCTGCCCGAGGCAGATCCACAGAAAATAAAAAACCAACTCTTGGAATATGAGTTAATTGCTGAAGACTTATCTGGAGACACATTAATGGTTGAGATCTCAACAAAAACAAAAAATAATTTGGATAAGTTAGTTGAGTCTGTTTTGCTACAAGCCGAATTATTAGATTTAAAAACTGATTTTGAAACTAATGCCAAAGGTATAGTTCTAGAATCAAAAATAGATGTTGGGAGAGGCCCGGTAGCAAATATTGTTGTAACTACTGGTACACTTAAAAGAGGAGACTATTTTGTTAGTGGATTGAAATGGGGAAAGGTAAGAGCAATAATAAATGACCAAGGTAAAAATATTGATATTGCTGAGCCAGCTACCCCAATTGAGATTATTGGTATTAATGGAGCTGCAAAATCTGGAGATGATTTTATTGTTTTATCAAACGAAAAAGAAGCTAAATCTCTTTGTGCAGCAAGAGTTGAAGAATCAAAAGATGATAAAATACCTCTTAATTTTGTTACACAAGATTCTGCTTTTCAGA
Source organism: uncultured Pelagibacteraceae bacterium (assembly GCA_902603305.1). Lineage (GTDB taxonomy): Bacteria > Pseudomonadota > Alphaproteobacteria > Pelagibacterales > Pelagibacteraceae > Pelagibacter. The sequence goes on along the minus strand of CACKUI010000002.1, from coordinate 10,140 downwards.
ACACAGTATCAGAGGAATTAAATATAATTATTAAATCTGATGTTCATGGCTCATCAGAGGCAATCAAAAATGCTGTAGATCAAATCAAACATGACGAAGTAAAACCAAAAATACTTCTTTCAGATATTGGAATGGTCACCGAAACTGATGTGACATTAGCTAAAGCGTCAAATGCAGTAATAATTGCGTTCAACGTTAAACCAAGTAAAGAGGCAAAGAAAAGAGCTGAGCAAGAAAAAATTTCAATTTCCTCTTATAATATAATTTATGAAGTGTTAGATTTTATAAAAGCGAAGATGGCAGGATTATTATCTCCAGATATAAAAGAAACAATCATTGGAAGCGCGGAAATTCTTGAAATTTTTAAAGTCTCAAAAGTTGGTAAAGTAGCTGGATCAAAAGTAGTTGAAGGTGAAATAACCCAGAACTCTAGTGCAAGAGTTATTAGAGATGGAGTTATTATATTTAATGGAAAAATCAGTTCTATATTTAGAGAAAAAGATCAAACTAAACAAGTCTCAGCTGGTTTAGAATGCGGAATTACTCTAAAAGACTTCGCTGATTATCAAAAAAAAGATATCATAGAAGTTTATAATGCAACAATTACTGAAAGAACAATTAGATGAAACACTTAGGTAAACCAGTAACTCAAAGACAACTAAGGGTAGGCGAGATGATAAAGCAAGCTTTGGGTACGCTTTTTATAAGAGATGAGGCAAAAATACCAAATTTATCTACAAAGGAAATTACTGTGACGGAAGTTAGAATGTCACCAGATCTAAAAACAGCTAAAATATTTGTCATGCCTCTGGGAGGAAAGGACACTGAAGAAATTGTGGAAAAATTAAAAATTTCATCATTCATAATCAGAAAAACTTTATCAAAAAAAATTATTATGAAATTTTTACCAAAACTTTTTTTTGTAAAAGATGATTCATTTGACTATGCAGAAAAAATAGAAAATTTAATTAAACAAACAAATAAATAAATAGGAAAAAAAATGAAAGAAAAAGTAAAAGAACTTCAAATCCACGACAAAGATACTGGATCTTCTGAAGTTCAGATTGCTCAATTAACTGGGAAAATTGAGAGTCTATCGAAACATATAAAACAATTCAAAAAGGATAAACATTCTTCGGTAGGCCTTTTGAGAGCGGTAAATAGAAGAAAAAAATTATTAGACTATTTAAAGAAAAATAATATTGAGTCTTATAAAGCAGTATTAACAAGATTAAATTTAAGGAAGTAAATGTTTAAAGTAGTAAAAAAAGAAATAGAATTAAGTGGAAAAAAAATAAGTTTAGAAACAGGAAAGATAGCAAGACAAGCAGATGGAGCAATTATAGCTCAATGTGGTGAAACTGTTGTTTTAGCAACAGTTGTTGGGGCGAAAAAAGTAAATCCAGATATGGATTATTTTCCACTATCTGTAAATTACCAAGAAAAATATTATGCAGCTGGTAAAATTCCAGGTGGATATTTTAAAAGAGAAGCTAGACCTACTGAAAGTGAAACACTTATCTCAAGATTAATTGACAGACCTATCAGACCACTGTTTCCTGATGAGTTTAAAAATGAGGTGCAGCTCTTACCCACGGTAATATCTTATGATAAAGAGAATGAGGCAGATATTTTATCTATAATTGCATCCTCGGCGGCTTTAGCAATCTCAGGAATGCCATTTATGGGTCCTGTTGGAGCCTCTAGAGTTGGCTTTATTGATGGAAAATACGTCCTAAATCCATCAAAGACTGACTTAGAGAAATCTAAACTAGATTTAGTAGTAGCAGGAACTAAGGATGCTGTTTTAATGGTTGAGTCTGAAGCAAACGGTTTAACAGAGGAAGAAATGTTGAATGCTGTTAAATTTGGACACGAGGGTTTCGTTCCAATAATAGAAATGATCGAAGACCTTGCGAAAGAATGTAGAAAACCAGAGTGGACTGTTGAGAAAAAAGATCTTTCTGAGATAAAAAAGAAATTAGAAGATGAATTTACTGAAGATTTGAAAAAAGCTTTCTCTACAAGAGACAAGCAAGATAGATCAAATCAAATTTCTGAAATTACAGAAAAAGCTAAAAAGCTATATGAGGAAAATGAAGCATACAGTGATTTAGATGTAAATTCTCAACTTAAGAATTTAGAAAAATCTATTGTAAGAACTGATATTCTAAAAAATAAAAATCGTATTGATGGAAGAGGTCTAGCAGATGTAAGACCAATTATGTGTGAAGTTGGAATTTTACCTAGAGTTCATGGTTCAGCTTTGTTTACAAGAGGCGAAACACAAGCCATTGTAACCACTACACTTGGAACTTCAGATGATGAGCAAAGAATTGAAAGTTTAGATGGTTTGCAAAAAGAGAGATTTATGTTGCACTATAACTTCCCGCCATTCTCAGTTGGTGAAACCGGTAGAATTGGAACTGGTAGAAGAGAGATAGGCCACGGAAAGTTAGCATGGAGAGCAATTAACTCATCACTTCCATCAAAGGAAAATTTCCCCTATACATTTAGGATTGTATCAGAAATCACTGAGTCTAATGGATCATCTTCGATGGCAACTGTTTGTGGAACTTCACTTGCCCTTATGGATGCAGGTGTACCAATAAAAGAGCCAGTTGCTGGAATTGCAATGGGTTTAATCAAAGAAGGTGATGATTTCTCTGTACTGTCAGATATTCTTGGTGATGAAGACCATCTTGGAGATATGGATTTTAAAGTTGCAGGTACTAAAGATGGGATCACATCATTACAAATGGATATTAAGATTACAGGAATAACATTTGAAATAATGGAGCAAGCTTTAAATCAAGCCAAAGACGGAAGAATTCATATTTTGGGTGAAATGAATAAAGCATTAGACAAATCTAGAGATGATGTTGGAAAACATACTCCTAAAATGGAAAAAATTACGGTTGATAAAAAAGATATTGCAGCAGTCATTGGAAAAGGTGGAGCAACAATTAGAGAAATTGTAGAAAAATCTGGTGCTAAAGTTGATGTAAATGATGAAGGTGTAGTTACAGTTGCTGCTCCAGATGAAGAGTCAAGAAACATTGCTATGCAAATGATTAAAGACATAACAGCTAAAGCAGAATTAAATAAAATTTATAATGGAAAAGTTATGAAAATTATGGAATTTGGTGCTTTTGTTAACTTCTTAGGAAAACAAGATGGACTTGTTCACATTTCTGAGCTTGCAGATAAAAGAGTTGCCAAAGTAACAGATGTTGTCAATGAAGGTGACGAAGTAAAAGTAAAAGTTATTGGATTTGATAGAGGAAAAGTTAAATTATCTATAAAGCAGGCCGCCATATAGATAAATGTCCAACCCATTTATTTTAATTGCAAGAATACGCGTTAAAGAGGGTAAGGTTGAGGAGTATCTCAGGATAGCAAAAGAAGCTGATGAGGCTGTTAACGCATCAGAGCCAGACATGCTTATTCATACTTTCGATCAAGATCCAACTGATCCTTTAGAATTTACTTGGAGTGAAGTTTACCGAAATAGTGAAGCTATGCTGCATCATCTTAATAATGCCCCAGTCCAAGCTTATGTTGAAAAGCACAACAAAATTGCGGATAGATTCGAAATAGAGGTCTATGGAAATATTACGGAAGAGACTATCAAGGCAATAAAAGATACAAATATCCCTTTCAAGCATTTTAAAACTACTAATGTTGGTTATATCAGAAAAATATAATTACTAACTCTCTGGGACGAAAAGCAAGCAAAGACCATTGCTACAATATCTTTTTCCACCATCTGGACCATCATTGAATACATGGCCGTGATGAGCGCCACAATTTGCACAGCTGTATTCAGTCCTCTTCATGCCAAATGAATAATCAGTTTTTGTTACAAATACTCCAGGTAATGCCTCTGTAAAAGAAGGCCATCCAGTTCCACTGTCAAATTTTTTAACAGATTCAAACAATTTCACACCACAATTCGCGCAATGATATGACCCTTTTCTTTTTTCATAGTTTAATTCACTAGTACCAGCGCGCTCAGTACCCTCTTCAAACATTATTATCTTTTGCTCATTAGTAAGATCTGGATTTATTATATTGTATTCACTCTCATCTTTTTTTAATTTTTTCTTAAATCCTACTAAATTGCTTGCTAATGATGCCAAAGGATAAAATATTAATCCTAATATAGATACTCCAGCAATTTTTAAAAAATCTCTTCTCAAAATAGTTTATTATTTAAATTTTTTTTTACTTAATCTATTTATTAAAAATAAAGCTATTGCAGTCAATAGGGCAAAAACTTCTAATGCATGACCTGAACCTTCAAGAATTAATTGTACAAAAATAAATATTATACAAACAACAAACCAAACTAAAATTAACATAATAAACTTTTAAGATATATTTTTTGGATCTGGCATACCTACTTTATTATAACCAGCATCAACATAGTGAATTTCACCTGTAACACCACCTGCCATATCGCTAAGAAGATATAATGCTGAGTTTCCAACATCGATATTATCTACATTTCTTTTTAAAAAAGAGTGATCAGCATTCCATTTATATAAGAATTTAGCATCTCCAATAGCTGATGCAGCCAATGTTTTTATTGGTCCTGCACTTATTGCATTAACTCTTATTCCTTTAGCTCCTAAATCTCTTGCTAAATACTTCACACTAGATTCTAGCGCTGCCTTACAAACCCCCATAACATTATAATTTGGAATAGCTTTATTAGCCTCATAGCTAAGTGTAATCATGCTACCACCCTCTTTCATCACTTTTGAGGCTTCTTTTGCTACTTCAGTAAATGAAAAGCATGAAATCAGCATACTTCTTAAAAAATTTTCTCTTGTTGTATTTAGATATTCTCCTGAAAGCTCAGATTTGTCAGAAAAAGCGATTGCGTGAACAACAAAATCAATTTCTCCCCACTGAGATTTAACATCTTCAAATAATTTTATTACATCTTCTTTTTTTTCAACATCACAGCTAAAAGTAACATTAGAATTTAGTTTTTCTGCAAGAGGAACTACTCTTTTTTTAAGAGCATCACCTAAGTATGTAAAAGCTAATTCGGCACCTGCCTCTGAAAGTTTCTGAGAAATACCCCATGCAATAGATCTTTCATTAGCAACACCCATTATCAGTCCTTTTTTACCTTTCATTAAAGACATAAATTAGACTTTCTCAAATACTAGAGTTGCATTTGTTCCACCAAAACCAAAACTATTAGACATTACAGTATTTAATGTTGCTTCAGTTTCTGTTTTAGCGACTATTGGAAATTTTTTAGCCTCATCATCCATTTCACTTATGTTAGCTGACCCAGTTATAAAATTATTTTTCATCATAATTAAACAATATATTGCTTCATGTACTGATGCAGCTCCTAGCGGATGACCTGATAAAGATTTAGTTGAGCTAATCTTAGGAATTTCATCTCCAAAAGCATCTTTAACAGCATTTAATTCAGTAATATCTCCTACTGGAGTAGAAGTTCCATGAGTATTTATATAATCTATTTTATTTTTAGAAGTTGCCATTGCCATTTGCATACATCTTACTGCACCTTCACCTGATGGCGCCACCATATCATAACCATCCGAAGTTGCTCCATAACCAGTTAACTCTGCATATATTTTAGCTCCTCTAGCTTTAGCGTGTTCATATTCCTCAAGAACCAAAACCCCTGCACCTCCAGCTATTACAAAGCCATCTCTAGTTTTGTCATAAGCTCTTGATGCTTTTTCAGGTGTATCATTATATTTTGACGATAATGCTGTCATCGCATCAAACATGGCCGTCATTGCCCAGTGTATCTCTTCGCTACCACCTGCAAAAACAATATCTTGTTTACCCATTTGGATAAGTTCCATAGAATTTCCTATACAATGTCCGCTAGTTGCACAAGCTGAACTCATTGTATAGTTTGTCCCTTTTATTTTGAAAGGAACAGCAAGTGTTGCTGAGGCGGTACTTGCCATTGTCCTTGGAACAATAAATGGTCCCATTAATTTTGGGGTCTTAGCTCTAGTTTTGTCTGCTGCTAAAATAACATTTTCAATTGAAGGTCCACCTGAACCCATAACAATTCCAGTTTTAAAATTACTTACTTCACTTTCTTCCAACCCAGAATCTTCAATCGCCTCTTTCATTGCAATATAATTGTAAGCAGATCCAGAACCCATAAATCTAATTGTTTTTCTATCTATATGATCCTCAAGTTTTATATTGGGCTTTCCGTGAATATGACTTTTAAGATTGTGTTCTTTATATTCTTCAGAAAAAGAAATTCCTGATTTAGTATTTAACAAAGATTGATGAACCTCTTCTTGATTATTCCCAAGACATGAAACAATTCCTAAACCTGTTATTACTACTCTTCTCATTATTTAAATAATCCTACTTTTAGACTGTCAGCAGAGTATATTTTTTTGCCATCAGCAAGAAGAATACCGTTCGCTAGACCAACTGTTGTTTCACCTTTAATCAATATCCTTTTCATATCAATAATATATGTCGCCATTTTGACATTTTTTAAAACTTCCCCTGTAAACTTTACCGTGCTTACTCCTAAAGCTCTTCCTCTCCCAGGATTTCCAAGCCAACCCAAGTAAAAGCCAACTAGTTGCCACATCGCATCTAAACCTAAGCATCCTGGCATCACTGGATCTTCTTTAAAGTGACAATCAAAAAACCACAGATCATCTTTTATATCAAGTTCAGCCTTCATCAACCCTTTGTCAAAAGCTCCATTTTTCTCGCTAATTTCTGTAATTCTATCAAACATTAGCATTGGTGGAGAAGGTAATTTTGCATTTCCAGGGCCAAAAAGCTCCCCATTTGCACAGCTTATTAACTCATCATAATTAAAGGAACTTTTTTTCATAATTTTTTTAATCTTATTACTTGATTTACAAACATTATAATATAGATATTCTTTAGAATAATTATAATTAATAATGGCTTACGCTGTCCAATATATAGACAAATTAAGAAAATCAGGTCTAAGACCAACAAAACAAAGAATTAAAATTTGTGAAGTGTTATTTGATGCTGAAAAGACTTTTCACTTTACAATTAAAGAACTGGTTAAAATCATTGAAAATCAAGCAAATATTAAGGTTTCTATAGCAACTGTTTACAATACTGTTCACGCATTTATGAGAAAGGGTTATATAAAAGAAATTCCATTAAATGCTTCGCAAAGTTATTACGATACAAATGTAACTCATCATCACCATTTCTTTGACGAAGAAGAAAATAAATTAATTGATATTCATCAAGATGATGTTGACGAAGTTAATATAAAAAAAACTATTCCAGGAAAAAAAATTAGATCAGTAGAAGTTATCGCTAAAATTGTGAGTGATAATCAATCTCAAAAATAATAACATAATATCAATAGTTTAAATAATAGATTATATTTATTCTAAACTGTTGACATATTGTAATTCCTCTATATATAAACCACTTTAGAATCATTATTAATAGTAGGAGTAAATATGTCATTAAAAGGTAGTAAAACAGAGGAAAATTTAAAAGAGGCATTTGCTGGAGAAAGCCAAGCAAATAGAAGATATCTTTATTTTGCACAAAAAGCTGATGTTGAAGGATTTAACGATGTTGCGGCAGTGTTTAGATCAACTGCAGAAGGTGAAACTGGACATGCTCATGGTCACTTAGAATATTTAGAGGAAGTAGGTGATCCAGCAACTGGTAAACCAATTGGTGAAACAAAAGCCAATCTCGAGTCTGCAATTCAAGGTGAAACACATGAGTACACAGATATGTATCCTGGAATGGCTAAAACAGCTAGAGACGAAGGTTTTGACGAAATAGCTGACTGGTTTGAGACTTTAGCAAAAGCTGAAAAATCACACGCTGGTAAATTTCAAAAGACTTTAGAAAGCATCGCTTAAACAAAATTTGTGGACGAAAACCCTCTCGTCCACAAAAAACTACATTTATAAAAAATCTATGAGTAAAGAAGGCAGCACACAAGCACCTACAAGACACCCATTAAAGTTTAGAGATCCAGATTTTATAAATCCTGAAAAAATTGATCAAGAAATGAGAAGAGTATTTGATGTCTGTCATGGATGCAGAAGATGTTTTAATTTGTGTGATAGTTTTCCGAAATTATTTGACTTTATCGATGAAACCGAGGGTGGTGAGGTATCAGATCTTTCAAGTGAAAAGTTTAAGCCTGTTGTAGATGCTTGCACTTTATGTGACATGTGTTTTATGACTAAATGTCCATATGTGCCACCACACGAATTTGATTTAGATTTTCCACATTTGATGTTGAGATATAGAACGGCTCAAAGAAAAAATGGTGATATATCAAAAACTGCTAACCAATTAACTCAAATTGATCGAAATTCGAAAATAGGAATATTTTTTAGCTTTTTTATAAATTGGATTACTAATGTAAAAAATAAATTTGCTAGAAAAGTTTTAGAATTTTTTACTGGAATAGACAAAAGGGTCATTTTACCAAAATATAATACAGAAACATTTTCAAATTATTTTCAAAAATTCAAAAAAAATATTTTACCAAAACATAAAGAAAGGAAAGTTGTAATATATTCCACATGTTTTGTTAACTTTAATAAGAAAAAAACTGGAGAAGCAGCTTTAAAGGTACTTCATCATAATAATGTAGAAGTAGAGCACTCTTATGCAGGTTGTTGTGGTATGCCTTACCTAGAACAAGCAGATCTAGATCAAGTTACAAAACAAGCACAATTAGTTTCTAGAGAATTAATCAAATTTGTCGAAAAAGGATATAAAGTAGTAACCTTAACAGCAAGTTGTGGCTTAATGTTAAAGTTCGAATGGCCACTCTTAATGCCAAATGATGGAATAATTAATAAACTTTCACAAAATACACTCGATATTGATGAATATGTAATGGATATTGCCAACAAAGAAGGACTGGTAGATGGCTTAAAAGAAATTGATGGGGGAGTAACTGTCCATAATGCTTGTCATGCTAGAGCACAAAATATGGGAAATAAGGCAAGAGACATGCTTAAGTTAATTCCAAATATCAAATTAGATGTTGTTGAAAGATGTGCAGGTCATGGAGGAACCTTTGGTATAATGAAACAGACCCATGACATAGCAAACAAAGTGGGCAAAACTACCGCAAGCACTGTTAAAAGAAAAAATAATAAATATATGGCCTCTGACTGTCCATTGGCTGGTAAACATATAAAGCAGTTAGCTGATGACACAAATATTGTTAGTGATGAAGCTGTGCATCCAATCGAGATAGTCTCAAAAAGTTATGGATTATAGAATGTCAAAAGAACAAAAAATTATTACAAAAGAAGATCTTCTCCCTTTAGATGCATACACAAAGGTTAGAAGACAAATGAGAAAAGAATTAGTTCAGTTTAAAAAAAATAGAAGAATTCTTTTAGGGCCTTACGCAACATTTTATTTTGAATGTTATGAAACAATGATAGCCCAAGTTCAAGAAATGCTTTATATTGAAAAGGGTGGAGATGAGCAAGTTGCAGATGAACTTGCAGCATATAATCCTCTAATACCCAATGGAAAAGAATTAGTTGCCACTTTAATGTTTGAAATAGACAATCCTATAATTAGAGCAGAGTTTCTTGGAAAGCTAGGTGGAGTGGAAAATAATATATTTATTAAAATTGGAGAAGAAAAAATTTATGCAGTTCCAGAAATGGATGTGGATAGAACTTCAGAGGATGGAAAAGCATCTTCAGTTCAGTTTATTCATTTTAAATTTTCAGATGATCAGGTTGATAAATTTAAAGACCAAAACAATCTAATTGAAGTAGGTATAGATCATAAGGAGTATTCACATACGACTAAATTCTCAGAAGATAATATTAAAGCTCTTTCAGCAGATTTTAATTAACGATACCCCAAATATTATCATCTTTCACAACCCAACCTGAGTGATCGCCTGTCTTAATATTGCACCATTTTTGTTCACATTTAATAACTTTTAAAAGACGACCCTCTCCTAACTTAGCTAACGGTTTTGAATATTTCGTAGGCTTTCTAAATAGAATTTTTTCAGACTTGGTGATTATAGAACGTGAATTCCTCAATTGTGAAATATGGATCCAACCACTATTTTTTTTATGATCAATAACTCTTCTGAAATTT
>CACKUI010000001.1 GCA_902603305.1 uncultured Pelagibacteraceae bacterium | reverse complement strand
CTAAAAATTTTTTACAATTATCAAAAGATTCTTTTTCATTAGAAATTTTAACAACAATTTTTCCTCAGCTTGTTAATCTTAATAATTTAGAAAAAATGAATGACTACTCAAAAAATATATTTAAAAACAAAACATTTATTTTTTTGATTTCCTACTTAATCATAGATGAAACTGATAATGCAAATTATTTTTTATTTAAGTATAATTTATCAAATGAAGATAAAAAAAGAATAAAGTTTCTTATTGAAAATTATGAATTATTCTCTGAAAAAGACCATTTCAATAAAAAAAATCTTCAAAGGATTTTTTATTTTAATAATAAATCTTACGTTATTGATTTAATAGATTTGAAAATTTTTAACTCTAAAACAGTACCAAAAAAACTAATTCAATTAAAAAAATATTTTGAACAATTTGAAAAACCTATTTTTCCGTTAAAAGCACAGGATTTACTTGAAAAATACAATTTAAAAGAAGGTAAAGAATTTGGACAAAAAATTAGATTACTAGAGGACTTGTGGTTAAATAACAGCTTTAAATTAAGTAATAAAGAAATTGATAATGTATTAAATAATTAAATATATTTAACGTCTTTTATTTCAAAATTTTTGACGCCTGCAGGAGTTTTAATTTCAACTAAATCACCTTTATTTTTACCAATTAGACCCATACCTATCGGTGATTTAAAATATATTAGTTTTTCTTTTAAGTCTGCCTCATCCTTTCCAACAATCTTATATTTCAAACTTTCTTCAGTATCTAAATTTTGTAGCATTATAGTTGAACCGAATATAACTTTTCCGTCATTATCTAATTTTGAAACATCAATAACATTTGCTCTAGCTATAATATCCTCAACTTCTTGAACTCTTCCTTCATTGTGAGATTGCTGCTCTTTTGCAGCATGATATTCTGCATTTTCTTTAAGATCTCCATGTGATCTTGCTTCAGCTATGGCCGCAACTATCTCAGGTCTTTTCTTTTCTTTTAAAAAAATCAATTCCTCTTTTAATTTTTCCAAACCTCTAACTGTGATCGGCTCTTTTTCCATAATTTATTTCCATTTAGCGACAGGTGGTAGTGACATTAAAATAGCCTCAACATTACCGTTTGTTTGTAAACCAAACTTTGTACCTCTATCATAAAGTAAGTTAAATTCAACATATCGACCTCTTTTTTCTAATTGAATCTCTCTTTGTTTATTTGACCATTTTTTCTTATATTTTTTTAATATAATTTCTCTAAAAATATTTTTAAAACTTATTCCCACTTCTCTTACAAAACTAAAATCTTTTTCCCAATTTTCTTTTTTATAATCAAAAAAAATTCCTCCTATACCTCTTGGTTCTTTCCTATGTGGCAAATAAAAATATTCATCACACCATTTTTTATATTTTTTGTAAAAATTTTTATTATGTTTATTACAAGATTTCTTTAATTCATTATGAAACCATTTTTCTAAACTTTTATCTTTCATGCAAGGAGTAACATCCATCCCCCCACCAAACCATCCATGAGAAGTATAAATATATCTAGTGTTAAAATGCATAGCAGGAACATGAGGGTTTTTCATATGCATTACTACTGATATACCTGCTGCCCAAAAGTTTGGATTTTTATCTCCACCAGGAATTCTATTTCTAAATTGTTTTGAAAATTTTCCGTAAACTTCAGAAAAATTTACTCCTACTTTTTCAAATATTTTCCCATTTTCTAATATTCTAAATTGGCCACCACCTTCATTTGATTTTTTTCCTCTTTCCCAATTTTTAATTTTGAAGATATTTTTTTTTCCTTCTAATTCTTCTATTTCATGACAAATTACTTCTTGCAAAGTCTTAAACCAATTTCGTGCTAATTTTTTTTTAATTGTTTGATCCATAAATATTTGATTGTCTTATATTTTCTGATAATACTATTGCAACTGAAGATGCGAGGTTCAAGGATCTTTTTTTTTCAATCATTGGTATTTTTATCCTATTCTCAAGTCTTTTATGAACTTCATCTGGGACACCTGAACTTTCTCTTCCAAATAGTAATGTGTCATTGCATCTAAATTTAAAATCAGTATAAATTTTACTTGCCTTAGTAGTCATCAAAACTACTCTATCATTTTTTTTTGCTTCAAAAAATTCATCTGAACTTTTGTATATCCTCATCAATTTTTCATCCAGGTAGTCCATCACAACTCTTTTAAAACGCTTGTCATTCAGTAAAAATCCACAAGGCTCTATAATCTCAAGAACAGCCCCAAGGCAAGAACAAGTTCGAGCTATCGCAGCAGTATTTTGTGGTATATCAGGCTCGTAAAGTGCTATTTTAGGCATCGATTTAGTTTTTTTGTGTGTCATTGTTACCATGGAAAAATAACGTTTTTCTTCATATATGAAATCATATATTAAGAAAAAATTAAAATAATAATAAATGTCCGACTCAGAAAAAAAGAAGCCAAATAGAAGAGATTTTATAGTTACTGCAACTACAGCAGCCGGCGCAGTAGGCGTCGGAGCGGTTGTTTGGCCGTTAGTTGATCAAATGAACCCTGATGCATCAGTAAAGGCACTAGCAAGTACAGAAGTTGATATAAGTGCAGTGGAACCTGGTCAATCGATAACTGTTTTGTGGAGAGGTAAACCAGTTTTTATAAAAAGAAGAACCCAAGATGAAATTGATAGCGCAAGAGCTGTCGATTTAAGTGAATTAAAACATCCTGAAAAAGATGAGGACAGAGCAAAAAATCCAGAGTGGCTTGTAATGTTAGGAGTATGTACTCACCTTGGATGTGTACCTTTAAACGATAAAGGAGACTATGGGGCATGGTTTTGTCCGTGTCATGGTTCACACTATGATACATCTGGAAGAATTAGAAAAGGACCGGCACCTACAAATATGGAAGTGCCAAAATACGAATTTGTAAATAGTAACACTATTAAAATTGGATAGAAAATTATATGAGCGATCACGAATACACGCCTAAATCAAAAGTTGGAAAATGGTTTAATGATAGACTTCCATTACTAACACTTGCAAACCATTTAACAGATTACCCAACTCCTAAAAATTTAAATTACTGGTGGACATTTGGTGGAATTCTTACTTTTTGCTTAATCACTCAAATAATTACAGGTATTGTTTTGGGTATGCATTATGTAGCGCATGCTGATTTAGCTTTTCAAAGCGTAGAACACATAATGAGAGATGTAAATTATGGTTGGTTAATAAGATATGTGCATGCAAACGGTGCATCTATGTTTTTCTTAGCTGTTTATATTCATATCTTTAGATCTTTGTATTACGGCTCATATAAATCACCGAGAGAAGTTATTTGGATTATAGGTATGTTGATTTATTTCCTTATGATGGCAACAGCATTTATGGGATATGTTCTTCCTTGGGGACAAATGAGTTTCTGGGGTGCAACAGTAATTACAAACTTATTTAGTGCAATTCCTTTAGTAGGAGAGAGTATCACTAATTGGCTTTGGGGAGGATACTCAGTTGATAATCCAACTTTAACAAGATTTTTTAGTTTACACTATTTGTTTCCTTTTTTAATTTTAGGACTAGTTGTACTTCATATTTGGGCACTACATGTACCTGGAAACAATAACCCTATTGGAATTGACATAAAAAAACCATCTAAAGATACTGTTCCATTCCATCCATATATAGTGATTAAAGATGCATTTGCACTTTTGATATTTTTATTAATATTTGCGTTCTTTGTATTCTTTTCACCTAATATTCTGGGTCATGCGGACAACTATATTGAGGCAAACCCACTAGTCACACCTGCTCACATTGTCCCTGAATGGTACTTATTACCATTCTATGCAATCCTAAGATCAGTCCCTGATAAACTTCTTGGGGTAATAGCAATGTTTGCTGCAATATTTGTATTGGTGATTTTACCTTGGTTAGATACTTCAAAAGTTAGATCAACAGTTTTTAGACCTATATATAAACAGTTCTACTGGTTTTTAGTAGCCGATGTATTAATACTTGGTTATGTAGGAGCAATGCCAGCAGAGGGCCTATACTTATTAATAGCAAGAGTGGCAACAGCGTATTACTTTGCACATTTTTTAATAATCTTACCTTTCTTAGGATTGAAGGAAAAAACCACTCCATTACCTCTAAGTATAACCGAGCCAGTATTGGGTGGATCTGCTGATATGGCGATGGCTAGAAATAATTCAGATTTTAAAGAGAAACTGTGAAAATCTTTTTAAAATTAATTTTCTTATTTGTTATAATTTCATCATTAATTTCATCAAGAGCAATTGCTGCTGGTGAACAACAAGAATTATTAAAAGTTGATTGGTCTTTTAAAAGCTTCTTTGGCAAATTCGATAGAGCCTCTTTACAAAGAGGTTATCAAGTTTATACAGAAGTCTGTGCTTCATGCCACTCACTTAAACATTTGAGTTATAGAAACCTTGCAGAAAAAGGTGGGCCAGAGTTTACAGAGCTTGAGGCTAAAGCAATTGCCTCAAATTTTGAAGTAACAGATGGACCAAATAGTGATGGAGAAATGTTTGAAAGACCTGCAAAATTATCAGATAAATTTGTGATGCCTTATGCAAATGTTCAAGAAGCAATTGCAGCAAATGGTGGAGCATATCCTCCAGATATGTCAGTTCTTGTAAAAGCTAGAAAAGGTGGAGCAAATTATATTTATTCTGTCTTAATGGGATATGATGAGCCGCCAGCAGGCATGGAACTAGATGATGGTGTTTATTACAATAAATATATGTATGGTAACAAAATTAAAATGTCATCTCCTTTAGATGATGATATTGTAGAGTACGCTGATGGAACAAAAGCAACAATAGATCAAATGGCTAAGGATGTAACAACATTTTTACAATGGACTGCAGAACCTCACTTAGAAACAAGACATAAACTAGGTTTCAGGGTAATAATATATTTATCTGTTTTAACAGTTTTAGTTTACTTCAGTATGAAAAAAATATGGTCACGTATTGAAACGAAAGTTTAAAATATCTCCGTCTTTAACAATATATTCTTTACCTTCCAATCTCATTTTTCCGGCCTCTTTAGATTTTAACCATCCCTGATTATTCAAAAAATCTTCGTAAGAAATTGTTTCAGCTCTTATAAATCCTTTTTCAAAGTCAGAATGTATTTCTCCTGCAGCATTTGGAGCAGTAGATTCTTTTGTAATAGTCCAAGCTCTAGTCTCCTCTGGTCCAGATGTAAAAAAAGTTTGTAAGGATAAAAGATCGTATCCTTTTCTTATTAATGAATTGAGTCCTGTCTCTGACATATTGATCATTTTCATATAATTTTTTTTTTCATTTTCGTTCTCTAATTGGTTTATTTGATTTTCTATATCTGCAGAAATTATCAATGTATTTTTTTCATCAAATTTTTTTATAAATTCCTCAGTATATTTGTTGCCTGACTTAATACTCTCCTCGTCTACATTGCATACGTATAGTTTTGGTTTAGTGCTAAGAAGTCCGCTATTTTTTAAAAGTTTTTCATCAAATTTGTTTGTGATCAATGTAAAATCTCCATCCTCATCTATTATTTTTTGAGCCGCTTCTAGTAATTTAAGCTCTTCAATATCAACATTTTTTTTATTTTTTTTATCAAGTCTTTTTTGAATTGACTCTAAATCAGCTAACTTCATTTCAGTTTCAATAATCTCTAAATCTCTGACGGGATCAACGGTAGGGTTAACATTTTGAATATCATCTGAGTCGAAACATCTAATCATATGAATAATTGCATCAACTTCTCTTATGTGAGATAAGAATTTATTGCCTAATCCCTCCCCTTTAGAGGCCCCTTTAACAAGACCTGCGATATCAACAAATGAGATTGTAGTGTTAATTTTTTTTTTTGAAGACGAAATTTTAGCTAGATTATTAAGTCTTTCATCCGGAACTGCTACAATGCCAATGTTTGGATCAATTGTGCAAAAAGGAAAATTTTCTGCTTGTGCTTTATTAGAGTTTGTTAAAGCGTTAAATAAAGTAGACTTACCAACATTTGGCAATCCAACGATTCCACATTTAAAACCCATTTAGTTATTGTTAACAGTACTAGAAAATAAGTCTAATTTTTTGTCAATCAATATAGTTAAAGACTCAATTATATTACTTGTTATAGAGTTCAAATGAACTTGCTCATCCTCATTAAAGTCGTTTAGCACATAATCAGAGACAGGTATTTTATTTTCTGGCTTTCCTATGCCAATACGAACTCTCGAATATTCCTTGCCTATAAATTTGTCAATTGATGCTATTCCATTATGACCTGCGCTTGATCCACCAAACTTTGCCTTAATTTTTCCAAATTCAATATCTAGGTCATCATGAAACACAATTACATCTTCTGCATCTATTTTGAAGTATTCAAGTAGCTCCCTAATACAAATTCCTGAATTATTCATAAATGTGAGAGGTTTAATTGCATATATTTTTTTATCACCAATATTTCCGGTAGTTAATAATCCCTTAAATTTTGGTTTTTGCTTAGATAATCCAAATTTTTGGTTAATTGCATCCACAATCTTAAAACCAATATTGTGTCTATTATTTTGACTATTTGGAGTCGGATTTCCTAAACCAACAAGTAACAACATATCAAATTAAATCTGGAAAAAAAATTTCACTATTTATTATTTTTTGTCTGATGAAGATTTATCTTCTTCTTTAGTTTTATCACCCTCAGCCTTATCACCTTCAGTTGAAGTTTTATCAACACCTTCTGCAGCTCCTTCTGCTCCTTCTGCAGCCTCACCTTCAGCTGCCTCTGCTGGTTTTTCTGGTTCTTTGACTACTGTAGGTGCAGCAACTGTTGCAATTACGAAGTCTCTACCTTGAATCGTAGGAGTAACGTTTTCTGGTAAATTAATTGAAGAAATTTTTATACTTGTACCAATATCTAAACCCTCTAAATCTACAACAAGCTCAGTTGGAATATTTTCTGCGGGACATCTTAATTCTACCTTACGTCTTACAATATTTAATACCCCTCCTCGTTTAAGTCCTGGTGACAGTTCATTGTTTATAAATTTCACAGGTATTTCTAAAACAATTTTTCCACCTTTAACAATTCTCATTAAGTCGAAATGAATAGGCTCATCAGTGACAGTGTCAAAAGTAATGTTTCTTGCTAAAACTTTTTGTTCTTTCCCATCTAAATTAATAGATATTACATTTGAAAGAAAATTTTCTTTATTTATTAAATTTTTTAACTCTTTAGTTGTAATTGAAATTTTTTCATTTGGCTGTTCTCCACCATAAACTATACCTGGAACATTACCTTTACTTCTTAAGTCGTTGACTTGGCCTTTAGTTTTTGTATCTCTTATTGTTGCCTGAATTATGCTCATAAATTGCAGGTTTTATACCGCAGATTAGTAATTTTACAAGATTTATTTAAATAGATCTGAAACAGATGTTGAATTAGAAATCCTTTTAATTGCCTCAGCTAGTAATATTGATATTGATAATACTTCAATATTTCTTACTTTTTTAAGTTTGTCTGAACTATCAATACTATCTGTAATAACTAAGTTTTTAATTTTTGAACTTTTTATCTTTTTAACTGCATCACCGCTAAAAACTCCATGAGTTGCATATACGTGAACTTCTTTTGCACCTCTTTTTACTAAAGCGTCCGCCGCATTAACAATTGTTCCTCCAGAATCAATTATATCATCTGTTAAAATACAAATTTTGTTTTTAACATTTCCAATAACATTCATAACTTGCGATTTTCCAGGACTAGGTCTTCTTTTGTCAACTATTGCTAATCCAACATCTAATTTTTTTCCTAAAGCTCTCGCTCTTTCAACTCCTCCCACATCAGGTGCAACACAAATAATATTATTACTTTTAATTTTCCTTTTAATATGCTTTGCAAAGATTGGTGTAGCAAAAAGGTTATCAACTGGAATATCAAAAAAACCTTGTATTTGACCAGCATGCAAATCTACTGTTACCACTCTGTCAGCTCCTGCATTCGTTATTAGGTTTGATACTAATTTTGCAGATATAGATGTTCTAGGTACAACTTTACGATCTTGTCTCGCATACCCAAAATATGGAATTACTGCAGTGATATTTTTTGCAGATGATCTTTTAAGTGCGTCTATGCAAAGAAGTAATTCCATCAGGTTATCATTCGCTGGAGAGGATACAGATTGAATTATAAAAATACTATTTCCTCTTATATTTTCATTAATCTCAATATAAATCTCACCATCAGCAAATTTTCTAATACTGGTATTAACTAATTTATTTTTAAGATTTTTAGAAATTTTATTACTTAGCTGTTTATTGCTATTTCCAGTGAGAATCTTCATTTTTAGAGAATATCTTATTTAATCATAATTACAGAAATATTTCTACCATAATCATTTAATTTATTTTTAATTGATCTCCTGGCACTGAAAAAGTTGTTACTTGATAAATATGTATCTTTTTTGATAATTTCAATGTTTTTAACCCCAAATTTCACAAGTTGCTCTTTAATATAATCTATTAAACTGAAATATATTTTATTTCTTTTAGTTTTAAAAAATTTTTTATTAGATCTTTTTTGTTTAATAAATTTATCCAAGAAATCATTTCTTACCTCATAGTTATCTTTTCCTATACAAGGTCCAATTACAACTATTAAATCATTGAAATTACTGCCACTTGACTTGAATTTTCTTAATGTAGTGGATACTATTTTTTTGTATGCTCCCTTCCATCCCGCATGTAGCGCACTTATTAAATTATTAACTGGGTCATATATAAACACAGGAGCACAATCAGCCGTCAAAATTCCTAAAGCAATACCTTTTTTATTTGTTACTAATGAGTCACCTTTTAATTTTTTCTTTGGAATTTTACTTAATTTATAAACATTATTACTATGAATTTGATCTAACAATACAAGATTATTTTTATTACAGCCAATTTTTTCGCAAACTTTTTCAATATTTTTCTTAACATCTCTTATTTTATCATCAGATCCTAGACCACAATTTAAACCTTTGTAAATACCTTTTGAGACACCTCCCAATCGATTAAAAAACCCATGTCTTATCATTTTAAACTTAGAAAGTTTTTTTGATTTAAACATTATTCAAAGCCAAAAAAATTATTATTTTTAATTTTGTATCCAAAAATTACCTTAAAGAGGTTACCCATTTGTTTTTCTTCTAGTAGCCGAGACAAAGTTTCTTTCATATATTTCTGCTCTTTATTAGTCATTTTTTTCTGTAAAATCTGTGCTCTTTCAATTATGCCCATTCTTTCTAGAAAAAACCTTTGAGTGACCACTTTTTTTACTTTAAGATTATTTTTAAGGAAATACTCTTTTAATAAATTAAAATTTACTAATGAAGTAACATCTGCTTTACCAAGATTTCTAAGCATTGTCTTAGCTGAAATCTTTTTATTACCCATTACTGCCTGAATGGTATTTGAGTTATTACTATTCAAATAACCGTAATCTATAAGTAAAATACCACCAGAAAGTTTATTGATTTTCTTTATGATTGGATTTAATTCCATTAATCCCTTTTTAGGAAATTCAATAAATTTAAGTTTTTTTAATGTCCCAAAAGTCATTATTTGTGCAACATCTTTTTTATTACTTCTTATAAATTTTTCAATTATATCTATATTATCTTTCACTGAGTAACATTTTTCAAATAACTCATTATTTATATTCGAAAACTGTTTAATTGGTATTGCATCAAAAAACTCATTACCAAAAAAAATAACTGGTCCCTTTTTTATTGAGTGAAAATTTTTGATCCATTTAATTCGTTTATTATCTATATTTTGCTTTTGTAATTTTTTTAAAAATAAACTTTTCTCATATAAGTAAATTTTTATAGCTCTATTTAATTCTGGAAACTTTGTTAAGGTACTAATTATAACTTTAGTTAAACTTCCATCTCCTGGTCCAAGTTCTACAAAATTAAATACTTTAGGTTTACCCATTTTTTCCCAGGCAGAAATCAACCATATGCCTATAATTTCTGAAAATAGATTTGAAATAGTAGGGGATGTTATAAAATCTCCATTTTTACCAAATGGATCTTTGCTTGAATAATAACCTATCTCAGGTTCATATAGAATTTTTTCAATAAAATCATCAATAGGTAAAGGTTTTTTTGATGTAATTTTAAATTTTTTGAGATTTGGTTTCATCATTTCTTTTAAAATAAATTAAAAACCCTACTAAAATCATTATGGCACTTAAAAGGATTCCCATACTTACATGTCCAAATAAATATCCAATTTGTATATCTGGCTCTCTAAAAATTTCAGCAGTAATTCTAAAACATCCATAAAGTATTAAGAACATGAACGAGCAGGTTCCAATTTTATAATTTTTATTAAAAAAAATTAAATTCATTAAAATAAATAAAATAATACCCTCTAAAAATGCTTCATATAATTGAGAAGGGTGTCTCAATTTATCATCGTAGTTTGGAAAAAAGACTCCCCAATTAGAATTCGAAACTTTTCCAACTAATTCTCCATTTATAAAATTTGAAATCCTACCAAATAAAATACCTATTGGCGCTGTAACAGATACTAAATCTAAAAAAATAAATATATTCTTCTTATTCTTTTTTGAAAATATATAACTAGTAAAAATTATCCCAATTAACCCCCCATGGAATGACATGCCGCCATTCCATATCATAAAAACTTCAATTGGATTATTCAGAAAATAAGTAAAATTATAAAAAATTACATATCCCAGCCTTCCTCCAATAATAATTCCTATTATCAAATATGAAATATAATCTTCAAATAATTTTTGAATTATATCATCTTTAATTAGTATTTTTTTACAATATAACCAGCCAAAAATAATCCCAAAAATATATGCTAGCGAATACCACCTGACGCTTAAAGAGAATATTTCAAAAGCTACTGGGTCAAAATTATTAGTAAACATTTGTAAAATTTATTATAAGCTATTAAATATTATTCTAGTAAATAATTATTATGTCAAAATCAAGATTCGTATTCGATAAATTTGCAAAACTAATTGAACAAGGTCTGATTAATTACAAAGATGTATCTGATGAAGTGATTTCAATACTAAAATCAAAGAGAGATGAAATTGTATTTAAAATGAAACTAGCAAGTAAAGAAGAAGTTGATATTTTGAATAAGAGAATTAGCAATCTTGAAAAAAAACTAGAAGAAAAAAAGAAAAGAAAAAAAACTAATAAGGCAAAGAAATAGTTACTTTCAAACCACCTAATTTTGACTTATTAAAGTTTATATCTCCCCCGTGAGACTTTATAATGTCAGATGATATAGACAATCCTAAACCAACACTTGATTTTGATTCAGATCTACTTTTATCAATTTTATAGAATGGTTTAGTAATATTTTGAAATTCTGATTTTTTAACTCCAGGTCCGTCGTCATCAATTGATATGAGAATGGTTGAATTTTTTTTTTCTAAATTTACTGAAATTTTTTCTGCATACTTAATCGAATTATCTAGCAAATTATTGATACACCTCGTGATTAAATTTCTTCTTCCATTGAAATACGTGTTTTTCTTTATTTTTTTCTGAATGTTTTCATTTTCATGCTTCAGAATAATTTCATCCAAAAGTTCAGAGATATCAAAAGTTTCAGTTTTATCTTTAGCGCCTGTGCTTGCAAACTGGAGGTATTCATTCAGCATTTTTTCCATTTCATCAACATCCTTTGATATTTTTTCTGAAAGATCTTTGTCCTTAATAACAGCAAGTTGTAGCTTAATTCTTGTAAGAGGTGTTCTTAAATCATGACTTATTCCAGATAACATCTCAGATCTTTGATTTAAATGTCTTAGAATTCTTTTTCTCATCTTTTCAAATTCAAGGCCTGCTTTTCTTATTTCCAAAGCTCCTGATGGCCTAAACTCTTCAACATCTTCACCTCTACCAAACCTCTCTGATGCTTGAGCTAATTTTGTTATAGGTCTAGTTTGATTTTTTAAGAAAATCATCGCAACCGCTATCATCAAAATTGCGGGAACAGTAATCCAAAATGCAAAAATTCTTATTGAAGATACTTGAATTCTCTCCTTGGGAAAAAATATTTGTAAAACTCCATCTCTAAATTTTATTCTTAAATCTACAACTTCCTTGTATGAAATTGTATTAAACCAATGCTGACCAATTTTAGGTTTTAATTCTCTTCTCAATGTCCTATCCATAGGACTAAACCATCTTTCAACTTTTATATCTGGTAATTTTTCATTGTCTAAAAACCTTACGGAAAAGCTAAAATTTTTATTGTAAAGGTCGGTGACTATTTTTTTATTATATTCACTCTCATTGTTATAAATATCAATAATAGTCACTATTTCACTTACTAGCGCTTTTGTTAAGCCTTTATTAGTTTTAATCCATAAACTGTCAAAAAAAACTAAAGAAATTGTAATTTGTAAAATTAATATAGGGACAGCAACAATTAGTAATCCTCTATAAAATAATCTTTTAGGTAATATGTTCTTTAAAATTCTATTCAATCCAAAGAACATAACCTTCTCCTCTTATTGTTTGCAAGTATTTAGGACTTTTTGGAGTTTCTTCAATTTTTTTTCTTAATCTAGTAATAATAACGTCTATTGATCTTTCTTTATTTAGATCTATTAAACTTGCAATTTCATCTCTTTTATAGATCTTGCCAGGAGAATTTATCATTTTTTCTAAAATAAGTTTTTCAGTGTTGTTTATTTTTAGTCTTTGTTCATCTTTAAAGATAAAAAGCTTTTTTAGATCTATTTTTATATTGCCGAATTCAATAACTCTTTTTATTTCTAATGATTTAGTTTTATTTAAAATATTATTTATTCTTAAAATTAGTTCTTTTGGTTCAAAAGGTTTCGTTAAATAATCGTCTGCACCTACTTCAAGCCCTTCTATTCTATCTGATGGTTCTCCCTTGGCTGTTAATAATAAAATTGGCGTATCAATTTTTTTTTTATAATCTTGAGTAAATTCTAGTCCAGTTTTTCCTGGCATCATTATATCTAGCACTATTAAGTCAAATTTAATGACTTTAGTCTTTTCAAAAGCATCATTTGAATCTTTTGCAGTTGAAACAAGATAATTATTTTGATTTAAATACTGTTTTACCAGATCTCTAATTCTATCATCATCATCTACAATTAATATATGCGCTTTAAAGTTTTTCATTAATAATTTTTTTAAGTACTTTATCAAAACTTATAACATCGTCAGATTCAGAACTTAAAAATGCATCATAAATTCTTTTTTTTTGAGCAGAAAAAATTTCATCAAATATTTTTTCTCCTTCTTCTGTTAAGTATACATGTTTAACTCTTGTATCTATTTCGTCTCTTTTAAATTCTATAGCCTTAATCTCTACTAAATCATTAAGAACTCTATTTAAACTTTGTTTCGTAACCTTAAGCTTTCTCAATAAACTTGAAATAGTTATACCTTCATACAAAGATATAAGGTGAATTACTTTGTTGTGGGCAGTTCCTAAAGCATGTTTATCTAAAACCTTTTTAGCATCAGCGACAGTTTCTCTATATCCATTGAATATTTTTTCGATATATTCTTTTAATTGATGATCTTTTAGATATAAAAGTTTTTTCATAATGGTAAGTTATATTGACATATTATATATACAAAGATATTTTTTCTAAAAAATAAATCAAATGATACCTTACGATAAAAGAGAAGGAAAAATCTGGTACAATGGTGATCTTGTAGAATGGCAAGATGCTAAACTTCATGTCATAAGTCATGGTCTACATTATGCTAGCTTAGTTTTTGAGGGGCTAAGAGTTTATGATAGTGAGATCTTTAAATTAGAAGATCATACAGATAGACTTTATCACTCAGCTAAAAGAATGGATATTACAATTCCTTACACAAAAGATGAAATTAACAAAGCTTGCAATCAAATAATTAAAATACAAAATGTCCAAAATGGTTACGTAAGACCTTTTGCTTGGAGAGGAAGTGAAATGATGGGTGTCTCAGCTCAAAAAACAAATATTAATGTTGCAATCGCTACTTGGGAGTGGGGCGACTATTTCGACCCTAAGTTGAAAACTGAAGGAATTAAATTAAATATTTCTAATTGGCGTAGACCCGCGCCAAATACTATTCCATGGGATAGTAAAGCAGCAGGTTTATACATGATTTGTACACTTTCCAAGCACGAAGCAGAAAGACAAGGATATAGCGAATCGTTAATGTTGGACCATGAGGATAATGTTGCTGAGTCCACAAGTGCAAATATATTTTTT
Organism: uncultured Pelagibacteraceae bacterium; assembly: GCA_902603305.1. Classification (GTDB taxonomy): domain Bacteria; phylum Pseudomonadota; class Alphaproteobacteria; order Pelagibacterales; family Pelagibacteraceae; genus Pelagibacter. Next base: position 86,186 of record CACKUI010000001.1, on the reverse strand, counting down.
AAAGATAAAAATGGAGAACTTCATACCCCAATTCCTGATTCTTTTTTAAATGGTATAACAAGACAAACTGTAATTGAATTAGCTAAATCAAAAAATATTAAAGTTCATGAAAGAAAAATAAAACCTGAAGAATTAAGAAACTTTGAGGGTTGTTTTTTAACTGGTACAGCTGCCGAAATTACACCAATTTCACAAATTGCAGAAAACAATTACAAAGTTTGCGATGTTATTTTAGACTTATTGTCTAGCTATGGAAAACTAGTAAGAAAAAAAAGAGCTGCTGCTTAATTTTTATTATCTTCAGATATTGCATGGTCAATACCTTTTCTTAAATATTCGTATCCAGTGTATAATGTAAGAAAAGCAGAAAGCCATAATAAAATTATGCCAATTGTTTGAGCATTATAGTCTTGAAAATTAATAATTTTATTTCCTGTTTCACCAGTTAGTAAAATAGAAATTGAAAACATTTGAAGAAATGTTTTTACTTTTGCTAAACTTGAGACAGGAAGTTTAACTCTTCCTTTTGCTAAAAATTCTCTTAAACCAGAAATCAATATTTCTCTAGTTAGTATTATGATTGCGGCAATTACTTCAAAGTTTTTAATAGTACCATCCATTACAAGCAATATTAATGCAGTTGCTACTATAATTTTATCAGCAATTGGATCTAATAATTCACCAAGTTTAGACTCCTCTTTGAACATCCTTGCCAATAATCCATCCAAGAAGTCTGTAAATGAAGCAATCACAAATAAAGCAAACGGAATTACATCTCCATAAAATCCTGGTAAATAAAATGTAAAAACAAATATAGGTACAATAATAATTCTACCTATTGTTAGATAATTTGGAATTTTGATTTTCATTCGTGAAAGAAATTATATATCTTTTTGGCAACTTTTTCTTCAACTCCTTCAACTGTTTTGATCTCATCTAAGCTAGCTGATTCAACAGCTCTTGCTGATCCAAAGTGATTTAAAAGAGCTCTTTTTCTTATAGATCCAATTCCATCAATTTGATCAAGTAAAGACTTACTAATACCCTTTTTCCTCTTAGCTCTATGAGCGCTTATTGCAAATCTATGGGACTCATCTCTCAATCTTTGTAAGAAAAAAAGAGTAGGATCATTCTTTTCGAATTTAAACTCTTTACCATTATGAAAAAAAGTTTCATTTCCACTATTTCTATATTTACCTTTTGCAATTGCTATCATAGGAATATCATGCAGTCCTAATTCATTAAGTGTTTCTCTTGCTACAGAGTATTGTCCTTTTCCTCCATCGATTATTACTAAGTCTGGCATAGTTAAATAATTATCTTTCTCTTGAACAGCCCTTTTAAATCTTCTGTTTAAAACCTCACGCATCATTCCATAATCATCTTGTTCATTCTTTTTAATCTTAATATTAAATTTTCTATATCTTTTTTTTATAAAACCTTCCTCACCATATGTAATTAGTGCGCCTACACTATTAGTTCCCTGAATATGACTGTTGTCATAAACTTCGACTAAATTAATATTATTTTCTAAATCAAATTTTTTAGAAACATTATCAAAAAGTTCTTTATTATTTTGGCTCTCATAAATTTTTCGATTTAAACTATCTTTTGCATTTTTGAGTGCTTGATTTATAACTTTTAGTTTAGATCCTTTTTTTGCTACTGAAATATTTATTTCTTTATTCTCCTTTTGTGAAAGTGTTTTTTCAATTAAAACTTTTTCTTTAATATCTTCACTTAAAATTATTGAACTTGGTACACTTTTGTTTTCATAGAATTGTGATAAGAAAGAATTAAGAATTTCTTTTATGTTATCATCTGGATCATGTTTTGGAAAAAAGGCTTGATTGCCCCAGTTTTGTTTTGATCTGTAAAAAAAAACCTGTATGCAAGTTTTTCCAGACTCTTTGTAGCCAGCTATAACATCTGCTTCTACTAAATTAGCTTCATTAATTCTTTGTGATGACTGAATAATATTTAATGATTTTATTCTATCTCTTAATATTGCAGCTTTTTCAAAATCCAAATCTTCACTAGCTTTTTCCATTTGGTTTGATAAATTTTTTTGAATTTTCCTAGATTTGCCTGATACAAATTCAATAGCGTTGTCTACAGATAGTTTATATTCATCCTTTTCTATATATCCAACACATGGCCCAGAACATCTCTTAATTTGATAAAGTATGCAAGGCCTTTCTCTTTTTTTAAATACTGTATCGTCACAAACTCTTAGTTGAAAAATTTTCTGGATCATTTTGATTGTCCAGTTTGCAGAACCAGCAGAGGCAAAAGGTCCAAAATAAAAGCCCTCTTTAGTTTTTTTTCCTCTATGACGTCTAATCTGAGGCCATTTATCTTCATTACCAATAAAAATGAATGGAAACGATTTATCGTCTCGTAAAAGTATATTGAATTTCGGTTTATATTTTTTTATTAAGTTTGCCTCTAGGAGAAGTGCTTCACTCTCATTTGAAGTACTTGTGATTTCAATTTTCCTTGTTTGAGATAGCATTCTCTCAGTTCTAATAATATGATTTTTCTCTGAAACATAACTCTTTAATCTATTGGGTAAATTTTTTGCTTTACCAACATAAAGTATTACATTTTTTTCATTTAACATCCTGTATACACCAGGAAGTTTGGGTATTAGTGGTAGCTCTTTTTTAATTGCTTCTTTGCCTATATCAGAACTTATCATGACTTCTTTTTTTTGAAATTTGAATACCTACGGAAGAGCAATCTTTCATAATTTCTAATTTCTCAATTTGAAGGCTTATTTTATCAATTCTTTTATCTTTGAATAGCTCATCGAATACATCTTCCGCCAATGTTTCAAGAAAATTATAGTGTTTATTTTTAACAAGTTTTTTTATTAATCTTACAATTTTTGAATAATTAACTATTGATTTTATATCCCTATCATTTGATGGTTTTTTATCTTCGTAGTTTACATCTAAATTAAATTTAACTTTTTGGGGAGCCTCTTTTTCAAAATCAAAATATCCAAGTTTCAAATTCAAAATAAGTTCTTTAATAAGTACTTTTTTTTCGTAATTGAAAAGTTTTTTATTTTTATCGATCTTAACAATTTTTAAACTATTTCTTTTCATATTCTAGACTCAATATATTCTAATATAACTGGATTGTAATATTGAAAACAGGTTGCCTGATCCATACTATGTCCATCTTTAACTTTAAATTTATCTGATTTTTGTTTCCCTAATTTAAAACATTTTTTTCCATCAATTGTGTAATCTTTAGATATCACGACTCTTTTCATGCCATCAATTTGATCCAACCAATCAGAAGTCAATCCTTCAAAAGGGTCTTTTGGATGAGTAAAAGCCAATAATGGAACTTTTAAATTATTTAATATTTCATCATTATACTGTGCCCTTAATTCGTATTGTGCAGGTTTCTTTTCTTTAAATTTTGCCAAACCTACATCTACTCCTAATTTTGCTACCTTATACTTCTTACTTAGTCTATCAAAGCACGCTTGCATATAGGCTATTCCTCCTCCAGCTTTATCAGGATGTCTTGAAAAGAATAGTAGTGTTGTTAATCCACCACAAGAATGTCCAGTGACAAATATTTGTTTTCTAGGAACACCAAGAGAAACGAGTTTTTCTATCAACTGTAAATTTTGTTCTACTCTTTTATCTAATTTTGACTTGCCCTCATATGGTTTTTTTGAAAACCACCACTTTTTTCCCATGTCACCTGAAATTTTATGAGCACACAAATTATAAAGCATAATTTTTTTTCCATTTATTTCTTCATCTATTAATGAAACACGGTTTCTAATTTGATCAATAGATGTACAAAAGTTTTGTTTTCCATCAAAATTACTTTGACCATGATTATTGATTAAAATTATCTTATTATCTGGATCTTCAATTGTAGATAATTTTGTTACTTTAAATTTCTTTGATAAAAATCCGTCTTTCTTAATGTTATGACTGTCTGCTAATGACGATGATATAGTCAGAATAAATACTGATAAAAATAAACATAAACTTTTCATTCTTTCCCTCCCATTATATCTGGAGTTTGCCAATTTAAGCTTTGTCCACTATCAATAGCTAAGACTTGTCCTGTAATAGATATATTTTTTATAAAAAAATCAACTGCATTGCATACTTGGTCAACATCTACTTGTCTTTTCAGGGGTGTAGCCATGTATTGTTTTTTAAAATGCTTTTCACTTTGTCTCTTATTTTTAATTGTAGGACCAGGTGCAATTCCATTAACTCTTATATTTGGTGCTAAGCTCATTGCACTAGTCTTGGTTAAAGTATAAAGACCTGTTTTACTGATAGTGTAAGAAAAAAAGTATGGTGTTAGTTTAAATACTCTTTGATCAATTATATTAATAATATTGTTATTTTTTGCTCTAATATTTTTAGCAAATTCTTTTGATAGAAGAGCAGGTGTTCTTAAATTAGTTCTTAAGTGATACCCCCAACTATCAGTTGTAAAATTCTCTAATTTATCGTTTTCAAAAAGTGATGCATTATTTATCAGACAGTCAAAATATTTAAGTTTATTTTTTGCAAACTTAATAATTTTATTTACATCTTTTTCTATACTTAGATCCCCCTTGACTAAATAAACTTTTGTACCATTTTGCGATAGTTCTTTTTTAAGATTTTCTGCCTTTATTTTTGATTTATTAAAATGAATAACAATTTCTATTCCTTTGCCAGAAAGTTTTCTAGCTATAGCAGCTCCAATTCTTGTAGCTCCACCTGTAATAATTATTTTATTTGCTTCCATTTTTTCTTACCTTTTTGAGCTCTTGTACCTGGCATGCCCATGGTAGATCTTCCTTTTGGATAGATTTTATTTTTCAAATTGTATTGTTTTACTTTTGGGTTAAGTGTAACCTCTAGTTCAGTACTTTCAAGTTTTCTAATTTCATCTCTTATTTTGGCCGCTTCCTCAAATTCAAGGTTTGTAGCTGACTCTTTCATTTTCCTGTTAAGTGCTTTGATATGTTTCTTTAAATTACCACCAACATTTGCTCCTGTACCAATTGTAACATAATCTTTTTCATAGACGCTCTCTAGTACATCGCTAATCTCTTTTTTAACAGTAGAAGCGCTAATTTTATTTTTTTTATTGTATTCAAGTTGAATATTTCTTCTTCTTTCAGTTTCTTTTATTGCCTTTTTTATACTTTTGGTCTCTTTGTCAGCATACAAAATAACTTTACCATCTAAGTTTCTAGCTGCTCTCCCTATTGTTTGAATTAAGGATGTTTCAGATCGAAGAAATCCTTCTTTATCAGCATCTAATATTCCAACTAAGGCACATTCAGGGATATCAAGTCCTTCCCTTAATAGGTTAATACCAACTAAAACATCAAAAACACCTAGCCTTAAGTCTCTCATAATTTCTATTCTCTCAAGTGTATCTATGTCTGAGTGCAAATATCTTACTTTGATACCATTTTCATGCAGGTATTCTGTTAGATCCTCAGCCATTTTTTTAGTTAATGTTGTGACTAATACTCTATAATTTTTCTCGATAGTCTTTTTGCATTCATGCATTAGATCATCGACTTGATTTTTAGCAGGTTTGATTTCAACTGGTGGATCTATTAATCCAGTAGGTCTTATAACTTGATCTATAAATTTTCCTTTTGTTTGTTCTAACTCCCATGGACCAGGTGTAGCAGATACAAAAACTGTTTGAGTTCTCATCATGTCCCATTCCTCAAATTTTAATGGTCTATTATCCATACATGACGGAAGTCTAAATCCGTACTCTGCCAAAGTACTTTTCCTTGATCTGTCTCCTTTAAACATTCCATTTAATTGAGGTACCGTAACGTGGCACTCATCAACAAATATTAATGTATTGTCAGGAAAATATTCAAACAAAGTGGGAGGGGGCTCGCCAGGCTTTCTTCCTGATAAAAATCTTGAATAGTTTTCAATGCCAGCACATGAACCTGTTGCTTCTATCATTTCAAGATCAAATTTTGTTCTCTCTTCTAATCTTTGAGCCTCAAGCAATTTATTTTGCTCTTTATGTTTTTTAAGTGTTATTTCTAACTCTTTTCTTATATTAATTACTGCCTGTTCGATTGTAGGTTTTGGAGTTATATAGTGACTGTTTGCGTAAACTTTAACTAAATTTAATTCTCTCACAAGATCACCTGTTAAAGGATCAAATTCCTCAATTTTCTCTAGTTTGTCTGCAAATAAACTTAGTCTCCAAGCTCTATCCTCCAAGTGAGAAGGGAAAATTTCTAAATATTCACCTCTAGCCCTAAATGTTCCTCTATAAAAATTCTGGTCATTCCTTTTATATTGAAGCGCAATTAAGGATTTGATTATTTGTTCTCTATTATAATCATAATTTTTTTGAAGAGTTAAAGTCATTTTGCTATAAGCTTCAACTGATCCTAATCCATAAATGCAGGATACACTTGCAACGATTAGCACATCATCCCTTTCTAGAAGTGATCTAGTAGCTGAGTGTCTCATCCTATCTATTTGTTCATTTATAGATGCTTCCTTCTCTATATATGTGTCAGACCTTGGCACATATGCTTCTGGAGTATAATAATCATAATAGGACACAAAATATTCAACAGCATTATCTGGAAAAAACCCTTTCATCTCACCATAGAGTTGGGCAGCAAGGGTTTTATTTGGTGCAAGTATTAGGGCAGGCCTGTTTGTTTCTTCAATGACTTTAGCCATAGTGAAGGTTTTACCTGATCCCGTAACACCTAATAAAACTTGATTAAACTCGTTCTTCTTAGCGCCTTTTACTAAATTTTTAATAGCTTCTGGTTGGTCACCAGCTGGCTTAAAATCTGATTTAATTTTGAATTTCTTTCCACCTTCAAGTTTTCCACCAATTTTTGGATTTTTACTTTGAATATCTGTAATTAAATCTTGATAAGTATTTTCCATATATTAAATAAAGTAATAGAATATAAACTATTTTCAATGAGCATAATATCAAACAGTTTAAAAAGAATTAAACCTTCACCAACGATAGTAGTCACTCAGAAAGCAAGAGAATTGAAAGCTGCAGGCAAAGATGTAATTGCTTTAGGCGCAGGTGAACCTGATTTTGACACACCTAATAATATAAAAAAGGCAGCAGTTAAAGCAATTAGAATAGGGGATACTAAATATACGCCAGTTGATGGAACACCTGCAATTAAAAATGCAGTAATTAAAAAGTTTAAAAGGGAAAATAACTTAACTTATACCTCAGACCAGATAACAGTAGGTACTGGTGGAAAACAAGTTTTATATAATGCTTTTGTAGCAACATTAAATAAAGGTGATGAAGTTATTATTCCAGCTCCGTTTTGGGTATCTTACCCAGATATGGTTTTGCTCGCTGGGGGGAAACCAAAATTTATAAAATGTGGAGAAGAAGATGGATTTAAATTAACGCCTACCAAACTTAAAAAAGCTATTACAAAAAAAACCAAATGGATAATATTAAATTCTCCTTCAAACCCAACTGGTGCGGCTTATACAAAAAAAGAAATAATTAATTTAGGAAATATATTATTAAAAAATAAGAATATTTTAATTTTGAGTGACGATATTTATGAGCATGTAAAATTTGATAATTTTAAATTTTTTACAATTGCACAGTTAAAAAAACTTAAAGATAGAACACTTACAATGAATGGGGTAAGCAAAGCATATGCAATGACTGGTTGGAGAATTGGTTATGCAGCTGGTCCTAAAAATATCATAGCTGCAATAAGAAAAATCCAGTCGCAATCGACTTCTAATCCATCATCTATAAGTCAGGCAGCTGCCGTTGAAGCTTTGAATGGAACTCAAAGCTTTATTAAAAAAAGAGCTAAATCCTTTAGTGACAGAAGAAATTTTGTTGTGAATTATTTAAATAGTATTCCAGGGATTACTTGTTTAATGCCAAAAGGCGCGTTTTATGTTTTCCCAAGTTGTAAAGCGTTAATTGGAAAAAAAACAAAAATAAAAAATGATACAGATTTTGTACAAAAACTTCTTGAAAAACAGAATGTAGCTGTAGTCCAAGGTTCTGCATTTGGACTTGATGGTTATTTTAGAATTTCATACGCAACATCAATGAAAAAATTAAAGATTGCTATGGATCGAATTAAGCGTTTTTGTGAAAGTTTAGGCTAAATTTAGTCTAATTACTGATTTTGCTGCATCAACTACTGAAACTTCTGGTTCTATAAATTTCATTTCAAGAATTTCTTCAGCATAAGTTGAGTTTGTTTGCATTCTAAGTCCCAGATCAGGAACCAAATTTTTTGCACTTGAGTCTACATAACTTATAAGTTTAACCATAAAATTAGGTAATTCTTTTTTAGGAAGCTTTTTTGCATGACTTGGAATATTTTCAGCCATTATTTTTGACAATTCTAGTATAGATTTTACTCCGGACCCAACAATTAATCTTCTACCTTCAGCTTTTTTATTATTTAAAGATAAAACATGTGCTTTGGCAATATCTTTAACATGAGATATCATGACTGAAAATTTTGGAGCTGCCGGGTATTTACCCTGAAGTAATTGTTTAACATATTCCATTGATGTACAACTTTTCTCATTCAAAAAGTCTCCCAAGACAAAACCTGGGTTGATACAAGTTAGTTTATTTTTAATACCTTTACTCTCCATTAGCTCCCAAGCAGCTATTTCGGCTCTGGTTTTAGATACAAAATAATCTGTAGTTTTATTCCATTCTAAGTCTGTCCAATCATTTTCACCAAATGTATAAGGGTTTGTTCTATTTGGTTTTCTATACATGCAAACTATAGATGATGTTTTTACAATATGTTCCACATCTGCATTTATTCCAGCATTTAAAACTCTTAAAGTTCCATCTTTTGCAGCTGGAGTAAGTGACTCTCTATCATTTGAAACTTTTAATGGGAAAGGAGAGGCAACATGAATGATATATTTACAACCTTTTGCAGCTTCATTCCAACCATCGTCTTTCAGCAAATCTAATTCTATAAATGATAATTTATCTGTTGAAACATTATTCTCTTCTAATGTTTTTTTGGTTTGATCTATTGAGTTTTTATTCCTCACTGTTCCTAAAACTTCAAAGCCTGAATTCAACAATTCTATAGCCACATGTTTTGCAACAAAACCACTAATTCCAGTTAATAATACTTTGCCGCTCATATGGTGAATAAACTATTTAGTTTTTTTCTTTTTTTCTAAACCAAATAATGGTGAATTTCTAAATCTTAAAACAAGTATTGCTATAGCAATTAAAACAATTGCTCCAGCTTCATATAGTAATACTTCTGGATTTATTGATTTTCCTTGCAAAATAATAAATCTTGATAAGGCAGTTATCGCAATAAATAATGGCAAGGTAATTTGAATTGATTGACTTTCCCAAAATACTCTAACCATAGCCAATACCTCTAAGTATAGAAAGAGTAGTAACAGATCAGCAAGTGTAACTTTTTGAATGGAAATCATTTGATAAACTTCTATACCAAATGCAATTATTGTAGCTATAAGGATTATTACTAACGCCAATAATTGTATTTGCTTAACAATATTTTCCATTTAACTCTTATAGATTATATTTAACTAATTTGAAGCCAAATATTTCTCAGCTTCTAATGCAGCCATACAGCCCATTCCTGCTGCTGTTACAGCTTGCCGATAAATTTTATCTTTAACATCTCCAGCAGCATAAACACCCGGAATATTTGTTTCTGTAGAATCACTTTTAGTAATTAAATATCCTGTATTGTCCATTTCTAATTGATCCTTAAAAAGTGCAGTTGCAGGATCGTGGCCAATAGCTATAAACAAACCATCTATTTTTAATTCTGATGTTTCATTAGTTTTAACATTTTTAATTCTCAAACCTTTTACATTTTTTGGTTCACTATCACCTGTTACTTCTTCAACAACAGAGTCCCAAATAATCTCAATTTTTTTATTTTCCATTAATTTTTTTTGTAAAAGTTTTTCTGCTCTTAGTTCATTTCTTCTGTGAATTAATTGTACTTTTGATGCAAATTTTGTTAGAAACATTGCCTCCTCAACTGCTGCATTACCACCACCAACTACTGCAACTGTTTTATCTTTAAAAAAGAAACCATCGCATGTTGCACATGCCGAAACTCCAAACCCTTTAAATTTTTCTTCTGACTCAATATTTAACCATCTTGCTTGTGCACCTGTTGAAATAATAATTGAGTCTGCAGTATATTTTTGTCCACCATCTCCTATTGCTTCAAAAGGTTTAGATTTTAGATTTACTGATTGAATATGATCCTCAACTAAATCAGTTCCTACTGCTTTTGCTTGCTCTCTCATTTGTTCCATTAACCATGGTCCTTGTATAACATCAGCAAAACCTGGATAGTTCTCAACATCAGTTGTAATTGTTAGTTGACCACCTGGCTGCATACCTGCAACTAGCATTGGTTTCAGCATAGCTCTTGCTGCATAAACTGCAGCAGTGTAGCCTGCTGGACCAGATCCAATTATTAACACTTTTGTATGTTTAGTTGGTTTTTCACTCATAGAGGTCTATATAGTTAATAATGAGCAAATTAAAAGGTATTTTATTGACCGAGGGTATGCACGGAATGCTGAGCCAGGTTGAAGGCTTAGCTAAAGCTTTGAATATAGATTTTACTCACCATAAGGTTGAACTAAATAATTTATGGAAGTTAATTCCACCAAAATTTACGCCAATTTCTCAAAGAGTATATAAAAAAATTAATCAATCAGATTATGATTTAATTATATCTTGCGGAAGAAAAAGTATAATTCCATCTATTCATTTGAAAAGTATTTCAAATAAAAAAGTCTCTAATATTCATATTCAAGACCCAAAAATAAACTTTAATTACTTTGATTTTATAGTTGCACCAGAGCATGATGGAATTAATGGATCTAATGTTATTACCACAAAAGGAGCCCTCCATTACCTTTCAGAAAATGAAATATTAGAGAGTAAGGATTATCTAAATGCCTTCATAAAAAAAGACCATAGAAAAATTTGGTGTTTAATAATGGGTGGTCCAACAAAATACTACGACTATTCAACTAAGAATATGAAACATATTTTTTCAATTTTTTATAAACTTTTAAAAAAACATGATTTTCAAATTGTTGTTATCCCATCAATGAGAACACCATTAAATACTATTCATTATGCAAAAGAATTTTTTGGTGAAAATCACACAGTTATAATGAATGTTGATAAAAAAGCTTACTTATCTGCATTGGCTATATCTGAGAATATAATAGTAACTTGCGACTCTAGTTCAATGATTTCTGAGGCTGCCTTAACTGGAAAACCCGTTTATATTGCAAATATTTTACCCAGAAAAAATGATATAAGATTTCAAAGATTTAGAAATTTATTTAGAGAATTAAATATTACAAGAAACCTCGGAGAAGAAATAGAAACTTGGACCTATGAAAAACTTGATGAAACTAATAGGGTTGCGAAAATTATTAAAGAGAAAATAAATAATTGATGTCCTATTTAAATTCGATACTTAATAATTCAAAAAAATTTGATAGTCCATTTGTACATTGGGAGTTAAACAAACCCCTCACTGATATTCAAATAAATGAGATAATAACAGCAGATATTTCTGATCCTGCAAAACATAATCTTAATTACGATGGCACTAGAGCAATTGATGGAGGAGAAGGAAAATTTAGAGAAGGAATTTCAGATGGAGGAAAGGCCTTAAAATTTAGATGTTTTGTAACTAAGGAAAATTCAAATGAATTCCCTGGACTTACCAATTTAATCAAAGAACTTCAGAATAAAAAAACCTATCAAAAAATATCTGAATTAATCAATAAAGATTTATCAAATTCATATGTGAGAGTCGAAGTAATTTGTGATCGAGAAGGTTTCTGGTTAAAACCACATTGTGATATAAAAGAGAAACTTATGTCTTGTTTGCTATTTGTAAATAAACATAATGAAAGTGAGGATTTGGGAACAGATTTTTATGACAATAATTTAAATCTCATAAAAACATTGCCTTATAAAGACAATTATGGATATTTTTTTTCAAGTGGCCCTGATACGTGGCATGGGATGGAAAAAAAAGAAATAATCAAAGAGAGAAGATGTTTACAAGTTAATTATGTTACTTTTGAAACAGATTGGAAAGTAGATAGTTAATTTTCCCAATCGAACCTTGGAAATGTATCAAAGACTTTAAAAATCCCCTCAGACCAGGTATTACAAACTTTTGAATAATCCTCATCATTTAAACTTAAACATTTCAAAGAGGCTAATTTATTTTCATCTTTTTTATATATGGCAAAATCTATTGGTGGACCCACAGTAAGGTCACTTTTTAATGTTGAGTCCATTGATATCAAAGCACACCTAGATGCATCTCCAATTGAAACATTTGGTTTTATAACTCTATCAAGTATTGGTTTTCCATATTTAACCTCTCCAATAACAAGATAGGGTTTACTGTCTGCTGGTCGTATGTAATTTCCTTGTGGGTAAATCAAATATAACTCTGGCCTTTGACCTTTAATTTGTCCACCAATTATAAAAGTAGAACCTAAAAGAACATTATCTGTATTTATTCCTTGAGGAGATGAATGTTCTATATTTAATGCACCTACATAAGAAGCTATTTGTTCAAAATCTTTGCAAGTATTTAAATTCATTATTCCAGATGAACTACCTAAATCTTTTTCTATTGATTTATAGACTGCCTGTGATGTTCCTAAATTTCCTGATGTAACAATTACTATTGTTCTATCCCCAACATCATGTGTAAACATTTTAGAATATATATTTACGTTATCTAAACCTGCATTAGTTCTCGAGTCTGATGCAAATACCAATCCTTCGTTTGTTTTAATTCCTATACAATATGTCATTACCAATTCTTATTTAAAAAAGCCATATTTTTCAAACCTTTTATGTCATAGCTGATATTTAATATTAGCATTTGTTTTGCAAATTTATTTAATAAAAAATCTTAAGTATGGTAACTTCATTTTGGAAAAACTACGATGCTAAATCCGCTTATGATGGATATTTAACGGAAGATAATAAGCTTAGAAAACACGCAAGAATAATGTCTGGTATTTTAGAAAGACATGGAACTAAAAAACTCCAAGAAATTGAAAAAAATTGTCAAAGTACGATAAGTGCTAGAGGAATAAATTTTAGAGTTTATGCAGCAAACAATAGAGCTGAGGAAAAAAAATGGCCATTAGATATTATTCCTCGAATAATTCCTAAGACACAATGGAATAAAATTTCTAGAGGCTTAGTTCAAAGGGTAAAAGCATTAAACTTGTTTATTGATGATGTCTATAATAAGAAAAAAATTTTTAAAGATAAAGTGGTACCAAAAAACTTAATCTTTAACTCACCATATTATCTTAAAGAATGTGATGGAATTTCTCCAAAATTTAAAGCGTGGGCAAATATCTCAGGTGTAGATTTAATTAGGAATATAAATGGAGAATATTTAGTTCTTGAAGATAATTTACGTGTTCCATCTGGAGTTTCTTATATGTTAGAAAATAGAATGGTGATGCGTGATGTATTTCCAGAATTATTTACAAGATATAAGGTTGCATCCATTCATCAATATTCAAATAAACTTTATCAAAGCATGATCGAGTGTATACCAAAAAAAACTGATAACCCTCATATGGTGGTTTTAACCCCTGGAATTTATAATTCGGCATACTTTGAACATTCCTTTTTAGCTGAGCAGATGGGCATAGCTTTAGTTGAGGGTAAAGATTTATTCGTTGAAAATGATTATGTTTATATGAAAACAGTTAAAGGAAAATTAAAAGTTGATTGTATTTATAGAAGATTAGATGACACGTTTCTTGACCCTAAGGTATTTAATAAAAATTCGTTAATCGGTGTCCCCGGTATGTTTAAATGTTGGAAAAAAGGGAACGTCGGAATAATTAATGCACTTGGAACCGGTGTAGCTGATGATAAGGCGGTTTACTCTTATGTGAATAAAATGATCGTCTATTATTTGGGTGAACAACCAATATTAAACCAAGTTGAAACATTTCTTTGCGAAGATAAGGTTCATCGACAGCATGTAATTGAAAATATTTCTAAACTAGTAGTCAAACCTGCAAATGCTTCTGGAGGTTACGGAATAATGATAGGACCTAAGGCTCCTAAAAAAGAGAGAGAGGAAGTTATAAAGAAAATTAAAAAGAATCCTAGAGATTTTGTTGCACAACCTTTAGAGATATTATCCACAACACCAACTATATCAGAAAATGGAATTGAGCCGAGACATTTGGATTTAAGACCTTTTGTATTAAATGGTAAATCAACTTATGTCACAACAGGTGGACTAACAAGAGTTGCATTGAGAAAAGGAAGCACTATAGTTAATAGCTCACAAGGTGGAGGATCTAAAGATACTATGGTCGTCGATACCTAATTTTCTTGGAGTGCTTTAACACTAATTTTCTTTGTTTTAAGAGAGTTTATTGCTTCCAAAAAAGAGTATGCGGTTGACATGTTAGTACAATAAGGAATTTTATTTGCTAAAGTTCCTCTTCTTAGAGCTACAGCATCATTAATTCTGCTTTCACTATTTCCACCACCTGTATTTATAACTAAAGCAATTTTTTTAGAATTTAAAACATCAACTATATGTGGTTTACCACTACTTACTTTGTTGATTTTTCTACATTTCATTCCATTTTTTATTAATATTTCTGCGGTTCCACTTGTAGCTGATAAAGTAAATCCAAGTTTTATTAATCTTTGAGCAACACCAACAATCTCTTGTTTGTGTGAATCTTTTACAGATAAAAATGCTAAACCTTTAGTAGGAAGGGAGTTTGCTGCTGCAATTTGACTTTTAGCGATTGCCATTCCAAAATCATCATCAAATCCCATCACTTCACCTGTTGATTTCATCTCTGGTCCAAGTAATAGATCACTATCTGGGAATTTGTTAAATGGAAATACAGCCTCTTTAACAGCAAATTTTTTATTTGTTTTATATTTTAACTTATATTTTGAAAGTTTTTCACCTGCCATTATTCTTGATGCAATTTTGGCCAATGGAATCCCATTAGCTTTCGATACAAATGGAACTGTTCTGCTTGCTCTTGGATTTACCTCAATAACAAATATTTCATCTTTTTTAATTGCAAATTGAATATTTAAAAGTCCTTTAACTTTTAATGCTAAAGCTAATTTTCTCGTTTGTATTTTAATTTCTTTTATAATATTATCTTTGATAGAAACTGGAGGTAGACAACAAGCAGAGTCTCCAGAATGTACTCCCGCCTCTTCAATGTGCTGCATAATACCAGCAACATAAACATCTTTACCATCAGAGATAGCATCCACATCAACTTCCATAGCGTGATCTATAAATTTATCGATTAAAATAGGATTTTGTTCAGAAGCTTTAAAAGCCTCATTAATAAACTTTTTAAGTTGGCTTTTATCATGAACAATTTCCATTGCTCTTCCACCTAAAACATATGAAGGTCTAACAACAACTGGCAGTCCGATTTTTTCACTTATTTTAATTGCTTGATCAAATTTGTTAGCAATTCCACTTTCTGCTTGTTTTAACTTTAATTTAATTAATAAATCTCTGAATCTATCTCTGTCCTCTGCAAGATCAATGGAAGTATATTGAGTACCAAGTATTGGTAATTCATTCTCATGTAGAAATTTTGCTAATTTAATAGGAGTTTGGCCTCCAAATTGAGCAATAATCCCTATAAGATTTCCCTTTGATTTTTCTTTTAGAATAATATTTTGAACATATTCCTCAATCAGTGGTTCAAAATATAGTCTATCGCTGGTGTCATAGTCTGTTGAAACTGTTTCAGGGTTACAATTAACCATTATTGTTTCAAATCCAGCTTCTTTCAGAGAAAAGCTTGCCTGACAACAACAATAATCAAACTCTATACCTTGTCCAATTCTATTTGGACCCCCTCCAAGTATTATTATTTTTTTTTTATTGCTAGGATTTGACTCACACTCTGTATTTAATGAAAAATTTCTTTGGTATGTGGAGTACATATATGGAGTAAAGGATTTAAATTCCGCTGCACAAGTATCTACCTTTTTAAATACAGGTAAAACTTTTAGCGCAACCCTTTTAGATCTAACAATTTGTTCTTTTATTCCGGTGATTTTTGACAACTTTTTATCTGAAAAGCCAATAGATTTTATTCTATTAAATCCATTATATGTTTTAGGTAAACCTTTCTTTTTTATATTTTTTTCTTCATCTACGAGATCCTTAATTTGATTTAAAAACCAAGGATCAACATTTGATAATTTATATATTTTATCTAAAGAAATATTTTTTCTAAAAGCTTCAGCAATTAATAAAAGTCTATTTGGAATATTAACTTTCAAATTTTTTATAATATCTTTTCTAGAGTAGTTAAAAAAATTATCCAATCCAGAAAGTCCAGTTTCTAAAGATACCAAAGCTTTTTGAAAAGATTCTTTGAAATTTCTTCCAATTGCCATTGCCTCACCAACAGATCTCATTGAAGTTCCAAGCATTACTTTAGTATCTGAAAACTTTTCGAATGTAAATCTTGGTATTTTTGTAACAACATAATCAATTGTTGGTTCAAATGAAGCTGGAGTTACTTTTGTAATTTCATTTTTTAATTCATCTAAAGTGTATCCCACTGCAAGTTTAGCTGCTACTTTAGCGATTGGGAAACCTGTTGCTTTTGATGCAAGAGCAGAGGACCTTGATACTCTTGGATTCATTTCTATTATAACCATTCTTCCATTTCTTGGATTTATTGCAAACTGAACATTTGATCCACCCGTTTCAACTCCAATTTTTCTTAAGCAGGCAATAGATGCATTTCTCATGACCTGGTATTCTTTATCAGTTAAGGTTAATGCAGGAGCAACTGTGATAGAGTCCCCAGTATGGATTCCCATCGGATCGACATTCTCTATTGAACAAATTATTATACAGTTATCCTTTTTGTCTCTTACAACCTCCATTTCAAATTCTTTCCAGCCTTCCAATGACTCCTCGATTAAAACCTGATTTTGAGGGGACTCATTCATCCCAGTTTTGACAAGTTTAAAGAAATCCTTTTTGTTTTTAGCGATTCCCCCTCCCAAACCACCCAAAGTAAAAGATGGTCTAATTATTGCTGGTAATCCTATCTCCTTCAAACATTTAGCTGCATCCTTAAAGTGATTTATAATTCTTGATTTTGGCAGATCTAAACCAATGTCAGACATATTTTTTCTAAATTTTTTACGGTCTTCAGCATTTTCAATTGCCTTGGACTTTGCACCTATCAATTCGATTTTGTATTTTTTAAGCAGTCCAGCTTTTTCAGCACTTATTGCTAAATTTAATGCTGTCTGTCCTCCCATTGTTGGTAAAATTGCGTTAGGTTTCTCTTTTTTAATAACTTCTTCTAAAACAGGAAGTGTGATTGGTTCAATATAGGTTTTATCAGCAACTCCAGGATCAGTCATAATAGTTGCAGGATTTGAATTTATTAATACTACCGCAAAACCCTCATCTTTAAGAGCCTTACAAGCTTGTGTACCCGAATAATCAAATTCACATGCTTGTCCAATTATTATTGGGCCTGCTCCAATTACTAATATTTTTTTAATATCTTTTCTTTTTGGCATGTTTTTTTACATCTTGAATAAAGTTTTTGAATAAATATTGACTATCTTGAGGTCCAGGATTTGCTTCTGGATGATACTGAACAGAAAAGACAGGTTTGTTTTTCAGTTTAATTCCCTCAATAGTATCGTCAAAGAGTGACTTATGAGTAATTTGAATATTTTTAGATAAGCTTTTTTCTATAACAACAAATCCATGATTTTGACTTGTAATCTCAACTGAATTATTTATTAAATTTTTGACTGGATGATTGGCACCTCTATGACCTAATTTCATTTTTTTTGTTTTTGCATTTAAAGCCAAAGCTAAAATCTGATGACCAAGGCAAATTCCAAATATAGGATAATTTAATTTAATTAATTTTTGAACCGTATCAATTGCATATTTTCCAGTAGCTGCTGGATCTCCAGGCCCATTTGATAAAAAAATACCATCAGGTTTTAATTTCACAATTTCATCAGCAGCTAATTTACAAGAGACTACATTTACCTCACAGTTATAATCTGCGAAATATCTTAAAATATTTTTCTTTATCCCATAATCAACTGCGATAATTTTAAATTTCTTTTTTTTATTCTTTTGATATCCGATATCCTTTTTCCACGTTCTAAACCCTTTCCATATATAAGTTTTTTTTGTTGATACTTCTTTAGCAAGATCTAATCCATTTAAGCCAGGCCATTTAACTGACATATTTGTTAGTTTTTTAATGTTAAATTTACCTTTTTTATTATTTGTAATGGTACCTTTTGGAGCACCCTTATCTCTAATAAAGTTTGTTAAGCTTCTAGTATCTAATCCAGTTAATCCAACTATTTGATTTTTTTTAAGCCATGCATCTAATGTCTTTAATGCCCTATAATTTGATGGAGAAGTAATTTCGGAATTAAATATTACACCTTTCGTCCAAATTTTATCAGACTCTAAATCCTCATTATTGGTCCCAACGTTTCCAATATGAGGAAATGTAAAGTTTATAATTTGTCCAGCATAAGATGGGTCTGATATAATTTCCTGATATCCTGTTAAAGATGTATTAAAACAAACCTCTCCAGTTGAAGTTCCTTGATATCCTAGCCCAATGCCTTTGAAAACTAGCTTGTTATCCAGAACTAAAATACCTGTAGGAAATTGATGATTAATTGCAATTTTATTTTTTTGTTTTTTGATCAATTACAACTCATGAGTTAAAGGTCTATACAATAAAACCTTTTTTTGCGCAACACATCTAATGTATATTTCGTAAAAAAAATATTTTTCCTTTTGAAGAATATTTTTAATACGCTAAAATTAAACATGTCATTAAGAGAAAGTATAGAGTCAGACTACAAAACAGCATTAAAATCTAAAGATAAAAATAAAATATCAACTTACAGGTTAATTTTATCCGGTATTAAAGATTTAGATATTAACAACAGATCTGGGCCAGAAAAAAAAGAAACAAATGATGAAGATATTAAGAAGTTATTAAAAAAAATGATTAAACAGCGTAGCGAATCAATTGAATTGTATAAAAAAAATAATCGTAAGGATCTTCAGGATATAGAAGAGCAAGAAGTTGAAACAATTAGCCAATATTTACCTAAACAGATTAGCGAGGAGGATACCAAGAAAATTTGTGAAGAAGTGATTAAATCAACAGGCGCAAACTCAATTAAGGATATGGGAAAAGTTATGGGTGAATTAAAGAAAAATAATGCTGACAGTATCGATTTTTCTAAAGCAGGAGCAATTATAAAAGAATTATTAAATCAAAAATGAAATACCCAAAAGAGTACTTACAAGAAATAAAAACTAGACTAAAAATTTCAACCGTAGTTTCAAAAACAGTTAATTTAAAAAAGAGAGGAAAGGAATATGTTGGCCTTTCGCCATTTAAGACTGAAAAAACACCATCATTCACAGTAAATGATGAAAAGGAATTTTATCATTGCTTTAGTACTGCAGAGCATGGAAATATTTTTGATTTTGTAATGAAGACTCAAAATTATAAATTTGGAGAGTCAGTCAAATATTTAGCAAATTTAGCAGGGATGAGGCCTTATACATTTTCAAGAGAGGATGAGATCAGAGAAGAAAAGTGGAACAAATATAAATTGATATATGCAAAATATGTTGAATTTTATCATCAAGATCTTTTTAAAAACCCTTTAGCAAAGGAAGCAAAGGATTATTTAAAAAATAGAAATTTAACTATTGAAGAAGTAAAGAAATTTAAAATTGGATATGTTTCAAATGATGAAAACTTTAAAGAAGAGATTTTTAAGGAATTTACTGAAAGTGAAATCAAAGAAACAGGATTGTTTTATTTTGACGAAAATAAAAAAAAATATGTAGATAGGTTTAGAGAAAGATTAATTTTTCCAATAAATAATATTTCAGGTGATCCAATAGCTCTTGGAGGTAGAATATTAAAAGATAATAAGTACCTTGCTAAGTATATTAACTCACCAGAAACTCCATTTTTCAAAAAAGGATCTAATCTTTATAATCTAGATTTTACAAGAAAACTTTCAAACAATATTGATAACATATTTCTTGTTGAAGGCTATATGGATGTGGTTGGTCTTAGTAAAAACAAAGTGGAAAATGTAGTTGCAAATCTGGGCACTTCTTTAACTATAAGGCAAATATTAACTCTTAATCAATTTTTCCAACATATAACTGTTTGTTTTGATGGTGACGAAAGTGGATATAAAGCAGCTTTAAGAGCAGCAGAAAATTCTATTGTTGAATTAAAACCGGAAAAAGAAATTTCGTTTTTATTTTTACCTGACAAACATGATCCTGATAGTTTTGTAAGTGAAAAGGGAAAGGATTTTTTTAAAAATTTTACTAAAAATAACTCTGTGCCTATTCATAAATTTATATTTAATCATTATTCGAAAGAAATGAATGATAACCCTTCATCCAGAGCTATCTTTGAAAAAAAATTAAGATCAATTTCATCAACAATTAAAGATGAATTCATTAGAAAGTATGTGCTTGAATATTTCTTAGAAAAAATTTCTGAATTAACACCAAATACAAACTTTAAATATAATAAAAACTACACAAAATTTACAAAATCACTTAAATCAACTCAGAATTATTATAATGAAACAAAGTCTTTATCAGCCATTGATATAAAGGAATTTTCTTTTCTATATATTTTACTAAAAAAGCCTGAGCTTATAAGAGATAATTTTAATTTAATTGAAAATGTAAAACTATTTAGTAGCGAAAATAAATTATTACTTAAAGAAATTATTGACCAAACAAATACTTTTGAAAATTCTGATTTAGAAAGTTTAAAAATTGATCAGGGTTTGATAGATAGAGTTCTAAAATATGCATCTATTAAGCATATTTTAATTAAAAACTTAAACAACGATCAAAAAATTCTTGAAATTTTATCCGAGATAATAAGGGATTTAAAAAATTATGAGTTAGAAATAAGAATTGAGGAGCTAGAATCAAGATTTTCGAAAGATTTGAGTGAAGTAACATTTAATGAGTTAAAAGAGCTTAAAAAACTGCAAAAAACCAATTAAATAACAACCAGAATCCAATAGATTTTTTTAATTTAAGCATTATATACATCCTGAACTTTTTTATTGTGGAACGTATAATTACAAAATCATTTGCAAGATTAATGGGCAGAGGTGTCCATAGGGGTTTCATCACGTATGAGGAATTAAATAAATCTTTAGGAAAAAGAAATCTATCAAACGAAAATTTAGAGCAGGCCTTCATTCATATTTTGAATGAAAAAATAATACTTGTTGAAAAAAAAGCTGACTTTAAAGTTCTTAGAAAAAAAGATAATGGATCAAAAGAAGAAGGAAAGTCTACTGAAAAAAGTGATGATCCTATAAGAATGTATTTGAGAGAAATGGGAGGTGTTGAGCTTCTTTCAAGAGAAGGTGAAATTGCAATTGCAAAGAGAATAGAGGCAGGAAAAGATGTGATGTTAAATGCACTTTCACAAAGTCCAATAACGGCTCAGCAGTTTTTTGAGTGGAATAAAAAATTACAAAACGATGAAATTTTAGTTAGAGAAATTATTGATATTGATACAAACTATATGGAGGATGAAGACACTGGTCAAAGTGCGAAACAAAAAAAATCAGATAATGGCAATGATAATCAGAATGGAGAGGAAACAAGTAATAGTGTTGAAGAAGATGAATTCAACCCAACTCTTGCAGCAATGGAAAC
This sequence comes from uncultured Pelagibacteraceae bacterium, assembly GCA_902603305.1. GTDB lineage: Bacteria > Pseudomonadota > Alphaproteobacteria > Pelagibacterales > Pelagibacteraceae > Pelagibacter. Next base: position 64,321 of record CACKUI010000001.1, on the reverse strand, counting down.
AGAAATTAAGCCAAAAGTTTTGCAAACTATTTTTAATTTAACTAAAGAATACAATAAACTTATTAAATATCAAAAAGAGAAATTAGAATGCACATTAAATTCTAAACAGTTTTCCACTTCTAAAGAAAAAAATTATAAAAAAATTGTAGAAGATATAATAGAGAATATAAAATCTCTCCAATTGTCTCCGTCTGTATTAGAGGAATTAGTTCAAAAACATTATGTTGAAAACCGTAAGATAATATCTTTAGAAGGAAATTTATTGAGGCTTGCTCTTAATGAAAAAATTCATAGAGATGAATTTGTAAAATTTTATGTCGGTAATGAAATTAATCCTAAATTAAAAACTTTTTTAGATACCAATGATGTATGGAAGAAATTTTTATCAAAATACAAATTAGAATTTAAAAATACAAGAGATAGGTTGGTTGATATAAGTATTAAGCTTGGAATTTCAGTTACTGAATATAAACTAATGGTAAGTAGAATTCAAAAAGGTGAAAAAGAGTCTCGAATTGCTAAAAAAGAAATGGTTGAAGCAAACCTTAGATTAGTAATTTCAATTGCTAAAAAATATACAAATAGAGGATTGCAATTTTTAGATTTGATACAAGAAGGGAACATAGGATTGATGAAAGCTGTAGATAAATTCGAATATAGAAGGGGATATAAATTTTCTACATACGCTACATGGTGGATAAGGCAGGCAATAACCAGATCAATTGCAGATCAAGCAAGAACGATAAGAATTCCTGTTCATATGATTGAAACAATCAACAAAATTGTCAGGACACAAAGGTTAATATTAAGTGAATTTGGCAGAGAGGCAACCCCGGAAGAACTAGCAAAAAAATTGAGAATGCCACTTGAAAAAGTTAGAAAAGTTTTAAAAATTTCAAAAGAACCTGTATCTTTAGAAAAACCTGTCGGTGATGAGGAAGATAGTAGTTTAGGCGACTTCATTGAGGACACAAAAGCATTAGCGCCCTTAGAACAAGCGATTAAATCGAATTTAAGTGAAGCAACTACAAAAATACTTTCAACCTTAACCCCAAGAGAAGAAAGAGTTTTAAGAATGAGATTTGGAGTTGGCATGAATACAGATCATACTTTGGAAGAAGTTGGTTTGCAGTTTTCAGTTACAAGAGAGAGAATAAGACAAATTGAGGCTAAGGCACTTAGAAAACTTAAGCATCCTAGTAGGTCTAAGCAGCTAAAAAGTTTCTTAGAAAGTTAATGGGCCGTTAGCTCAATAGTAGAGTACTGCATTGACATTGCAGGGGTAGTTGGAGCGTAACCAACACGGCCCACCAGTTTTCATTTTTCAGAAAAATTATTTAATTTAAATTTTCCTCCATAAATAAATATTCCAACATATTTATTTTGAAATTTAAATATTTTATATTCAACTTTTAACTCTTCTACTAAATCTCTGAAATGAAAGTTATTGTCTATATCATCAAAAATAATAATAGAATTTTTACTAAACTTTGAATTCAGTTTATCCCATGCAAATTTCCTACCTTCATATGATTTATCACTATCATAATGAAATAGGTGAATTTCTTTCAAAATGCTTTGAAATTTATCCAAACACTCTCTATCTCCTCTAATACATAACGTCAAATTTTTTTTATACTTTTCTTCAATTAAAATTCCGATTGTTTTTTTTGACTCTTCAGTATTATAATAAGGAAGATCACTTGAAAATAAATGACTCTTTTGAGTATTTACATCCTCAAATGCAGATAATATGGCATTTGAACTCCAACCAGACGCAACACCGGTCTCAACAACTATTAATGGTTTTGTTTTCATTATAAGAAAATATAGCAAATCATATGCACCGCCACCTCCCTGCCAAGTGTCTAATTTAGATAAAATAGTATCAGCATTTAATTTAAAATTATTTCTAAAATTTATAGTTTTTTCATACACATCTTTGTCAATATTTTTCATGAATTCATCAGCATCTTCTGACCTTTGCGAGGCCCATTTGATAGATTTTCTATTTTTAAATCTAACTCTTTTTTGATCTAATTTCTCAAAAGTTATTGGAAATATGTACTTTATAAGTTTAAAAATTTTATTCATAATTTACTTTGTTAAATTATATAGATAGAATAATAAATAAAAATTTTCTTAACTTGGACGAGTTAGAAAAAAAAGGTAGAAACTTACTCCGAGTAGGGCCTTCAGCTCAGTTGGTAAGAGCATTAAATTCATAATGTTTCAATTACCGATCTTACATAATTAAATGAATAATTTAATCAACAAAATGTATATCAATAAAAATCAATAAGAAACAGTGTTTTTTGAATTTCAAAGATAACACTTGTCATTGAAATGATGAGTCATGATAGACATGTTAATAATAAATTCATAAATACACATAGATATAAAAATCATTTTTTAGAATTCTTTTCTTGCTTTTTTAATCATTCCTTTTTTGAATAAGAAGTTAGCTATTTTTGATCTTAAATATTTAAATGAGCCTATATAATTTTTATCAGGAAAATAATAATCCAAATGTTCGGCATCATGAATTAAATACCTGTTTTTAATTGATGTTTTAAAAATATTGGCCAATACTCTATTATTACCTGTAATGTGTATACAGCCTTCCCACTTGGAATCCTTGGTTTCTATAATTTGATCTAAAAATATTTTTTTACCAGATCTGGCTTTAATTTTTTGTTTTATTTCATTACCATGATTTGTAGTAATTTTTATTATTATGTCTTTTTCATAAGGATTTATAATTCCTATTGTATCAGATATATCTTTTTTTTTATCAATTAAAACATTCGGACTTGTAAATACAAATGTATTAAAGAATTGATATTGTGTAATTATATTTGGATGACCATATTTTTGTACCAATTCAGTTAAATATGATTTGGCACTATCTTTATAAAAAAAAGTATAGCCATTTACTAAGCCTCTATTAGAAAAAATTAAATCATTATTTTCAGAATAAACATCAATTTCTATAAATGATAGCTCGTCTTCTTTAGCTACAGTTGGACATTTAGTTTTAAATACAATTAAATTATTTTCTTGATTTAATAAATCCAATTTATATTTTTCCTCAAAAAATATTTTATTATTATAAATTGTTTTAAAATTTACAACAATATTTGATTTTACTTCTTTTATATTTTGGATACTTGCAATTATTGAATGTTTAAAAATTCTAACTTCGACATTGTAAGTAGGCGGTATACTTGCAACATTTGTAAATAAATATGAAGATAGATGTGCCATTATTATTTTAACATTTTTAAAATTTTTTGATTATGTTTTAAAACTGTATATTGGTTTGCGTCTAGGTGATCTACTGAAAAACTATTTTCATTTAGTGAATAAAAAAAATGAATTAATCCAGTATAAGCAGAAGATTCTAACCTTACTGTTTTAATATTACTTTCATTGTCATAATATATATAATTATTTTTTTTTGGCAGCTGCACAAAGTGACTTTGGTTGGGACCTAAAGTCATATTTAATATTTCATTATTTTTGTCAAAAATTTTTATGTGATTTTTTTTGTTATAAACGTTACTAATTATCAAAGAAACTTTTTCGTTAGATTCTTTATTGTCTATATAGTCAATATATAATTCTTTAATATGCGATGGTGATCCTGAATGTACTTGAGAAATAGAACTATCACTTATAACATTCAAGTGAATTCTTGAAGTTCCTCTATCACCTTTTTCAAGGAATTTTGAATTAATCTCAGCATAACCTACAGATATGTTTTCATTATTGTACTTTGGGATTGGTAATCGCATCATATCGTTTGGTTTTAACCTTTTTTTTATTTTCCAAAAAATACTACCTTTTTCATCATAAACTTTAATATTAATTAATTTAGTTTTTGTCTTGTTCGAATTGAATGGGTAACTAAAATTACCATTAACAATATAACTTTGAATTTTATTTGATGAAATTACAGGGATATATGCTTTTAAAACAGGAACTTTTTTAGGTAAAATAAAATCTATTATCTCATAAATATTTTCTTTTAATTTTTTAATTTTTTGATTGAATTTATACTTTTGATTATTATTTGGTGTATGTTTTTTTAATTTTATAAAAGGTTCTATCTTTTCTTTGTTTTGGTAAATGTAGTTATATAATATTTCAGCTTCAGGCAAACATGAAGTACACTTATTACCAATATTATTATTTTTTAGATAGATTTCATATTGAGGAACATTTAGACCGTTTTCATTTAATATATCTTGAAAAGAAACTTTATTACAATGGCATAAGTTTTCGTTATTTTTTATTTTTAAAAATATGTCATCCATAAGTTTTTGTATTATTTAAATTTTATATAAATATGTACTTTTAACAATAATATTTAAAAAACCAAAAGTATAAATGATTAATATCAAGATAATATTATTGTATGCTTTCATGGGATATAATCAAAGAGTCTGAATGTATAGCTGCTAAACAAGGAAACAATTCAGAGATGAGGACTATAAAAATAATGGTGAAAATGGATGAGTGATGACAATAAAAAACTTATTAATAGTTACAAACATCCTAAACCAATGGAAATTAATTTAGACATAATTAATAAAGAGCGAGTCCTGCGATAACAAATGAAAGTAGATGACAAACGTTTAGAACAACAAGGTAAAAAAATTTTTGAAAAAAAAACAGGCTATGAAAATTTTTCTGTCTTATCTTATCTATTAAATTCTAAAGGATAGACATTAAGTACCTGAGTTCTCAAAGGACTCAGCACTCAGAAAAATAATGTAGGATAATCTTTGATTTACTTAGTCTTTTAAGATAAAATAAAAATATTGATTAAACATTAATTTCATGTGGAATGTACAAGTTAAACATTGTATATCAATTTGGAAATTACTTAGGGCCTGTAGCTCAGTTGGTTAGAGCAGTACACTCATAATGTATTGGTCCCAGGTTCGAGTCCTGGCGGGCCCACCAACTATTTAATAATAAATTCTTCTAAAGACCTAAAAAGATAATTTATATCTCCATCATTATTTTGAATAATTGATTTAAACTCTTCCTTTTGTGTTCTTGCTAAACTTAACCCTTCTACGACGAGATCTCTAATTAAAGGTCTATTTGGATTTTTTGTATAAATTCTCCAATCAATTCTTATTTCTGGATTTTTAGATGTTTCTTCTAAAATTGTGTTAACGATAGTATATTTTTCATTAATTTTTTTTTCAGAAACTACAGATATTTTTGGATCAGAGTAATCTACCAATCTACTAGAAAAACTTTTTAAGAAATAACTTTTAAATAGTTTGTTATATTTAATTTTTTCATCTTCGTTAAGACTTTTGCGGTAATTTCCTAATGTGTACATTCCAATACCCTCTATATCTACATTTGTTTCTGCAATATTATTTAATTTAATTATTTTTGATTCTACAGGGTCAGAACTCGATAAAATAATTGATGCTTCATTAACTATTTCCGCTATTAATACACTTGGTTCTTTTGCTATAGATTTATCAAATGAAAAAAGGATTAAAAATAAAAAAGAAAATATTTTAACCTTAATCATTAATAATTATTGGGTATCTATTTCTTCCCAATCATCATCGTTCATAGTCTCAGTAGTTTCGTCTGAATTTAGAATTTTTCTTTTTCTATCCTGTAAATATAGGCTCCTAACAGACGCATATAAGTCAATAGAATTATTCTCAAGACTATTAAAAGCTTCCAAGTTTTTTGCTCTAAAATCTACTCCTGCAGTTAATCTAGAATAATAATAATCTGAATCTTCAAAATACTTAGTGTCATTTGCTACTGTTACATTGTACCAAGCATCGCCTCCTCCAAAGTTAGCAATTGAGCCTATTGTATCTCTTACTGTAGTCGGACCTAGGACGGGTAGTACAAAATAGCATCCTTCTTTTACTCCCCAAGTTCCAAGGGTTTGTCCATAATCTTCTTTTTCAAGTTTATTTAATCCATAATATGATGCTACATCAAAAATTCCAGCAATACCAAGTGTAGAATTAATAGAAAATCTTAAAGTATTTAATCCAGCTTCTTTAAGTTGACCTTGTAAAATATTATTTGGTATGGTCACAACGTTGGTTAGATTGCTCAATGCATTACTTGTTCCTGATCTTATTGGTTTAGGCAAGTATCTGTAACCCTTCGCAATTGGTTTAAAAAAAATTTTATCTAATCCCTGATTAAATGCAAAAATGCCCCTATTAATGGTTTCAAAACAATCTTTAACTTCAGTACTTTGTTCTTTTACCTTACTTTTTATTTCTACCGTATCATCTGATCCTGCATATGTATTTAAAGTAAATACTTGAGAAATTACTGTAATAACAAATATTGTTAAAATCTTTTTCATTAAAGCCGTTTATATTATATCTTCTATTAATTTAAAGATTTAATTGTTTGAAATAATGCAGAAAAATGTTGAAAAAATGACCATTAATTACTCACCTAATTTTAATATCAAAAAAAGAGATAAAAAAAAAATAAAGTATTTAATTTATCACTACACAGGAATGAAAAATGATAAGTTAGCAATAAAAAAATTAACTAGTATAGATTCTAATGTAAGTTGTCATTATTATATAACATCGTCTGGAAAAATTATTCAAATGGTCCCAGATTTGTATATTGCTTGGCATGCTGGCAAATCAAATTGGGGCAATGAAAAGTCTTTAAATTATAAATCTTTAGGTATTGAAATTTCTAATCCTGGTCATAAACATGGTTACAGGAAATTTAGCTATAAACAAATCAAATCTTTAATTATGATTTCAAAATTTTGTATAAAAAAATATAAAATCAACAAAAGAAATATTTTAGGTCATTCAGACATAGCACCGTTAAGAAAAATAGATCCTGGAGAAAAATTTCCTTGGAAATTTTTAAGCAAAAATAAAATTGGAATTTGGCACAATATAAATCCTAAAACACTTAGGCCACTAAGAGGTAAAAAGCATCATTTAAATTTAAATAAGTTTATTATATATTTAAAAAAATTTGGCTATCGTATGGAATACTCTAACTTGAAAGAATTAAGAAAAATTATTAAAATCTTTCAGATGAGGTTTAGACCTGAATTGATTGATGGAAAATTAGATTCAGAATGTTTTAAGATAGCAAAATACCTTAATAATCTTAGATAATAAATTATTGAATTTTAAAAAAAAATTTATATTGTTCTATTGCCAGATAAATGACTTATCGCTTTAATTTATTAAAGAGGAAAGTCCGGGCTCTACAAAGACACAGTGCCAGTTAACGGCTGGCGGGGGTAACCCTAGGGACAGTGCCACAGAAAATAAACCGCCTTATCAAGGCAAGGGTGAAAAGGTGTGGTAAGAGCACACCGGCTAAGTTGGTAACAGCTAGCGCATGGAAAACCCCACTGGGAGCAAGACTGAGTAGAGATGACACAGTTAGAAATAACAAAAAGCAGTCTTTGGCTAGTCATCTGGGTTAGTTGCTTGAGCCTTAAAGTGATTTAAGGCCTAGAGAAATGATAAGTTTAAACGACAGAACCCGGCTTATATTTTATCTGGCAAAATCATAATCTTATAATTCTTATCTCTAATTAAATTAAATCAAAATTTCTATTTAGCTACATTGCAGAAATTTAGAACAAATCAAGAATACTCGACTATAATATTAGGTGTTGACGATTAAAATTAAAACCCATAATATCCCATAAAATCCCAAATATGGAATTTATGGATTATGTTTTTATCTACTTACGAAAACAAATTAGACAAAAAAGGAAGGGTGTCCGTGCCTGCTAGTTTTAGAAACTATCTCTCTAATACCGGATACAACGGAATCATATGTTTTCCTTCATTTAATAATCAGTCAATTGAGGCTTGGCCTCAAGATAGAATTGAAAAAATTTCAAATGCAATAGACACTTTAAGTCCATTTGAGGATAAGAAAGATTATTTTGCAACCTCAATACTATCAGAAAGTATTAACTTACAATTTGATAGCGAGGGAAGAATTCTCATTACAGAAAAATTATTAAGACATGCAAAAATAAAAAATAGCATGTTATTTGTTGGTCAGGGAAAAACCTTCCAAATATGGGAACCAACAAGTTTTGAAAAATTTAGGGTCACTGCTAGAAAAAAATCTAACATTAATAGGGCTAACCTTAAATGGGAGCAAAAACTTAATAACTAACGGGGGGTAAATGACAATTAATTTTAAAACACCAGATATAAAAGAGTTGAAACCAAGAATATTAGTTCTTGGAATTGGAGGAGCAGGAGGTAATGCTATCAATGGAATGATAGAGTCAGGTTTACAAGGAGTAGAGTTTATAGCTGTAAATACTGACGCTCAAGATTTAAGAGTAAGCCATGCGCAAACTAAAATTCAAATGGGATTAAATTTAACTAAAGGATTAGGTGCTGGAGCAAAATTAGATATAGGTGAAGCTGCTGCTGACGAATCCTTAAATGAAATTGTCAATGTTCTTCAGGGGTCTAATATGGTTTTCATAACTGCAGGTATGGGTGGTGGGACCGGAACTGGTGCTGCTCATGTTATTGCTCGTGCTGCTAAAGAATTAAATATTCTAACAATTGGAGTTGTTACCCTGCCTTTTTTATATGAGGGTCCTTCAAGAATGAGAAAAGCAAATCAAGGTCTTGAGGAATTAAGAAAACATGTAGATACTATAATTGTAGTTCCAAATCAAAATTTATTCAAAATTGCAAGTGAGCAAACTACTTTTGAAGAATCTTTTTTACTTTCCAACGATGTTTTAAAGCACGGAGTTCAGAGTATTACAGATCTGATGGTAAGACCTGGTTTAATTAATTTAGATTTCGCTGATGTTGAAACAGTTATGAGTTCAATGGGTAAGGCCATGATGGGAACGGGTCAAGCTGAAGGTGAAGGTAGAGCAGTTAAAGCTGCAGAGATGGCTATAAGTAATCCTTTAATTGACGATTATACATTAAAAGGAGCAAAAGGATTATTAGTTAATATTACTGGTGGGAAAGACCTTAAACTTTTCGAAGTAGATGAGGCTGTTAATAAAGTTAGAGCTGAGGTGGATCCAGAGGCAGAACTAATAATTGGAGCAATTACAGATGAGAGTCTTGACGGCATAATGAGAGTTTCAATCGTAGCGACTTCTCTAGATGGGCAACAACCTGAGCCAAAATCAGTAATTAATATGGTTCATAGAATACAAAATAGAAATCCTGGATATTCAGATTTTTCTAATACAAGCTCTTCCCAAGCCTTCACATTTTCTAACCAAAGTTCAATCATAACTAATGGGGCTAATGCGCTCAAAATCGAGGAAGAAGTAAAAGCTGAAACTGAGAGCGAAGTATCATCTGATATTAGTGGTTCAGAAGAACTAGCAAGCACTTCAGCTGTTGAAGAAGAAACAAAATCAGTTGAAAATGAGTTATCTACAGTTTCTGATCATTCAATTGAAACAGATGATGGCAACAATTCTCCATCAAACGGATTAGATAACTTTAATTTTGATGAAGAAACACCAGAGCTGTTTAATTCTGATGGATCAGTTAATGAAACTGAGGAGGATATTTCTTCAACAACGGAAACAATAGAAGAAGACGACGATTTAGAAATTCCAGCATTTTTGAGAAGACAAAAAAATTAATGGTCTTCAATAAAATAAATGAATGCCACCATAAATCTGGAAAACAAACATTTTCCAGTTCTGCTAAATGAATTAATTAGCATTATTTCCCCTCTTTATGGTGGCACATTTATTGATTGCACATTTGGTCAAGGTGGTTATTCAGAAAAAATTCTTGAGAACAATAAAAATAATATAATTGCACTTGATAGAGACAAAGATGTTTTAACTAGTGCATCTAAACTCAAGATAAAATTTAAAAATAGATTTCAATTTTATAATATTAAATTTTCTCAATTAGATAAAATTAAAATAAAAGACAATAAACTTAGAGGAATAATTTTCGATTTAGGATATTCTTTTAACCAGGTTAAAAATTCTAAAAAAGGCTTATCATTTACTAATAGTGGAAAACTTAATATGAAAATGGGTATAAATGATTTCTCAGCTCATGATATTATATCAAATATGGAAGAAAAAAATCTTACTAAGGTATTTAAAGTGTTTGGTGATGAAAGATATTCAAAAAAAATTGCTAAAGAAATTGTAAAAAAAAGAAGTGAAAAAAATATAAATACAGAGGATTTAGTTCAAATTATAGATAACATTAAAAAATATCAAAAAACAAAAATTCATAATTCTACTAAAGTTTTTCAGGCATTAAGAATTTTAGTGAATAAAGAAATTAGTGAGTTAATAAATGGTTTGATTAATTCGTATAATATAATTCCTATAGGTGGCATAATAGCTGTAGTTAGTTTTCACTCAATAGAGGATAGAATTGTCAAATTTTTTTTTAAACACTACTCAGAGCAAAGAAACTCTTCTAGGTATTTGCCTGAAGCAGAGCTATCAGAAAAATGTTTTAATCTAATAAATAAGAAACCAATTTTACCGAGTAATAGTGAGATCAGACAAAACCCACCTTCAAGATCAGCTAAATTAAGGTATGGAATAAAAACTAACGATAAATGTGATTTTACTGAACTTAGAAAAAAATTCAAAAATCTTACCGATGTTGAGGCTCTAAGATAATTTAATGAAAAGATTATTTTTTTTTATACCTATAGTTGTTTTAGTATTTGCAACAACTTTAACTAAAAATTCTACAAAAAAACTTGATAGAGAAATTTTTCAATTAAGAGAAAATATAAGAATTTTAGAAGACCGTTATGAATTTACTTTATTAGATTATAGTATTTTAACTTCACCAAAAAAACTGATCGAATATCAACAGTATTATTTTGAAAATAAATTTATACAAAAAAAAATAGAAAATTTGAATACAATTCAAATTCTGAGGGATAATTTAAAAATAGAAGCTATGGTTAATATTGATGAGTGAACTTAATGAACACTCTGAAAAGTCTGATAAATATAATGAAAACTTTTCTTATAAAGAGAATAAGTCATATCTAAAAATATCTTTTGAGAGAATAGCTTTTATTTTTTTTGTTTTTTTTATCTTGGCAATTATTTTTTCATCGAAAGTGATATTATTGAGTACAAAAGCTATTCCTGAAATTAAAAAAGAGACAAAAAAAGAAAATTTTAGATCAAGTATTTTAGATAATGATGGAAATATTTTGGCAAAAAGTGTTCCAGTAATTAATTTAGGTATTAACCCTAATTTAGTCATTAACAAAGAAAAATTATTAATCTCTCTTAAGATAATTTTTCCTAATAAAAGTTTTGAAAAAAAGATATACGGAAATAAATTCTTTTACGTAAAAAAAAAAATAAGTCCAGAAAAACTTGAGCAGATTTTACTTCTAGGGGATAAATCATTTATTCAAGAGGAGAGTATAGCAAGAATATATCCTAACGGAAATTTATTTAGTCATATAATTGGGCAAGTTGATAATGATAACAATGGTATATCAGGAATTGAAAAAACATTTGATTATGAATTAACTACTACAAGAGAACCATTAAAATTAACAATTGATAAAAATTTGCAATATTTAATTAAAGAAGAATTATTAAAATCTAGTAATATATTTAATAATATTGGAAGTGCTGCAATTTTAATGGATATAAATAATGGCAACATTTTATCAATGGTATCACTTCCTGATTTTGATCTTAACAAAAGAGAAAAAATCAATGATGTAAAATATATTAATAGAGCAACAAAAGGTGTTTATGAATTTGGATCTGTTTTTAAAACATTCACTTTAGCTGCAGGTTTACAATATAATGTTGTAGAAACTGGTACAGAATTTAAAGATCTAAAAAAAAGAATCACGTGTGCAGGTAATTCAATATCTGAATATGATGATAAAATACCCTCAGACTTAACTGCAGAAGAGATTTTAATTAGGTCTGGAAATATTGGCTCAGTTAGGATAGCTGAAAAAGTTGGTATTGATAACTATAATGAGTTTTTACAAACAATTGGAATTATATCTAATCTAGAATTTGACATTCAGGAAGTAGGCACAACTCAAATAGGGAAATGGGGAAAATGTAAACTTGCGACAGTCGCTTTTGGTCATGGAATTGCCACAACCTTATTACAGCTTTCAAAAGGTTATTCAATTATAAGCAATGGTGGATACGAAATAGCACCTACATTATTTGAGAAGGAAAATTTGAAAAAAAAAAGAATACTCAATAAAAATTTATCGAAAAAAATAAACCCCATTCTTAGAAAAATTGTATCAACAAAAGAAGGAACTGCAGGCTTTGCAAATGTTAAAGGTTATCAAATAGGAGGCAAAACTGGTACCGCAGATCAGCCTTCAAAGGGTGGCTATTCAAAAAAAAAAGTAAATACTTTTGCATCAATTTTTCCAACTTCAGACCCAAAATTTGTATTAGCTGTAATGTTGGATGAACCAAAAGCAAATAGAGAATTTGTCTATCATTACAGAGACGAAAGATATCCTTACAAAGGCAATTGGAGGAATACAGCTGGTTGGACTACTGTGTGGGTGACGGGTCAAATAATGGATAAAATCGGGCCAATTTTAGCCACAAAATATTAAGAGCGTAAACCATGTTACTCAAAGATTACATCCCAAATTTAAATAAAAAATATCATGATTTAAGTTTTAAAGGGATAGCTTTTAATTCTAAAAATGTTAGAGAAGGGTATATTTTTTTCGCATTTAAAGGGAATAATACTGATGGAAACTTGTTTATAAATGAAGCGATTAAAAATGGATCAAAAATAATAATCACTGACAAATTAAAGACTAGTATTTGGAAAAATAATATTTTATTTTTAAAAGATAAAAACCCTAGAAATTTATTAGCTACATTTAGCTCTAAAATATTTAGTAAAAAACCAAAAAATTTAATAGCTGTAACGGGGACAAATGGTAAATCATCTATAGCAAATTTTTATTTTCAAATTTTAACTCTTAATGGAATTAAAGCAGCCTCAATTGGAACATTGGGAGTCAAAGGTTTAAATATAAAAAAAAATTTTTCAAATACCACTTTTGATACCATCCAATTAAATAAAATTTTGGAGAAATTAAAAAAAAAAAAAATTGAAAACGTTATTTTAGAAGCATCAAGTCATGGGTTATATCAAAATAGATTGGATGGATTAGAATTCGATACTGGTATATTTACGAATTTAACAAGAGATCATTTGGATTATCACAAAACCTTTAAAAATTATTTTAATTCAAAATTAATATTATTTAAAAAATTATTGAAAAAAAAGTCTTATGCTATTTATGATGATGAATTAAAAATTTCATCAAATTTAAATAAAATTACTAAATACAATAAAATAAAAAGATTTACATTAGGAAATTCCAAATCAAGTTTTACAATAATCAATCATCAATTTTTAAAAGACGAACAGAAAATTGCATTTACATTTAATAAACGAAAATACTCTTTTTCAACTAAGTTAATTGGAAGTATTCAAATTAAAAATTTACTTATGGCAATCATGGCAGCAATGAAAAGTAAAATTTTATTAGAAAAAATTTTAAAAATTGTACAAAAAATAAAGCCAGTAAATGGAAGATTAGAAAAGGTAGGAAACCTTCATAATAATGGAATTGTTATCCTTGATTATGCTCACACACCAGATGCTTTAAGGAGCTGTATTAAAAATGTGAAGGAACAATTTAAATTACGTAAAATTAATCTAGTATTTGGATGTGGAGGTGAGAGAGATAAACCCAAAAGAAAGATAATGGGAAATATTGCGAATAGATACTGCGATAAAATATTTTTAACAGACGATAACCCAAGAAGTGAAGATCCAAAAAAAATAAGAAGAGATGTCAGATCTAATATTGCAAAGAGTAAAGTAATAGAAATATCATCAAGAGAGAGAGCAATAAAATCTGCAATTTTGGACATTAAGTCAAACGAGGTAGTTATTGTTGCTGGAAAAGGTCATGAAGTCTATCAAGAATATGTGTATAAAAAGTTCTTTTCAGATAAAAAATGTATTGAAAAATTTATTAAGATTAAAAATAAATCTTTAAATAAAAATTGGAAATCAAATATTGTTTCAGAGATAACTCAAAAGAAAATAGAAAAAAATATTATTATTAATGAAGCTTCAATTGATTCAAGAAAAACAAAAAAAAATAATATTTTCTTTGGTATTAAGGGAAAAAACTTTGATGGTAACAAATTTGTTAATCAAGCTTTTAAAAATGGAGCCTCTATTTCAATTAATGAAAATAAAAAAAAAAATAAATTAAGAAATGATTTATATGTAAAAAACTCATTAAAAACACTTTCAGAAGTTGCCAACATGGTAAGAGTATCATCTAATATTTCTTCTATAGCAATTACAGGATCATCAGGTAAAACATCTTTAAAGGAGATGTTGGGGCAAATGATGAATAAAATATGCCAAACATCCTATTCAAAAAAATCTTTTAATAACAAGTATGGAGTACCAATTTCTTTATTCAACATAAATTATAAAGATAAAATTGGTATCTTTGAAGTTGGGATGGATAAGAAAGGAGAGATAGATTTTTTAACTAAAATAATAATGCCCAATGTTGGAGTTATTACTAATATTTCATACGCACATATTAAAAACTTTAAAAATTTAAAAGGTATAGCTAATGCTAAATCAGAAATAATTAACAACATTGTTGAACATGGATCGATTATATTAAATGCTGATGATAGATTTTTTAAATTTTTTAAATCTAAATCGATAAAAAGAAAATTACGAATAATTTCATTTGGTATAAAAAATAAATCAGATGTAAGTTTGACTAAAATAAAAAAAGGAAAATTTAGTTCTGTTATTTATATAAAAAATAATGAAAAAATATTAAAATTTACTATTAAAAAAAATTTAGAAAATTATATTTATAATATTTTATCAACTTTAGCAGTAATCTCTCTTTACTTTAATTTAGAAAAATTAGATAAGCTTTTTTTTAATGACTATCAGTTTCCAGTAGGTAGGGGAGATTTAAGTATAATTAAGTTACAAAAAAAAAAAATTAATCTAATCGATGAAAGTTATAATTCTAACCCCTTGTCTCTTCAATTCGCCTTAAATAAATTAAATAACTTAAATACTAAATCTAAAAGAAAATTAATTTTATTGGGGGATATGCTGGAGCTTGGTAAATATTCTAAAAAGCTTCACATAGAAGCCGCCAAGCGCATTAATGACTCCAAAATTGATAAAGTTTATGTATATGGCAAGGACATTATTGAGACATTTAACAAAATTAAACCACAAAAAAGCGGAAAAATATTAAATTCAAAAAAAGATATCTTAAATTTTATGATAAATGATATTAAGAATGACGAATATTTAATGATTAAGGGTTCCAACTCCACAGGTTTAAATAAAATAACTCAAAGTTTAAAAGTAGGCAAAATAAATGCTTTTTAGTCTATTTTCTAACCTAGTTGAAATTTTTAGTTTTCTTAATGTTTTTAAATATTTAACTGTAAGAACTGGTCTATCAATGTTTACATCGATGGTAGTAGTTTTTTTAGTTGGCGGACCACTTATAAATTATTTTTCTACACATCAAATTCATGACCCAATTAGAGAAGATGGGCCTAATGAGCATATAGTTAAAAAAATTGGAACTCCTACCATGGGAGGTCTTATGATATTATTAGGTATTTTCTCAGGAGTTATTTTATGGGGTGATTTTACGAATACCTATAACTGGTTCTTACTTTATATAGTTGGATCTTTTGGGTTGCTCGGAGCTTATGATGACTATCAAAAAATAAAAAAAAATAATTCAAATGGTATAAGCTCAAAAACAAAGATTATAATTCAAATTATTTTAGCATTAGTTGGAATTTTTATACTCTATTTTTATAGCGGGTCAAATGAACTACAAAACCTATATTTTCCATTTTTTAAAAACTTAATAATTAATTTAGGATGGTTTTTCATTCCATTTTATTTATTTGTTATTGTAGGATCATCAAATGCAGTTAACTTGACTGATGGACTAGATGGTTTAGCTACAGTGCCAGTAATCTTAGTTGCGGCATGTTTTGCTTTTATTAGTTATGTAACAGGAAATATAGTATTTTCAGGATATTTACAAATTACATACATTGAAGGAGTAGGAGAAGCATCAATTTTTTGTGGGGCAATTATCGGATCTTGTTTAGGTTTTTTGTGGTTTAATGCACCACCCGCCAAGATATTTATGGGTGATACAGGTTCATTAGCTTTAGGAGGATCTTTGGGGGCAGTAGGTATTATTACAAAACATGAAATCGTTCTAGCAATTACGGGTGGATTGTTTGTGTTAGAAGCTATTTCAGTGATTGCTCAAGTGATATCATTTAAACTTACCGGAAAAAGGATTTTTAAAATGGCACCTATACACCATCATTTTGAAAAAAAAGGGTGGCCAGAGTCTACTGTAGTTATTAGATTTTGGATCATATCAATTATCTTAGCAATGATAGGTCTAGCAACATTAAAACTAAGATAATGAATGAAAAAAACATTTATTTTAAAAATAAAAAAATTTTAATTTATGGTTTTGGAAAGTCTGGTTCTGCTTGTTTTAATTTTTTAAAAAAAAATAATATCTGTAAAATTTTTGATGATAATAAAAATAATATTTCAGCAAAGTATAAAAAAAAATTAATAAATATTCATAAATTATCTTCTATAAATTTTGATTTTATTGTTTTGAGTCCAGGGATAGATGCTAAGAAATGTAAAATTTCTCATTATTTGAAAAAAAATAGTTCTAAAATTATTACAGAGCTTGATATATTTGCCTTAAGCTATCCAAATATAAATAAAATTACAATTACTGGAACAAATGGTAAATCGACTACTTCGAAACTACTCTATGAGGTTCTTAAAAATAATAAGAAGGACGTAAGATTAACTGGTAATATTGGATATCCCATATTAATGGAGAGAAAAATTAAAAATAATACAATTTTTGTAATTGAAGCATCCTCTTATCAACTTGATTATAGCAAATACTATAGATCTAAATACTCAATTATACTTAATTTGAGCCCAGATCATTTAGAAAGACATGGGTCTTTCAAAAATTATGTTGAAGCAAAATTTAAAATTATAAAATCACAAAGCAACAATGACATTACTTTTATAGATAACGAAAATAAATTTTTAAAAGAATTAGTTAAAAAAAACAAAATTAAATCAAAAATAATTAAAATTGATCATTTTGAAAATAAAAAATATTGTAAACAAGTAGATAATATCTACTTTAATAATTCCAGTAATGAAAAAAATCTTAGCTTCGTTTTCAGTATTGCCAAGGTATTAAAACTCAATCTAAAAACAGTTATAAATATAGCAAATAAATTTAAAGGGTTAGATTATAGACAACAAGTAATCTATAAATCGAAAAAATTATTAATTATAAACGACTCAAAATCTACTAGTTTTTCATCGACAGCCCCATTACTTGAAAGTTATGAAAATATATATTGGATATTGGGAGGACTTGCTAAAAAGGGAGATAAACTCAAACTTAAAAAAAAATATGTTTCAAATATAAGAGCTTATGTTTATGGAAAAGATAGAAATTTTTTGATCAATTCACTTCCTATTAAAATTTCTTGTACGTCTTCTGCAACACTCAAAGAAGTTATGAAAAATTTAAATAATAATATTAAAAATGACAATTCTAAAAAAGTAATTCTTTTTAGCCCGTGTGCAGCTTCTTTTGATCAGTTCAAAAACTTTGAGCAAAGGGGAAATTTTTTTAACAAGATTGTAAAAGTTATGCTTAAAAAAATTAAAAAATGAATAAATATTTAGATACTTTCTATGATTGGTGGAAAAATATAGATAAATTTTTATTATTCTTAATTTTAGGTTTATTTTTATTAGGACTTTTCTTTTCATTAGTCTCTACCTCTCTAATTGCATCAGACAAATTAAATACAAAATCGTATTATTTTTTTTTTAAACATTTTGCTTATATAGCCTTAGCCATAGCTATTTTAATTACATTTTCGTTTCTGAATCAAAAAATTTTAGCAAAATTTTCATTGATTTTATTCTTAATAGCATTTCTAAGTCTGCTGTTAGTTCCTTTTTTAGGGACTGAGGTGAAGGGTTCAAAAAGATGGTTAGATTTGATATTTTTGCCTAGATTTCAGCCTGTTGAGATTATTAAACCATTTTTTATAGTAACATTATCATTCATGTTAACTTTGCAAAATAGAAGATTATATTTTAAATACTTCTTAAGTACTTTATTCACACTGCCAATATTAATGTTACTTGTTTATCAACCTGATATTGGACAAACCCTTTTGATTTCAATGGTTTGGTTAGCTTTAATATTTATCTCTGGCATTAATATTTTTGTTTTTTTTATATTTTTTCTCTTTGTTAGTTCAACTGTAAGCTATTTAGTTTTATTTGTGACAAAATTTGAATATATAAAAATTAGACTTTTCGCTTTTTTAAATTCAAGTTCAGGCAATAATTATCAAGCAGAAAAAGCAAGTGATGCGATTATAAATGGGGGTTTTTTTGGAAAAGGTATTGGAGAAGGTACTTTGAATTCAAGAGTCCCTGAGGCACATACAGATTATATAGTCTCGGTTATATCAGAAGAGTTCGGTGCAATAATAGTTATTGGAATATTGTTTCTATATCTAATCTTTTCTTACAGGGTAATCCAAAAAATTAATTTCATAAATGAAGATTTGCCAAAACTTATTTTAAGTGGGTGTATCTCTTTAATTTTGTTACAAACTTTTATACATGTAGGTGTTAACATAAGAATATTGCCAACTACAGGAATGACTTTACCCTTTTTAAGTTATGGCGGGTCATCCATAGTCAGTACAGCATTTTTATCAGGATTAATTTTGAATTTAACAAAAAGAAAATTAGATTGAACTGATGAAAAAAATAATTATTACAACAGGTGGTTCAGGTGGACATGTAATTCCATCGTTAAGTATATATGATGCTTTAAAAGATGATTTTGAAGTGGAAATTTCTACAGATTCAAGAGGATCAAAGTATATTAATAATGCGAATTATAATTATTCATTAATTGATGTTCCAAATTTATTCTCAAACTTGTTATCACTTCCTTATAATTTAATTAAATTTTGTATTTCAATAATAAAATCTTATAAATACTTAAAATTAAATAATTTTAATATTCTAATTAGTACTGGTGGATATATGTCCTTGCCCTTATGTTTAGCCTCTACTTTGTTGAATATAAAAATTTATGTTTTTGAACCAAATTCTGTTTTAGGAAGAGCAAATAAATTAATACTTAGTTTTGCTGAAAAAGTTATTTGTTATGATAAAAACTTAAAAGGTATTTCTAAGAAATTCATAAATAAGGTTTATTTAATTAAACCATTACTTAGAAAAGAAATATATAAATACCAAAAAAATAAAAAAACTACTATTTCAGAAAAAAAAAAAATATTAATTATCGGAGGAAGTCAGGGAGCAAAGTTCTTCGACGATACTATTACTAAAACTATAATAATGCTCTCAAAAACGCAGAAAATCCAAGTTTTACAACAAGTAATTAATATCAATTCAAAAGAAAATATTAAAGAATCCTATCAAAAAAATCATATCGAACACGAATTATTCAACTTTGATGATAAATTATTAATTAAAGCTGTTAATTATGACCTAGCTATTACACGGGCTGGCGCGTCTACAATTTCAGAATTAGGTTATTTAAATATTCCATTTGTGGCAATTCCATTTCCATATGCTAAAGATAATCATCAATATTATAATGCAGAATTTTATGAAAGAAATAAATCTTGTTGGCTAATGATACAAAAAGATAACGATGAAAATAGCTTAAAAGATTTAATTATAAAAATTTTTGAAGATCAAAATGAATATTTTTCTAAAAAAAATAATTTAAGTCTATTAAATAAAGAAAATATGTGGGAAAAAAATAAATCTAAACTAATTGAACTTATAAATGAAAATTGATTTAGGAAAAAATGAACTTATTCATTTTGTTGGAATTGGTGGAATAGGAATGAGTGGCCTAGCATTGATTATGAATGGATTAGGTTACAAAGTGCAAGGTAGTGATATAGCTAATAATCGAAATATTGAGAGATTACAAAAAAAAAAAATAAGAATATTTTTAAATCATAAAAAAGAGAATATAAAAAAAACTACAGTTGTAGTGATTTCTTCAGCAATTAAAAAAAATAACCCAGAATTAGTTGAAGCTATCAAAAAAAATTTACCAGTTTATACAAGAGGAGATATGTTAGGACATATAGTATCTTTCATGAGAAATATTGTAATAACTGGTTCACATGGAAAAACAACTACAACGTCTTTAGTATCTAGTATTTTTACAGCAGGTAATTTAGACCCAACTATAATTAATGGTGGTGTTCTAAATTCATTTGGTAATTCTGCAAAATTGGGTAAAAGTAACTGGTGTATTACTGAGTCAGACGAGTCTGATGGAAGTTTTTTAAAAATTCCTTTTACATATTCTATAGCTACTAATTTGGATTCTGAGCACTTAGATTTTTATAAAAATATAAATAACCTTAAAAGAAGTTTTCAAAAATTTATAGAAAAAATACCGTCTGTAGGAAAAGGCTTTGTATGTAATGACGACCAAAATCTTAAAAAAGTTTTTAAAAAAACAATAAACAAAAATTTTTATACGTATGGTAAAAAAAAAAATTCAAATTTCCAAATAATAAATATTAAGCAAACAATTAGCTTTTCTAGTTTCGATATTAAAATCAATATACCAAGTAAAAAAAAAATAATTAAAGGAATTAAGCTACCAATGATTGGAACTCACAATATTCAAAATGCAACTGCTGCAGCTTCTTTAGCTTTTACAATTGGATTGCCTGAAAAATATATTAAACTTGGCTTGAGTAATTTTAAAGGAGTTCAGAGAAGGTTTTCTCATTTATTCAATCATAACAACGTGAGTTTTTATGATGATTATGCCCATCACCCAACAGAAATAAGTTCAGTTTTAAGTGGTGTTAAAAATGTACATAAAAATAAAGAAATTGTTTGTGTTTTTCAACCTCATAGAATTTCAAGAGTAATTAATTTGAAAAAAGAGTTTTCAAAATGTTTTAAAATGGCAGATACAGTTTTGTTGTGTCCCATTTACACAGCAAATGAAAAACTAAAACTTAATTTTACATATCATTCTTTTGCAAAGTTAATTATTAAAAATTCTAGTGTTAAGTTGATACAGGTTGATAATGAAATACAATTACGAAATTTTATAAGACAGAATACATTTGGTGAAAAAATTTACATAGGTATGGGTGCAGGATCGATATCAAATTGGATGAAAAATTTGAAAAATATTTTTAAATGAAAATTGAGGATATCAAAAAATCAGTATTATTAATAGATGGTGATATTTTTTTTGATCAGAGTATTAAAAATCTAAATTGGTTTAATATTGGAGGAAAAACTAAAATTTTTTTTAAACCAAAATCTCTAAAAGGTTTAATAGAATATTTAAAACTTTATGCTTTAAGAGGCAAAATATTTATTTTAGGGAATGGATCAAATGTATTATTTGATGACGAAACATACCAAGGCACAGTAATAAAGTTAGGCAAAAATTTCTCAAATATCACTTTGCTAGACAATGAAACAATCATTGCCGGAGCAGCTGCTTCACAAAAAAAAGTCTCAGAATTTGCAAAGGATAATAACATTTCTGGATTAGAGTTTATGTCATGTATTCCAGGTTCAATAGGAGGTGGTATTAGGATGAACTCTGGATGTTTCAAAAAAGAATTTAAAGATTTTCTTATATCTATTCAAGTAGTTGATTTTAAAGGTTTAGTAAGAAGTATTCCGGCGAATAAAATAAGCTTTAATTATAGGTCGATAGAATTACCTAAAGATTTAATATTTTTAAGTGCAACTTTCAAAGGGAAACAAAAAAATAGCGAGGAAATAAATAATTATATGACTGAGCTTAATACAATTAAAAATATGGCTCAACCAACTAAAATAAAAACTAGCGGTAGTACTTTTAAAAACCCTATTAGTCAAACAGATAAAAAGGTATGGGAATTAATTAAATCAAGTATTTCTCATGAAATAAGTTATGGGGATGCAGTTATTTCTAAGAAACATGCAAATTTTTTTGTGAATAAAAAAAATGCAAAAGCTGCAGATATGAAATCTTTAATCAATTTTGTAAAAAAGAAAGTTAAAGACGAGACAGGTATAAAATTAGAATTAGAAATTGTGTTAGTTGAATAATGGATAAAATTATAATTTTAGCTGGAGGATATTCCAATGAAAGAGAAATAAGCTTAATTACAGCTGCAAGCGTTACCAAAGAGTTAAAAAAGAATAAGAAATACAAACTTTTAACAATAGAACCGGATGGGGATTTTGTTAAAAAATTAAGAAAATTCAAACCAAAATTAGTACTAAATCTTTTACATGGAAGATATGGCGAAGATGGTTACATACAATCAATTCTTGAATCTGAGAAAGTAAAATATACTCATTCTGGGGTTCTATCCTCATCTTTAGCAATTGATAAAGAAATATCAAAAAAAATATTTATAAAGAATAAAATTCTAACACCTCCATATTTTAAATTTAATTTTAAAAAAAATTTAAACTACAAAAACATAATAAAAAAAATTGATAAAATGTTTAAATTTCCAGTAGTTCTAAAGCCTATTAATGAAGGTTCTAGCGTAGGAGTATATATAGCTAACAAAAAAAACTTTAATAATAATTTAATGAAGCTCCAAAAATTTAAAGAAATATTAATTGAAAAATATATTCCTGGAAGAGAAATCCAAGCAGCTGTTTTAGGAAATAAAAAATTAGGTATAATAGAGTTAAAACCTAAAAGAAAGTTTTATGATTATAAAGCTAAGTACAGCACTAGCGCGAAGACTGAGCATTTGATTCCAGTGAATATAACTTATAAAAATTTTAATAAAATAAACTCAATAGCATTAAAAGCGCACAAGCTTTTAAAATGCAGGGGAGTATCAAGGTCAGATTTTAGATTTTTCAAAAATAAATTTTATTTGTTAGAATTAAATACGCAGCCAGGGATGACTTCTTTGTCTCTAGTTCCAGAAATTGCAAGTCATAATAATATTAGTTTTATGCAACTTATAGAAGAAATAATGAAAGATGCCTCAATCAATAAGTAAATACAAATTATATCTTTATTTTTTTTTTTTAATTTTTTTAAGTTCAATATTTAATTTTCAAATTTTAGATAATTATCATGATAAATTTCGTTTAAAGAATATTAATATTAACGGTTTGCCTTATAACGAAAAAAAAAATATTCAAATTGAACTAAATAAATTGAAAAATATAAATATTTTCTATTTAAAAAAAGATAAAGTTTTAGAAAAATTAACTAATTTTAATTTTTTAGAAAATATTTACATAAATAAAGTTATTCCTTCGTCAATAAATGTAAATATTTCAAAAACAACTGTACTTGGAAAAACTATTATAAATGGAAAAAAATTTTACATAGGTAAAAACGGAAATTTTATAAATCCAAATTTACTTACAGAAGAAAATAATTTACCATCAGTTTACGGAGATTTTCAAATAGATGAATATTTAAGTTTGATAAAAAAACTTAAAAAACATGATATAGATATTGGAAATATTAAAGAGTATTATTATTACAAAAATAAAAGATGGGATTTATTATTCTTAAATAATATTACGTTAAAGTTGCCTTCTAAAAAGGATGAAGAATCAATAAAAATTTTCAAAAAATTATTGAAGAATAATGATTTAATAAATATTAAAATTATTGACCTTAGAGTAACTAATCAAATTATATTATCGAATAAAAATGACTGATTTTGAAACAATAGTTGATTTTGGTTCGAAAAATTTAAGATTAGGTG
Organism: uncultured Pelagibacteraceae bacterium; assembly: GCA_902603305.1. Lineage (GTDB taxonomy): Bacteria > Pseudomonadota > Alphaproteobacteria > Pelagibacterales > Pelagibacteraceae > Pelagibacter. Next base: position 40,344 of record CACKUI010000001.1, on the reverse strand, counting down.
TATTTGATTTAGAATCAAAAAATATTTACTCTTCGAATCAAAAAATTATTGATAGTTCAGAAAAATCATTAAAAAATTTAATAAAAAATGCTGAAAAGTATTTATCAAAACATATCGATAATGTTATTGTTTTATATGATTCTCCAAAATTTTATTCTTTAGATATATCTATTAAAAAAGCTTTCGACTATGACGTATTACTTAAAAATGTTTACAACAATTTAATTGAAGAAGCTCATTTTATTGTATCTCAAAATAATTTTAAAGATCAAATCATACATATAATAGTTAATAATATTTTTATAGATGATAACAAAAAGTTAAATAAAATTACAGAAGACATAAAAATAAAAACATTAATATTAGAAATTAAATTTATTTGTTTAAATAAAATTGTAGTCGATGAAATATCGAGCAAATTTAAAAATAACAATTTAAAAATTATTAACTTGTATTGTTCAAGTTACGTGAAAACCATCAATTACATGAAAAGATTTAATCATAAGGATTGTATTTTTTTATTAGACATCGGTTTCGAAAGATCCAGCAGTTTGATTTTCAATATGAATAAATTTGATTTTTTTAAGTCAATACCCTTGGGAGGCAATAATGTAACCAAAGATATTTCTCAGGTATTAAAATTGGATCCTGAATATTCAGAAGATTTAAAAATAAAATTTAATAAATTAGAAAGTGAGATATCATTTAATAAAAGCGATAGAAATGATATTAATTTATACAGTGAAATTTTAGAAAAAAATATATCTATTGAATTATTGAAACAAGTTATTGAAGCAAGATTAGATGAAATTACAGAATTATTATTACTTAAGACAAATTATATTAAAAACTTAAATGACAGAATAAAACCAAGATTGGTTGTATTTGGAAGTGGTACTAGATTATTGTCTAATAATAATGTTAGTCTAAAGAAAATATTCTCTAAAATTATTATTGTTGACGAAAATGATTCAAATGTATGCAAGTCAGGTTTGGACTATCATAAAAGCTACGAAAGTTTCTTGAATAAAACAAAAAAAAGGCCCAAAAAATCAGGTTTTTTTGAGACTTTTTTCAACCTGTTTTCTAAATAATCGTATTTTCTTGTAACATTACTTGAATATTAAATTGTTAATGATTTTTATATATCTTTATTATGTCAATTTTATCCCAATCAACAATAGCAAGAAAAATATCTTTATCTGGTATTGGCGTTCATACTGGAGAAATTGTAAATCTTAATATTTTACCTTCTTCTCCTAATACAGGAATTACTTTTAAGAGAATAGATTTAAAGAATAATAATATTGTAATACCTAATTTTGAAAATGTAAGTGATGCTACTCTCTGCACAACTATAATTAATGATTATGGAGCAAAAGTATCTACTATTGAACATCTTATGGCTGCTTTTTATGGGTTAGGAATAGATAATGCTGTTGTAGAAATAGACTCACAAGAAGTTCCTATACTTGATGGTTCTGCAAAAGAATTTGTTAAAATTTTAAAAGAAGTTGGAATAAAAAAAAGTGATATCCCAATTAAATTAATTAAAATTAATAATCGAGTCGAATTAAAAGAGGGAAATAAGCAAATATCTATTGATAAATCAAACACCAATTTAGAGATAGAATTTGAAATTAATTATGAAAACCAGGTAATCAAAAATCAAAAAAATAAAATTAATGTATTTGAAGATAATCTTGAAGATATTTTTAATTCTAGAACTTTTTGTCTTTATGAAGATATAGAGAAACTTAAGAAATTAGGACTAGGGAAAGGTGGATCTCTCAAAAATGCAATAGTTGTAAAAGGGGATCAAATACTTAATGATGAAGGTTTAAGGAATGAAAACGAGTTTGTAAATCACAAAATATTAGATTGTATGGGAGATCTTTATTTAACAGGATATAGATTAATTGGTTCAATTAAGTGCAAACACGGCGGCCACAGTCTTACAAATAAATTATTAAGAAAAATATTTAGTGACAACCGAAATTATTCTTTAATCGAAATTAAAGGAAAAAATTTACCTCATTCATTAATAAATAACAGGCACAATTTAAAATCTATAGCTTAAAAATTAGAATTTTAAAAAATATTCTGTTAAAATCTAGTCATGAAATTTCGTATTTTTTATTTATGCATTTTTATAATCTTTGGCCAGTTTTCATGTACTGAAAAAAAAGAAAAAATATCATTAATTAAGGAAGATAATCTAGAGATGCAAATGATCCAAGCATACAATGAAGGACTTAAAGAATTTGATAGAGGTGATATTTTTTTTGCAGCAAAAAAATTCAATGAAGTAGAGCTTCTCTATCCACAATCTGTATGGGCATCAAGATCTGTATTAATGTCAGCTTATGCTTATTATTCCCAAATGTATTTTAATGATGCAATTTATGAGTTGGAAAGATTTTTAGATAAATATAAAAATCATGCAAATACTGATTATGCCTATTATTTGCTAGGAATTTGTCACTATAATCAAATAGTAGATGAAAAAAGAGATTTAGGAGAGACTGTTAAAGCAAAAAAATATTTTACTTTATTAATAAATGAATATCCTAATACTGATTTTTCAGAAGACGCGCAATTTAAACTTGAGTTAATTAAAGAAATACTCGCATCAAAAGAACTTTATTTAGCTAATTATTATTTAGATAGAGATAAATGGATACCAGCAATGAATAGATACAAAAAAATTGTTAACGATTATGATACAACAATTTATATTGAGGAAGCTTTATATAGATTAGTAGAGCTAAATTATAAATTAGGTCTTACTAAAGAGGCAAATAAATATGCAGTTTTATTAGGTTATAACTATCAATCTAGTGATTGGTATGAAAGATCATATGGAATTTTAAATAAAAATTATAAAAATATAAAGATTAATGAAGATCTTTCAAAACAAAAATCTTTGATAAAAAAATTTAAAGATTTACTTAAATAAAAGAATTTAATGAAAGAAAGTGAGATTAAAAAATATTATAATAAAAAAATAAGTGAATTAAGAAAACACAATAAGCTTTATTTTGATCAAAGTTCTCCCAAAATATCAGATAAGGAATATGATGAAATTAAAAGAGAAATACTAAATCTAGAAAAAAAATATTCTTATCTAACAAGTAACATCTCACCATCTAATTCATTAGGATTTGCCCCATCTAAAAATTTCATTAAATCTAGCCATAGAGTTAAAATGCTTTCTTTATCAAATGCTTTTGATTTAGAAGACTTAGAAAATTTTGAAAAAAAAATATTTAATTATTTAAATAAAAAAATCGATGTTGAATACAGCGTTGAGCCAAAAATAGACGGTATATCTGCTTCTCTAACATACAAAGATGGGCTTTTAGTTTTAGGCGCATCTAGGGGAGATGGTATGATAGGTGAAGTAATTACTGAAAATTTAAAAACTATTTCTGATATACCGCATAAAATAACTTACAAAGACTTTCCAAATGATATTGATATTAGAGGTGAGGTATTTATAAAAAAAAGTGATTTTAGTAATCTAAAAAATAATTTTGCTAATCCAAGAAATGCAGCTTCAGGCTCATTAAGACAAAAAAATTCTGAACAAACCAAAAAAATTCCACTTAATTTTATAGCATACACCTACGGTTATTTTGAAAGCAAAACAATTAAGAAACAATCGGAATTTTTAAAATCATTAAAAAAATGGGGATTTAAAACAAGTGAGCATAATAAAGTATTAAAAACCATTAATGATTTAGAAAATTTTCATAAAAATTTTGAAAAAGATAGATTTGATTTAGAATATGATGTTGATGGTCTAGTTTATAAAATTAACAGTCTTGATCTTCAAAAAAGATTAGGTTTTACTGCTAGTTCTCCAAGATGGGCTATAGCTCATAAATTTTCAGCTGATAGCGCATATTCTCTAATTGAGGATATAAATATTCAGGTTGGAAGAACAGGCGCATTAACTCCTGTAGCAAGAATAAAGCCAGTAAATATTGGGGGTGTGGTAGTTTCTAATGCAACACTTCACAATGAAGATGAAATAATTAGAAAAGACATAAGACTTGGTGATACTGTAAAAGTAGAAAGAGCAGGAGATGTCATTCCTCATGTTGTTTTAGTTGACTTAAAAAAAAGAAAAACAAGTTCAAAAAAATTTGTTTTTCCAAAAAAATGTCCCTGCGGTTTTGATACCATAAAAGAATTTAATAAAGTAACTAAAAAATATGATGCAGTGAGAAGATGTCCAGATAGAGGATTTGAATGTGAAAAAATAGCTGTAGAAAAAATAAAACATTTCATATCTAAAGAAGCACTTAACATTGATGGTTTGGGCAAAAAAGTAGTGGAAAAGTTTTGGGATCTCCAATTAATAAGATTTCCTCAAGATGTTTTTAATCTAGATTATGCTCAGATTTCAAAATTAGAAGGTTGGGGTGATCTTTCAGTCTCAAATTTAAAATTTTCAATAGATCAATCAAAAAAAGTTTCTTTGGATAGATTTATTTATTCTTTAGGTATTAGACATATAGGTATAGAGAATGCTAAACTTTTAGCAGAATATACAAAATCAATATTAAACTTTTTAAATTTTATTAAAAATAAAAAAATTGGAGAATTTTTAAATATAGATGGAATTGGAGAGACACAAATTTATTCCTTAAAAAAATTTTTTGAAAATAAATCTAATTATAAAATAGTTGAAAAGTTATCCTCCCTTTTAAATATTTCAGATTTAAAAATAAATAAAAATGGTAAACTCTCAAACAATACATTTATGTTTACAGGGAAATTATCAAATATGAGTAGAGCCGAAGCAAAATCATTAATTGAAGAGAATTCAGGGTCTGTAGTAAGTTCAGTGAATAAAAAATTAAAATATTTAATAATTGGTGAAAAACCAACAAACCGAAAAGTTGAAGAAGCTAAAAAATTAGGAATAAAAATTTTATCTCAAAAAGAATGGCTTAATTTACTAAATTAGTTTAGCTAACCATTTTTTCTCATTTTTATTTAAATATGGTGAAATATTATTATAAACATTAAAGTGGTACTTAAATAGATAATTCTTTTCTTTTTTATTAAGCATTTTAAAATTAATTAGGTCGGTATCTATGGGTGCCATTGTTAGATTTTCAAATGAGAGCTTAGATTTAATTTTTTTGATAAAAACTAAATTTTCAATTCTTATTCCAAAATCATTTTTTTTATAAAAACCAGGTTCATTACTTAAAACCATTCCCTCTCTGAGTAGTACGTAATTATTTTTTGATATTGATTGTGGTCCTTCATGAACATTGAGAAATGCTCCAACTCCATGACCAGTTCCATGACGATAATCTAGACCAATAGAATTGAGACTTTTTCTAGCAATTTTATCAATATTATGACCATTTTTTAGTTTTTTTATATTTGATAAGGCTACAGCAATATGACCTTTCAAAACTCTTGTGAATATATTCTTCACTCTATTTGAGACATTTGAAAAACATATTGTCCTTGTTACATCAGTTGTTCCCCATTTATATTGACCGCCAGAATCAAGTAATAGTAAATCATCTTTCTTTAACATTCTATTCGAAAATTTATCGGATCTATAATGTATAATTGCTCCATTCGGTCCAGATCCAGCTATTGTATCAAAGCTTGGGTATAAATAATTTCTGCTTCTTTTTCTAAAACTTTCTAATTTCCTCTCAATTTTTTTTTCTGTAAGGTTATTAATTTTAAGATTTTTAATCCAATATAAAAATTTTGTTAAAGCAACTCCATCTTCAATATGTGCATTAATCGTATTTTTAATCTCAATTTTATTTTTTAAAGATTTTAAATCGTAAAGAGGGTCTTTTTTACTGATAATTATAAACTTATAGCTGATTAAGCTTTCTTCAAATACTGAACAAGTTTTATTATCAATACAAAAGTTTCCACTTTTAAGATTTATTAAGCATTTAAAAATATTGTCTTCTTTTAAAAAATGTATTTTTAATTTTTTAAGACTTAGTTTTATTTTTTTTATTTTATCTTGACTTGAGAAAAAATAAATTTTTTTATCTTTCGTTAATATCATTTTACAATTTGCAATCGGTGAATTTGGGAGATCTTTTCCTCTTATATTTAGAAGCCAGCAAATATTTTCACCTGAGCTTATAAAATTATAATCGATTTTGTTTTTTTTCATTATTTTAATTAATCGATTTATTTTTTGGTTTGTGCTTTCTCCTGCTGTTGATGTTTCGAGACTAAAAAATGGATGATTATCTTTTGTATTACTTTTTCTTTTAAATTTATATTTTATAGGAACTAAGTTGTAATTATAACCAAAATATTTATTAAGAGTTTCCCAAGCAAAAAGATCTGGATCAAATCCAATTTTAATTTTTTTCTTTAAAATATCTTTTGGCCATACATAAGGAATTTCACAAATTTCAAATTTTTTTCCGACCTCTTTTTCCGCTTGAATAGTATATCTTCCATCAACAAATAAATATTTCCTATTTTTTAAAAAAATAGCGAAACCTGCTGATCCAGAAAAATTTGTGATTGATTTAAGATTATTTATTTTAGAATACTCAGTGAAATATTTATCATTTTTTGGCAAAATATATCCATCTAAATTATTTGATGAAATAATATTATTTATTAGAACACTCATTTTAATTTCTTTTGATAACGTATCCAACCTGGACTTCTAATTTCTCTATCGGTATCAAAATCTATATCTTGGTTAAATTCAAAATCTTCCTCTTTTTCATCTATAAAATTATTATTTTTTTTAATATATTCATCAGGAAGTTCATCCACAAACCTTGATGCCATGCTGTCAATCCAATCTCCTTGATAAAACCTATTCATAGAAAACGATATTTTTGCTAGTTTTTTTGCTCTAGTAATCGCAACGTAGGCTAATCTTCTTTCTTCTTCTAATCCGCTTTCACCTTTTTCCTCAATACTTTTCTGATGCGGAAATAAACCTTCCTCCCAACCAGGCAAAAATACAACATCAAATTCCAGTCCCTTAGATGCGTGTATTGTCATTAAATTTACTTTTTCACTTTGCCAATCCTGATCTAATGATGTTGCAAGAGAAACATGTTCTAAAAAACTTTCCAAATTATCAAATTCTTTCATTGCATTTAATAATTCTTTTATATTTTCTAACCTATTTTCATTTTCTAAGTCTTTCTTATTTTTTAACATTTCACTGTATCCAGACTCATCAAGAATTGTTTGTAATAACTTGTTATGATTAATTTTTCCGTTTAAGTCATTTCTCCATTTAGCTATAAGATTTAAAAGAGAATTCAGACCCAACTTTGTTTTAGGTTTAATTTTATTTTGTTCAATTAAATATTTTGAGGCTACTTCTAATGAGCATTTATTTAATTTTGCAAAATTATTAATAGCTTTTACAGTAGTGTCTCCAATTGATCTTTTTGGGACATTTAAAATTCTCTCAAAGGCTAAGTCATCCTGAGGTTGAAAAACTGTTTTTAAGTATGCAACACAATCTTTTACCTCAGCCCTTTCATAAAATTTAATACCACCAATAATTCTATATGGAACACCAATTTTTAAAAATCTCTCTTCAAATTCTCTGGTTTGAAAAATAGCTCTTACAAGAATTGCAATTTCATTTAATGAAAACTTATTTTTAAAATCTTCAATATTAGACCCTATTTCAGTTGCCTCATCTTTTACATTTCTAAAACAGTTTAGCGTCACAAGCTCCCCATCTTCTTGATCTGTAAAAAGTTTTTTTCCAACTCTATTTTGATTATTCTCAATAATATTTGATGCCACATTTAAAATATTTTGAGTGGATCTATAATTTTTTTCTAATCTTATTATTTTTGTATTTTCGTAAACACTTTCAAATTGAAGAAAATTTTTAATTTCTGCTCCTCTCCAACTATATATTGATTGATCATCATCTCCCACACAGCAAATATTTTGATTATGTTCTGCTAAATATTTTAACCATTCACTTTGAATAAAGTTTGTATCTTGATATTCGTCGACAAGAATATATTTAAATTTTTTTGAATACATTTTTGATATATCTTTATGTCTTTCAAAAATTTTAACAGTGTGAAGTATTAGGTCACTGAAATCTACAGCATTTAAATCTATTAGTTTTTGTTGGTATATTTTATATATCCCTAGAAAGCTTTTTTCTAATATGTCTTTACGTTTAAGCACAACTTCGTCAGGGTAAAAGCCTTTATTTTTCCATTTATCAATTACTGACAAAATATATTTTGGGGATATTTTTTTTGTATCTATATTCTCTGATTTGCAGATATTTTTTATTAATCTTACTTGGTCATCTTGATCAATAATTGAAAAATTAGATTTTAATCCAGCTGCTTCTGCATGTTTTCTCAATATTTTTGCGCTAATTGAGTGAAAGGTACCTAACCATGGAAGACCAGTTGCCTCTTTTCTTAAGAATTTAGAAACTCTTAATTGCATTTCTTTTGCTGCTTTATTTGTAAATGTCACTGCCAGAACTTGGTTGGGAAAAGCCTTATGTTGTTTAACAATATGTGCAATTCTAGCTGTAAGAACCCTTGTTTTTCCCGAGCCTGCTCCTGCAACAATCAATAGAGGTCCATTTAAATGTAGAACCGCATCTTCCTGACTTTTATTAAGATTTGTTAAATAATCTAAATTCATCGTTTATTTTTTTTTAATTTAAGCGATATTGAATTAATGAATAAAACTAAGAAAATACCAATATTTACTAAAGGCATTTTCTTAATAATAGCATTGTTTTTTACTATTGGCATTTATTTATCAATACCAGTTTTATTTAATTATAAAAGCATAGAAAACATCATTGAAAGTAAGTTTTCTTCTGAATTTAATATTAACTTAAATATTAATGGTGACATAAAGTATCAATTACTTCCAAAACCTAATTTATTAATTAGTGATTCATCATTATCAATAGTTGAAAATAATAATAAGAATATTTCCTTTAATATAAAGAATCTAAAAGTTTTTATGAATACTAATAGTTTATATCCAAAATCTAAAATTGATTTTGAAAAATTTGAAATACAAAATACAAATTTTTTAATAAAAAAAAAGGAATATAATATTTTAAGAAATTTTTTTCATAGAAGTAAAAGTAAACCATTTTATATAAAAAAAAGTAAAGTATTTATTGTAGATAATAATGAAGAGACTTTAATTATATCTCCAATAGAAAAAGTTAATTTCACTACCTCTGAAATAGATGATTTTAAAAAATTAAATATTAGAGGAAATTTGTTTGATTTAAATTTTAATTCACTATGGAAAAAAAAATATAATTCTCAAATGAGTTCGCAAATAGAAGTAGATTTTGAAGAACCAAATATTTTGATAAAAAATGAATTAATCTATGATAATAATTCTAGTTTTGAAGGCGCAACTTTAGTTAAATTACTAAATCAGAATATTGAAATAGGATACCAGTATGAAAATAATGTTATTTCTTTGAAATCTCCACAAAATAATAATGACATAAACATTGATACAACAATTGAGCTATCACCTTTTTATCTCAATTCGAATATTACTTTGAATAAGCAAAATCTAAATTTTCTGGTAGATGAATTAATATTTTCTATTTTTAATTTAAAGCCTGATTTATTAGGTAATCTAAATGGAGATATCAAATTGAATTTAACTAATATTGAGCATGAACTTATAAGAAATGGCAATATAAGTTTAAATATAAGCCAAAAAACTATAAATTTTAGAGAAGTTCTATTCAATATTGGTAGCATTGGTCCAATTAAATCAGAAGTAAAATATACTGAGGAAAATGGTGATATAATATTTAGTTCATCAAATTCTTTATTAATAAAAAATAAAAATCAGTTTGCCAAAAAATTCCAGGTAAAATTTGATAAAGTGAAGAATATTAATGTGATCAAATTTAAAATTGAAAGAAATATTAACACAGGATCTGTATCAATATTTGATATAAAAATTAACCAATCAATGCATAAGGGTAAAAACAATGGTGAGTCTAGATATAATATTAGAAATTCCCAGGAGCTTAAATCATTATTTAAAAATATTATTAATAGTTAATCTGGTTTAATCATTTTATTGGGATCAACAATTTTATTGTATTCACGCTCATTTATTAATCCTGATTTCAGTGTTTCAGTTTTTAAAGTAGTTTTATTTTTTAATGCATTCTTAGCAATCTTTGCTGCATTATCGTAGCCAATCTTTGGCGATAAGGCAGTTACTAGCATTAAAGAGTTATCTAATAAGTCTTTAATTCTGATTTTGTCAGCTTTTAGTCCAGAGATACAATATTTTGCAAAACTTTTTGTGCTATCTGAGATAATTTGGATTGATTGAAGTACATTATGAATTATTAAAGGTTTAAAAACATTAAGCTCAAAATGACCATGTGAACCAGCCATCGTAATTCCATTGTGGTTACCAATTACTTTCACACATACCATTGTTACAGCCTCACATTGAGTTGGATTTACTTTACCAGGCATAATTGATGATCCAGGTTCATTCTCTGGTAATATCAACTCTCCATACCCTGCTCTTGGTCCTGAACCTAAAAACCTAATATCATTTGCTATTTTCATTAAACATACCGCAGTTGTATTTAATGTACCTGAATAATTTACTATTGCATCATGAGCGGCAAGTGCAGCAAACTTATTTTTAGCTGGCTTAAAAGGTAACTTTGTGATTTTTTTTATTTCATTTACTATTTTCTTATCAAAATTTTTTTTGGTATTAATACCTGTACCCACCGCAGTCCCACCTTGTGCTAAATAATAAATTTCATTTAGTGAAACTTTTATTCTTTTAATGCATTCTTCTAGTTGAGATTGATAGCCAGAAAATTCTTGACCCAATGATAAAGGAGTTGCATCTTGTAAGTGAGTTCTACCTATTTTGACTATTTTATTAAACTCTTTTACCTTTTTTTTTAATTCTTTATTTAACAATACCAAACTTGGTAATAGTTTTTCTCTAGTTTCCATTGCTATTGCAATATGCATTGCAGTAGGAAAAACATCATTAGTAGACTGAGATTTATTTACATGATCGTTAGGATGTACAGGTTTTTTTGTACCCTTTTTTCCATTTAGTATTTCAATCGCTCTATTAGAAATAACTTCATTCACATTCATATTTGTTTGTGTTCCAGAGCCAGTTTGCCAAACTTTAAGAGGAAAATGATCATCTAATTTTCCTGTAATAACTTCATTAGAAGCGCGAACAATTGATTTATAAACTTTTGAACTAATATCTTTATTTTTAAAATTTATTACAGCGGCTGCTTTTTTTATAATAGCAATAGATTTTATTAACTTTGGTCTGACTAATACATCTCCAATATCAAAGTATTTTTTTGATCTTTGTGTGGATGCTCCCCAATACTTATCCACAGGCACATTTATAGAACCAATGCTGTCATATTCTTTTCTGAATTTCATATTTTAGTTTTGAGAGTATATTTATACACTTATACATTAAATAATAATAAAATCATATAGGAGTAAAATGACAAATTTTGAAAAAGTTGGTGTGTTTATGAAAACTTTTAATCAAGATGTAAAAGATTCATCAAGTTTAAGCACAGATAAAATTAATTCGTTAAGAATTTCATTGATTAATGAAGAGTTAGAGGAACTTAAACAAGCAATATCAGAAAAAAATTTAACAGAGGTTGCAGATGCATTAACAGATATTTTGTATGTTACTTATGGCGCAGGTCATGCTTTTGGTATTAATTTAGATAAATGTTTTGAAGAGGTTCAAAAATCTAATATGAGTAAATTGGGAAAAGATGGAAAACCAATATATAATGAATTTGGAAAAGTTATGAAAGGACCAGACTATTTCAAACCAGATTTGTCAAAGTTTATTAAATAATTTATATCCAATTGGGTCTTAGCACCTTTATTTTTGCATCTCCACATTTTAGGTCTTTATCAAAATCAAAGCTTTTATCTTCCAATTTTAGTAAAGCAAACGGATTTTTATTATTTATTAATAACTTTCCAATATTTTTATCTTCAGAAGTAATTTCTTCACTATTTATTTCACCATCTAAAACTTTAATTGCAAATAATCTCTTATTTAGTTTATCTTTAAGTTTTATTCTAGCTGTATTCTCTTGACCCACATAACATCCTTTTTTAAAATCAATTCCGTTAAGCTCCTCAAAATTGCACTCAACTCCAAATATTTTATCCTGAAGTTTATTTGTATCAATTTGTGCGATTCCTAATTCGTGACTATAGTTATAATATTCATTAACATTAGAAACTTCTAAGCCCAATTTTTTAATAGAAAGATATAGTTTTTCTAAATTTATCACTAGTCGAGCTCCTAATTTGTCAGACCTTGGATCTAAAAGAATAGGATCTTCTCTAAATTTAATTGTAAAACCGTTTTCATCTTTAGAATTTTCTAATTCTAGGAATTTTTCCTTTGTTAAACTAGCAACAACAAACTCATTACTTAGATTTAAAATATCTACTTTAGATCTAAGCTTGTATAAATTTAACTGTTTATATAAATTTTCAATAATTTTCTTTTCACAATCAAAAAAGTATCCAGATTTGTGTTTAATAATTAAAAAATCGTAAAGATATTTGCCTTGCGGAGTTAATAGAGCTGAGAAACAACTTCTATCCTCTGATACATTTTCAATATTATTTGTAATTATATTTTGTAAAAATTCTTTTACATCATCTCCGTTAATATAAAGGAGACCTCTGTCCTCTAAAATGTAAATACTATTTCTATTCATATTGTAATACTATAACAAATGATATATGTAGTTTTTTTATAAATGTTAGACCTAATAATCAAAAATGGAAAGTGTTATATTGATAAAGATCTTAAAGATGTTGATATAGGCATTCAAAACAGCAAGATTGTAAAAATTGGTAAGTTAGACGAAGATTCAAGTCAATCAATTGATGCAACTGGACTTACCGTTCTTCCTGGTTGTATTGACACTCAAACACATTTTAGAGAACCGGGCTCGACAGACACTGAGGATTTAGCTTCAGGAAGTAGGGCGGCAATTGTTGGAGGCATTACTTCAGTATTTGAAATGCCAAATACTAATCCTGCAACTACAAACAAAGCAGAATTTCAAAGAAAAATAGATTTAGCAAAAAATAGAATGTACTGTAATCATGCATTTTATTTTGGAGCAACTCCCACCAACCAAAGCGAATTAGCTGATCTTAAAGGTTTAGATGGATGTTGTGGCGTTAAATTATTTGCTGGTTCGTCTACAGGAACTTTACTAGTTCATAAAGAAGAAGACATTGAAAAAGTATTTGAAAGCACATCTAAAATTGTTGCAGTTCACTCAGAAGATGAAGATATTTTAAATCTTAGAAAGAAATTAAGAGAAAAAGGTAATGTTCATTCACATCCAATATGGAGAGACGAAGAATGTGCAATTTCTTCTACAAGAAAGATAGTTAAAATCGCAAAAAGATTAGGTAAAAAAGCTCATATCTTACATATTACAACAAAACAGGAGATTGATTTTTTATCTCAGAATAAGGGAGACATAACTTTTGAAATAACCCCCCAACATTTAACGATGTATGCTCCAGATTGTTACGACAAGCTTGGAACTTATGCTCAAATGAATCCACCAATCAGAGAAAAAAGTCATTACGATAGGCTCTGGTATGCTGTAAGAAATAATTATAATGATACTATTGGTTCCGACCATGCTCCTCATCTTAAAGTTAATAAAGACAAAGAATATCCTGATACTCCATCAGGAATGCCTGGGGTTCAGACATTGCTACCTGTGATGCTGAACCATGTAAATGATGGAAAATTAACTTTAATTCAACTTATGAATCTTGTCTGTGAAAATCCAGCGAAAATCTTTGGTATTATAGACAAGGGTTATATAAAGGAAAACTATGATGCAGACTTTACAATTGTGGATATGAACAAAATTATCGAAATCAAAAATGAGAAAATAGAGAGTAAGTGTGGATGGTCACCTTTCGATGGACATAAGTTTAAGGGAACTCCAGTTTATACAATCATAAATGGGGAGATTAAAATGAAAGATGGAGAAATTCTTGGAGAAGCTTCAGGTAAACCTATAAGATTTGACCATTAAGTTAATCTATTTGGTAAGAATTTTATTTTCTATTAGATTTTGTGTGATCTCATCCAGAATTGCAGGATCGTCAATTGTTGCTGGCATTTTATAGTCTTCCTTATCAGCAATTTTTCTAATAGTTCCTCTCAATATTTTTCCCGATCTTGTTTTAGGTAATCTTTTAATAACTATAACAACTTTAAATGCTGCAACTGGACCAATTTTATTTCTTACCATTTGAATACATTCTTTTGAAATAGTGTCATTATCTTTTTCAACTCCAGTTTTTAAAACAACTAAACCAATAGGCAATTGTCCTTTTAATTTATCTGCAATCCCTAGAACCGCACACTCAGCAACTGACTGATGTTCTGATAAAACTTCTTCAATTGCACCTGTCGATAATCTATGACCAGCAACATTAATTATGTCGTCTGTTCGTGACATTATCCATATATATCCATCTTCATCAATGTGTCCTGCATCATAAGTTTGATAGTAGCCTTTATAATTAGTCATATAATTTTCTTCATATCTTTTGTCTGCATTCCAAAGCGTAGGAAAAGTTCCTGGAGGTAAAGGTAATTTAACAACTATATCTCCCATTTCATTTGTTTTTGCTATTGAATGATCTGGTTTAATTACTTTTACATCATAACCTGGAACTGCTTTACATGCTGAACCATACTTAGTTTTTTGCATTTCTATTCCAGTACAATTTGAACTAATTGCCCAACTAGTTTCTGTTTGCCACCAATGATCTATAACGGGGATATTTAAAAGATTTTCAGCCCACTTAATTGTATCTGGATCAGCTCTTTCACCAGCAAGGAATAAAGATTCAAAAGAACTTAAATCATATTTAGAAAAAAACTTTCCATCTGGGTCTTCTTTTTTAATTGCTCTAAATGCTGTTGGAGCTGTAAACAAAGATTTAATTTTATACTCTGAAATTATTCTCCAAAATACTCCTGCATCAGGAGTTCCAATAGGTTTTCCCTCAAATAATACAGTGGTACATCCTTTGAATAATGGAGCATAAACAATATATGAATGTCCTACTATCCAACCAATATCACTAGCTGACCACCACACATCATTTTCTTCGATATTGTAAATATTTTTCATAGTCCATTTAAGAGCTACGATATGACCTCCTACATCTCTTACAATGCCCTTTGGAATACCTGTAGTGCCTGAGGTATACAAAATATATGCGAACTCATTTGCTCCAATCTCAACACAATCTTTATTTTTGGCATTAACAAGTGCTTCCTCCCAGCTGATTTCAAGTGGAGAGTTGAGTTTTACTTCGTGAGCTTTCCTTTGAAAGAAAATCACTCTTTCGACTTTATGTTTTGCAAGTCTCAATGCTCCATCTACTAATGGTCTGTATTCAACGGTTCTTCCTGGCTCAAACCCACAAGAAGCAGTGATTAAAATTTTTGCTTTACTATCATCAATCCTGCTTGCCAATTCATTTGAAGCAAATCCACCAAAGACTACCGAGTGTATTGCACCAATTCTCCCACAAGCAAGCATTGCTATAACTGCCTCAGGTATCATAGGCATATAAATTATTACTCTGTCACCTTTTTTAATACCTTGATTATCAAGTGCTCCAGCGAATTTTGATATTTTTTCTCTTAATTCATTGTAGGTATACTTCGCTTTACTATTAGTTATAGGGCTATCATAAATTAAAGCAGTCTTCTCACCGTTACCCTTATCAATATGAACATCAATAGCGTTGTAACAAGTGTTTGTAACGCCATCTTCAAACCATTTATAAAATGGAGGATTAGATTTGTTTAAAATCTTAGTAGGTTTTTTAAACCAGAAGACATCATCAGATACATTTTTCCAAAATTCCTCAGGATTTTGAATAGATTCTTCATAAATTTTGTTAAAACTATTTTTCATAGTGATTTGTTTTTTGACTCATTTTTTAAAGATTTTATGTAACAGGTTGTATTTAATTTTACAAAGTAAGTAAAATCAATACTTTTTAGAGGTCAAAAACTCTTCAATAAAGTAAATTTTTTTGCTATCTAACCCTAACTTTAGGCTAATCATTAGATTAGTCTGTAGTTTAAATTTAAACTAATAAAAAAACTAACTATGAGGGAGTTTTTTATGAAGACAATGAAAATGTTAGCATTAGCGGCAGTGCTTTTCGGAGCAACTACAGCAGCTAACGCAGCAACAGCCTTTTTAGCTACAGACGATTTCGTAGGTATTTCGTTTTGGTTAATATCAATGGGTATGTTAGCAGCTACAGCGTTTTTCTTTATGGAACAGGCTAACGTCAGTTCACAATGGAGAAAATCAGTAAACGTAGCTGGATTAGTAACAGGTATAGCATTTATTCACTATATGTATATGAGAGCAGTTTGGATCGAAACAGGCGATACTCCAACTGTTTACAGATACATTGACTGGTTAATAACTGTACCACTACAGCTAGTAGAATTTTACTTAATTCTTTCAGCAGTACGAAAAGTTGACACAAACATATTCTGGAGAATCTTAATTGGTTCACTAGTTATGTTAATAGGTGGATATCTTGGAGAAGCTGGATTCATTAACGCTACACTAGGTTTCATAATCGGTATGGCTGGATGGATTTACATTCTTTATGAAATCTTTTCAGGAGAAGCAGGAAAAGTTGCTGCTAAATCTGGAAATAAATCTTTAGTAACTGCATTTGGAGCTTTAAGAATGATTGTTACTGTAGGTTGGGCTATTTACCCATTAGGTTACATTTTTGGTTACCTAACAGGTGGAATAGATGGTAACGCGTTAAACGTTATCTATAACTTAGCAGACTTTGTTAATAAAATCGCATTTGGTTTAATTATCTGGTCTTGTGCAGTATCTAACTCTACAAGAAGAGCGTAGTAACAATTAGTTACGAAATATAAAATAGGGCAAGTTTGATTACTTGCCCTATTTTTTTTTGTGCTTATATAAAAGTAATGGCTAAAATCAAATATATTGAACATAATGGAAAAGAGCACATAGTTGAGGTTCAAAATGGGCTTACAGTAATGGAGGGTGCCGTTCAAAATGATATCCCTGGTATTGATGCAGATTGTGGAGGAAGCATGTCTTGCGCGACGTGTCATGTTTATGTCAAAGAAGATTGGTATGATAAGTTATCTAAAAAAGAAATGGGTGAAGATGATATGTTAGACCAAGCTTATGAACCAAATTCAAATAGCAGATTAAGTTGTCAAATTATGGTTTCTGATGACTTAGACGGTCTAAGTGTTTATATGCCGGAGAAACAAGTTTAATGATTAAAACTGATGTTGTAATAGTTGGCGCAGGGCCAACAGGATTATTTTGTGCACATCAACTTGGTATTATTGGATTGAAATGTGAAATAGTTGACAACCTAGATAAAATTGGTGGACAATGCATAGAACTTTATCCTGACAAACCGATTTATGATATTCCTGCGGTCCCAGAGTGCACAGGAGAAGAGCTTACAAATAATTTAATAGAACAAATAAAACCATTTAGCTTTAAGTTTCATTTGAATGATAGAGTTCAAGAACTTAAAAAAGAAAATGATAATTGGATAGTTAAAACAACAAATGGAAAAGAATTTCATGCACCAAATGTTGTAATCGCTGGAGGTGTTGGATCATTCGAACCAAGAAAATTTCAAACCAAAAGTGCAGAAAAATTTGATGGAACTTCAGTTTTGTATTCAATTAAAGACAAAACTATTTTTAAAGATAAATCTGTAGCTATATTTGGTGGAGGAGATAGTGCGCTGGATTGGGCGATAGAATTATCAAATACTTCTAAAGTTTCACTAATTCATAGAAGAGATGAATTTAGAGGAGCTCCTGCAAGTGTTCAAAAAATCAAAGAGCTAAGTAAAAAAAGTATTATTAAGTTATTTACAAAGTACTCAATTAAAGATGTTAAAGGAAATGGAACTTTAGAGGAAATTGAGATTAAAAGCGAAGAAGGTGAAAGTAAAATAATTAAAGCTGATTATGTTTTAGGTTTCTTTGGTTTGATAATGCAACTTGGCCCAATAGCCGAGTGGGGTCTTAATTTAGATAAAAAAACAATTCCAGTTAATACTGAAAATTTTGAAACTAATAAAAAAGGTATATTTGCAATTGGTGATATATGCACTTACCCAGGAAAACTTAAACTAATCCTGTCAGGTTTTCATGAAGGGGCTCTAGCTGCAAGAGGTTGTTTTAAATATGCAAGACCCAATGAAAAATACAGATTTGAATTTACAACAGCATCAAACACTATCAAAGACAGATTGGGTG
The DNA here is from genome assembly GCA_902603305.1 of uncultured Pelagibacteraceae bacterium. GTDB lineage: Bacteria > Pseudomonadota > Alphaproteobacteria > Pelagibacterales > Pelagibacteraceae > Pelagibacter. The sequence continues at coordinate 21,915 of CACKUI010000001.1, read as the reverse complement.
TAAAATAGTGATCGAACTATTCACTGCAGATACTCCAAATGGGTGGAAAATAAGTATTATGTTAGAGGAGATAAAACTTGATTATAAAATAACAAAAGTTAATTTAAGCGAAGGTGAACAACATAAAGCAGAGTTCAAAAAGATCAGTCCGTTCAATAAAATTCCAGTAATAACCGATCACGAAAACAATAAATCAATCTTCGAGTCCGGAGCAATACTAATGTATCTAGGTGAAAAAAGTAAAATGTTTTATCCTGAAGAAAATAGACTAGAGATAAATCAGTGGTTAATGGCCCAAATGGGTTTGATTGGTCCAATGATAGGACAACATCATCAGTTTCATTATTATCATCAAGGTAAAAGTGAGTGGGGAGAAGAAAGATACTTTAAAATTACAAGAAAACTATACGAGGATTTGGAGGCAAGACTTTCTGCGAGTGATTATTTAGCAGGCAAAGAATATTCAATTGCAGATATCGCAACATGGTCTTGGATTGCGAGACATAAGAGACATGATATTGGATTAGAAAATTTTAAAGGTTTATCTAGATGGTATGTGGATATTGCAAAACGTCCAGCCGTCATTAAAGGATTTAAATTATTAAATAAAGACGCTGAGATAGATTACCCTTAAATATCAGCGTAAACTTTTTCTTCTTTTTCGTGTTTTTCTTGTGCTGCTATACATAAAGTGGCAACTGGTCTTGCCATTAATCTTTTAAGACCAATAGGTTCTGCAGTTTCCTCACAGAAACCGTAGGTTCCATCTTGGATTTTTTTTAATGCTCCATCGATTTTAGAAATTAATTTTATTTGTCTATTAATTGCTCTCATCTCAACATTTTTTTCTGTGTATGAACTTGCTTGGTCAACAATATCTGCCGATGCACTATTATCATCCATTGAAGCGTTAAATATAGCTTCATTATTTGTCTTCTTCAGATCTTTTTTCCAATCCGTTAATTTTTGCCTGAAATATGCAAGATGCTTAGCGCACATGTATTTCTCTGTTTCTTTTGGGATATATTTTTTAGAGATTTTTACCATACTTAATATTTTGAATTTCGGAATATATTCATCATTTATTAAGTGTCAAGAATGCTTTAATTGTATAAATTAATAAAAATGGCCATTTATAAAAAAAATATAATTAATTTATTTTATATTTTTGTCTTTGTTCACTTATTGTTATGGACATTAGTCCCAACTTTAACAAATCATAATTTGCCACTCGATACCATTGAACATCTTGCATGGGGTAGCAATCTTGACTGGGGATACAATAAACATCCTCCTATGGTCGCTTTTTTACTTGAAATATTTTACCGAATATTTGGACCACAAGATTGGGCTTATTACTTGCTAAGTCAAATTTGTATTGTGGTCTCATTTCTTGTAATTTTTAAATTAGCTGAAGACTTTTTTGAAAACAAAATCTATTGTTTGCTATCTGTCTTGTTAATAGAGGGAATATTTTTCTATAACTTCACAACACCTGAATTTAATGTAAATGTTTGCTTAATACCTTTTTGGTCTCTTTCAGTTTTATATTTATGGAGAGGTATTAAAAACAATAAAGTTTTAGATTGGTTATTATTAGGTCTATTTGCAGGACTTGGTTTTTTATCTAAATACCTATTTATTTATCTAGGTTTAGCAATAAACGTACTTTTAATTTACATGATCTACACAAAAAAATTAAACTATAAGTGTCTTATTTCTTTAGTTCCTTTTGGATTAATTTTATTACCACATATTATTTGGTTAACAGAAAATAATTATGTGACCCTCACTTATGGACTCATGAGAACTGGGTCAGAGGGTGTCAGCATTTTTAATCATATAAAGCATCCTACGATATTTTTAAGTAAGCAAATTGGATTATTATTACCATTTTTATTAATGGTTTTTGTTTTAGTTAAAAAATTCAAAATAAATATTAATTTAGATGATGACAAGTTTTTGTTTTTGATATCAATAAATTTAATTCCTATTTTATTTATTTTTCTAACTTCCTTTACTATGGGTGTAAAAATAAGAACTATGTGGATGACACCATTTTACGTAAGCTTTGGATTGTTATTCGTTTATATTTTAAAATCACAAATTAATTTTGAAAAAATGAGAGCTTTTTTCTCAATCTTTTTGATTTTATTCTTATTATCTCCAATTTTATATTCTTTTGTTTCAATCTCTCAAACTGATAAAAGAACTGATTTTGATGGTAAAAAGTTAGCTCAACAGGCTAAAGTTTTTTATGAAACTGAAGGTAAGGATCTTGGAAAAATGGAATATATTAAAGGTAATGAATGGATTGCAGGAAATATATCTTACCACCTTCCAGAAAGACCAAAATGGATTTATAGCTCAACCGAAGTCCAATTGTGCAATAAAGATATGAAATGTCTAAAATATAAATGAAATTTCAATTAAACCAAAAAAACAAGAGACTTTTATTTATCATTGGTATTGTCATTTTAATTGAACTTTCAGGATACGGTTTTTTTGCATCTCTATTTAGACTAATAGGTTCAGTCAGTTAATGAATATTATAATATTAGTTCCAGTTTTTAATGATTTTAAATCTGTAACAAAACTAATTAAAGAAATTGATATTAATATTTCTGAACTTAAAGCAACATTTTCAGTTATTGTAGTGAATGATGCTTCAACAGAGGAAAAAATATTAGAAACTAATAATTTAAATAATATTAAATCATTTAAATTAATAAATATGAGACAAAACAAAGGTCATGCAAGGTGTATTGCTGCTGGACTAAAGCATATTGCAGAAAATGAAGACTTTGACTATGTAATCCCAATGGATGGTGATGGAGAAGATAGACCAGAAGAAATAAAAAATTTTGTTGAAAAGATTAAAAATTATCCAAATAGAATAATTGTTGGTGAAAGAATTAAAAGATCAGAAAGTTTAATTTTTAAAATTTGTTACTTTTTACATAAAATTATCACTTTTACATTTACTGGAAAAATTATTAAATTTGGAAATTATACTTGCCTCACAAAAGAAGCTGTTAATAAATTAATAGCAGAGAAAGCAACTTGGAGTAGTTTTTCAGGCTCACTAGCAAAAACTGAGAGTAATTTAATTAAATCTCCATCAATAAGAGGTTTAAGATATTTTGGTCCCTCTAAGATGAGTTTTATCAATTTGGTTAAGCATTCTTTAGCCATTATTGCTGTCTTTAAAACAGGTGTAATTTTTAGATCAATAGTTTTTTATGCAATATATTTAATTATAATTGCTGATTATATAAGTGTAGTTACAGCCATACCTCTAGCTTTAATCATAATTTTTGGTCTGGTTATTTTAAAAATATCTGGAAGAGAAAATATGACAGAATTTAATAATTCTTTAACAAATATTTCAGATATTGACATTTTAAAGTAGGCTATTTTATAATTAATTTAAAATTAATTTGATTTAATGAAACCAGTATATTCGTTTTTTTTAATTATCTTTATTTGTTTATCTCAATTTAATAAATCCCAGGCAATAAATTTAAGTGATTATTCTAAAGAAGAGCAAAAGCAATATAAAGAAATTAAAAAAATGAAAAAAGATGGAGTTAGCGGTAAAGATTGGATTGATAAAAAATATTGGATCAAAGATAAGAAAAATTTTTATCACAATATAGCTGCATTCCATACAGGAATTGAGGGTTTAAAAATAAAAAAAAAACAAATGCCAATTCTTGGAATTAAAGTAGGTGGAAATTGGAATTGGAAAAGTGGTAAGAAAAAACTTAACCAGGCTGCCTTTTCTGTAATTGGAGGAGATATTATAGAGAATGGTGAAATGGGATTGATAAAATCAAAAAATCATGCGTGGCATGGAGAAGAATTTTATCAAATTACAGGTTCATATGAAAATTGTAATCCACAATACTGGGAATTTAGAGAGTGTGATCATCATATGGGTTCGATACATAATGAATCTAGAGATAAACAAAAATGGACTAAGCTTTTATCAAAAGAAGGTGGAGAGGCCTGGATACATTTTGCAACTAAACCAGTAAGAAATATTTTATTTCCATTCAACAAATCAAGAAATTTCCATATAATGCAATGTCATCCCAAAGGTGATACCATAACTTTTATGATTACCTATAAAAAAGGTCAACTAAAAGCAAATTTACAATTTTCAGAACCATATGAAAAACACTGGTTACTAAAAAGATTTAAAGTTAATGAATATAACGGTGCAGATGAATGGACAAGTGTTACAATACATTTGATAAACTCTACAAAAAGTGAAAAAGGAAGATTTAGAGTTTGGATTGACGGTAATGAGAAACCAATAGTTGATTATACAGGGCGAACAGCTACAAAAAAAAGGTTAAATTGTTTTATTGCCTCTGGACTTTATATCAATGGTGCTCAAACGGCGATTGATAAAAATACTTCCCAAGACTCAACAGTTTGGGCTGATGCAGTTGCTATTGCAAAAACAAAAGAAAAACTTTTAAAATTGATAGAAAAAAAAGACAAATAATGAAAAATTTTTATCGTAAAGTTGCTTTTGGTTTAGGACCTGATGAAAAAGTACCCTCTGACCCATTAAAATGGGCAACAAATCAATTGAACGATATTCCTGAATTTTCTTGGAAAGGAAAAATATTACCAGAAAAAAAACTTAGAACATATTATAGAGAATGGGTTTATGGAGATAGAAAAGTTTTAAGAAAAAAATATAAAAATGATAAAGATGGTTATAAAAGAGAAAAAAATAAATTAAGGCACGCAACTGGACAAAAATTTTGGTGGAACCTTGAACTTTGTATTAGATATTCTGAAGCATTAAAAAGTACATCACCAGTTTTAGCAAAACTTTGGTATTTTTGGGGTAATCATTTCGCAATCAGTGAAAAAGATTTTTTAGCACAATATACTACAGGTGCATATCAGAGAGAGATAATTAGAGCCAACATGAATCAAAATTTTGAAAAAATGGCTCAAGAGGCAACCATTGGTTGGTCTATGATACATCATTTAGACAATGAACAGAACATAGGACCCAAGAGCCAAGAGGCTCAATGGGCCAGAGAGAAGGGGAAGACGAAAGGTGTAAATGAAAATCATGCAAGGGAACTTCTTGAACTTCACACTGTTTCCCCAGATTGTGGATATACACAAGAAGACGTAATTCAAATGGCTTATATAATGAGTGGATGGAGACCTAAGTGGGGAAAGAAAAGATTAGAGACAGGAGATGTTCATTTCAACCCTGATGCTCATGAGCCTGGTACTAAAACAGTTTTAGGTAAAAAATATAAAAGAGGTAGAAAAAGTTTATCAGTTGCAATTACAGATCTTGTTAATCACCCTTCCTGCAGAAAGTTTATTGCAATGAAGTTATGTAGATATTTAATCACAGATAATCCAACTGAAGAAATGATGCAACCAATTATTAAAGCTTGGGAAAAATCAGACGGTTTTTTGCCAGAGGTTCATAAAGCAGCAATAGAAGTTGCTTTTAATTATTCTGATAAATATAATAAATTTCAGAATCCAGAAAACTGGCTTTTACAAATGAGTAAAATGGCTGATGTTGATTTAATCCCATCTCCTTCATTTATGGATCTTTATCAACTTGGAAATAAACCGATTAAAGATCAAAGAGCCTTAGAAAGATTGATGGATGAGCTTGGACAACATCCTTATTTAGCAAAACAGCCAAATGGATGGTCAGATATTTCAGAGGATTGGATGTCACCAGAATTACTAATTAGAAGGCTAGTTTATGCGAGAGAGGCTTATTATAAAAAGTCAGGCAAGTCACAGACAACAGAATTTTACGAAGAAATGATCGAAAAAAATTATGATAATTCAGGTGAAATTTTAAAAATTATAGATCAGCATAGAGAGCTTGTACATAAACATGTTATTTTATTCAATTTACCAGAGACGCTTAAATCATGAAGATATCAAGAAGAAATTTTTTAAAAGGATCAGCCACTACATTATTTTTAGCTGGTTTTAATTTTCCAGTTTTGGCAAATACGGACAAGAAAAAAAATCTTGTAGTAATAATGTTAAGAGGTGGAATGGATGGTTTATGTGCAGTTCCAATAATTGGTGACAAAAATTTTGAAAAGAAAAGAAAAGATTTGATCTTAGATGAAACAATAAAGTTAAATTCTGATTTCGCGCTTCATCCCAAACTAAAGAATTTTCATAATTTGTGGCAAAATAATCTGGGAGCAATTGTTCATGCAACAAATATTCCATATACTAAAAGATCTCATTTTGATGGACAAAACTTAATGGAGACAGGAGGTCATACACCTTACTCCATAAAAACTGGCTGGTTAGGAAGAGGGATGAAGTTAGGAGAATTAAAAGGTGATGGTCTTGCATTGGCATTGCCAATGCCGTTACTTCTTAGAGGAATTCCTAGTAATGATAATTTTTATCCTTCAAAAAAAAGACTTCCAAGAACAGAACTTTTACAACTTTTAAAATCAGTTTATACAGATAAATCCGAACATGACTTAGCTAATATGATGGAGATAATTGCTAACAGATCTATGATGAATAATGGGGGCACCTCTATGTCTAGAAAGAATTCATCTTTAGCCTATAAAGCAGGTTTAGAACTAAAAAAAATAAATGGTCCAAGGGTTGCAGTTTTTGAAGTTGATGGTTTTGATACACATGCTGCACAAGGTGGAGTAAATGGTTCACATTCTGATAGTTTGATTGAAATGGACTCAATTTTTAAAAGTCTAGAGAAGGGTCTGGGAGAAGAGATAGAAAATACTTTGGTGTTAACCTTAACAGAATTTGGCAGAACTATTAAACAAAATGGAGGACGTGGAACAGAGCATGGCTATGGATCTGCAATTTTTATGGCAGGTGGCTTAATAAAAAAATCTCAAGTTTATACTGATTGGCCAGGGCTTAAGAGAAAAGAATTATTTGAGGGAAGAGACTTGAATTCAACAATTGACTCAAGATCTGTTTATGCATCAGCTATGTCTACCGTTTTTGATATTGACTTTAAAAGAATTCAGAAAGAAGTTTTTTGGGGAGATAAGCTTCAAAACTTATCTGAAAAATTGTTTAAAAGTTGATGAAAGGAATATTATTAATTGTATTATCTTTTTTACTTTTAACAAATTTTGCATATTCACAATCTAGATTTGGCGAATTAACTGAAATGAGAGACAAAAAAATGCGTGGAAAAGATGGTCAATGGGTAAGACCTCACCCAGGACCTTTCGTTTGGAATCATATAGAAAGTGAAAAAGGTAAATTTTTTTGGGAAGATGTAGATAAGTACGTTGTATATGCTCAAGATCACAACCAAACAATTTTAGCTACTATCTGGCCTCATACAAATTGGGATCAAAAATCTTGTAAAAGAAAAAAGGCCAGAAGTCCATTTGGAAAACGTTTTACAAAGTATTTAAGCAAACCCTGTTCAATGGAAGATTATAAAACTTTTCTTGTAAAATTAGTGGACCGTTATGATGGAGATGGTTCGAATGACATGCCTGGATTAACAAAACCAATTATATATTGGGATGTGATGAATGAACCTGAGTTTGATATGTTTTTTAAAGGAAGTGAGGAAGATTTTGTTGAAATCTTTAATTTTTCTTCAAAAGTAATTAAAGAACAGCAGCCAGATGCAGTTATTGTTATGGCTGGAGCTGCAGGAATGTTTCCAGAAAATAAAAAATATTGGAAATCAGCTTTGCCAAAAATTAAGGATCACTTTGATATTGCAAATATTCACCACATAAGCGGTCCAGATGGACAGTGTGATAAAGAGCTATGGGTAGATGAATTTGCAGATTTATTAAAAAGTGTTGATATTGATAAACCAATTTGGTTGACAGAGGCTATGACCTGTGGTCCTCCGATAAAAGCTTATGTAAATGCTTTTCTAAATGGTGCTGAATTAATTATTGATGTAGGTGTAAACGCACCTGGTAAAAAAATGTCAAAGAAAAGTAGAAAAAAATTAAATGAATTTATAACTGAATATGATGGTTTTACATCAATAAAGTCTATTTCAAAAGAAGAGGTAGAGTTTACTTATAAAGATGGTTCAACAAAAAATTTAAAACTTAACTAATTAATGATAAAAAAACTATTAATAATATTTCTTTTCTTATTACCATTTAATATCCATGCATCTGAAAACCCTTACAAATTTTTAAAAAAAGAAGTTTTATTAGGAAAAGCTAGTTCAGAGTTGAAAAATGATACAAGATCTATTTCAAAAAAAAAAGCACTTTCTATTTTTGAAAATACAGATGGTAGAGCAATAAAAATTACTTTAGATACTAAATTTAAAGGTAATAAAAAAGATTGGGAAAGAACAGGTGAAAGAAATCAAAGATGGGAAATGGCAAATAAAAAAAAGCCAAGAAAATTTAAAAAGCCAGTTTATTTAAAATATACTTTTAAGCTAAATGATTTTCCAACCCATCCTGCGGTAGGAGGAAGTTTTTTTCAAGTTATTGCTAACAAAGGAAATTCGAGACTTTTACCTTGGATGAAATTGCAATACAGTGGAAATGAAGTTGTTCACCAGTTAAACTTTACTAAAGAAGTTTTTTATCTAAAAGGTGATCCCGAAAACTCCAATTTTGATAAAGTTACATATAAATTTCCCTTGGGAACTGTTGATCAATTTAAAAATTACAGAACTATAAGTTTCAAAATATTAGCTTCAAAAGAGGATAATGGAGAAGTAATAGCCTGGGTTGATAATAAGAAAGTTTTTGAGGTATATGGTCCAAACTTTACAATAGGCAATGGTTACACATTTAAATGGGGTTTTTATCGTTGGCTTAAAGACTCATATTTAAATGAAACTCCAACACAATCTTTAACAGTAAAAGAATTTGGATTTAGCGATAAATGTGAGGAAATTTTAGATCAGGATAAATGCTCATACTTATCAGAAAATAAAGAGTCTATTTCATATGTTAGATATAGAAAACGCAATCATAGAAGTAATACATATGGTAAAAAAATTTCCAAATCAATTAAATGGACAAAGCCATTACCTGAAATTAAAATTAATTAGCTCTAATAGTTGGCAGTAAGTAAAAATCTGCAGTATCTATTTTAGATGAATGCTCTCTTCTCATGTTCCATCTTTTTTGAACACCAGCACTAGCAAGACTTAAAGTAGATCTTCCATACCTGTAGTTAGTATTATCAATAGACTTCATTAAACCCTTAATTTTCTCGTCTTTTTCAGAATAAAATAGGTTCTTACTACGATCTTCATTGGATAAACCAGTAAGCATTACCCCTGCTTTTTGGTAACGGTAGCCATTTTTAAAAATAGTGTCTAAAGCAACCAAAGCAGTTTTAACTATTTCAATGCTGTTGTTTGTAGAAATTGCAAAATCTATCGTTTTTGAGTTTGAATAATACCCAAATCTACTTTGAAAAGGACTTGTTCTAACAAAAACTGTAATTGATTTTGCAATTAAAGACTCAGATCTTATTTTTTCAGATGCATTCAAACAATAATTTGCAACTGCTTCTTTTAATTCCTGGTATTTCTCAATTCTTTGACCAAAGGAACGAGATACTACACAACTTTTTCTTTTTGTTTGTGTTGTCTCTAAATCAATACAAGGAACCCCTCTTAGTTCCATTGCAGTTCTTGAACCTAAAACATTAGAATTTTTCTTTATCCATGTATTTGATTTATTCTTTAGTTGCTTTGCATTATAAATTCCATTTTTATGATAAAATTTTGTTAATTGTCTTCCAACACCCCATACATCATTAATTTCAACTTTTTCTAATATCGGATCAATATTTTCAATTCCTATTAAACTTGTTACACCTGATTTTTTTTTCTTTGCAATATGATTTGCAACTTTGCTTAAAGTTTTTGTTTTAGCAATTCCAATACTAGTTGGAATACCTGTCCATTTTAAAACTGTCTCTCTGATTTCTCTTCCAACTTTTTCAACTTCATCATCTGAAAAGTTTGATAAATCTAAAAATGCCTCATCAATAGAATAAACTTCGATAGCAGAGTTAAATCTCTTTAGCGTTCTCATTACTCTTCTGGATAAATCTCCATATAAAGAATAATTAGATGAAAAAACTTCAACTTTATTTTTAACAATAATATCTTTTGCTTTAAAGTAAGGCTCTCCCATTTTAATGCCTAAAGCTTTTGCTTCAGTTGATCTCGAAATTATACAACCATCATTGTTAGATAAAACTACAACAGGTTTTTTTCTTATTTTAGGATTGAATAATCTTTCACAAGAAACATAAAAAGAGTTACAATCAATAAGTGCTATTTTTTTAGTATACTGAATGGATGACATAAGTTACAACTCCCCAAATAAATATATCTTCATCTTCGTTAATTAAAATTCGATCTGTAAATTCTTTAGAACCTGATGTTAAAAATTTTTTATCTCTTTCTTGAACTAAACTTTTAACAACTAGTTCATCATGAACATTTGCAATAACTGTTGAGAAGTTTTTTGGTGTTAAACTTTTATCAACAACTAATAGATCGCCATCATTAATTCCAACATCCACCATTGATTTTCCTTGAACTCTTATGATGAAAGTTGCTGGAACATTTTTGATTAAATGAACATTTAAATCGATGTCTTCCTCAATATAGTCCGTAGCAGGGGATGGAAAACCCGCGCCAGCTTTATGTAAATAGTAAGGTATAGTTAGCTTCATAAATGTTCTTATTTTGTTCCAATTAATATCTAAGTTATTTAATAGTGTCAATCAGGTTGTATTTTGAGTCTGTAACTGAATCAAAAGTGAATCAAAACGTGAACATCGAAACCACATGTTGTATACATGTGGATAACTTTAACCATAAATAGTTTGAATATAATAAATGGAAAAAAAAGAGAGCTTAACAGGAAGATGTATTTGTGGTCAGGTTAAATATAGAATTACTGAGAAGCCTCTATTCACCCAAGCTTGCCATTGCAAAGATTGTAAAATTATAACTGGGTCTTCTTATGTTATTAATACTAGCGTTCTAGACAATACACTAATTATAGAGGGTGATATTTCGTCAACTGAACTTAAAACAGGAAGTGGAGCTACCTCAAGGGCTTATTTCTGTAACAAATGTGGTACTTATATTTACACAGATTATGCTACGGCAGTTGGTCGATCAACAGTTAGAACTAAAACTTTAGATAATTCAGAAAACTTTCCTCCTGAAGCGCATATATTTACAAAAGATAAAGATCCATGGTTAAAACTTACTGATGATGCAAATTGTTTTGAAAAAATGTATGATTTAAAAAATACTTGGCCAAAAGAAAGTTACGAAAGATATAAAAATTATTTAAAAGATAATAAACGGTAAATTTTTAGGAGATTAAAATATGAAAAAATTATCATGTCATTGTGGTGCAATAGAAGGAGAGGTTAAGATGCCTTTGGGTGGTATTGAAAAAATCATGCGTTGCAATTGTTCAATATGTAAAAAAAAAGGTTATATTATTGGAGTGCTTGGTCCTGATGATTTTAAACTTACTAAAGGGGAAGATAAGTTATCCCTCTATCAGTTTTATACTAATACTGCCAAACATTACTTTTGCTCAATTTGTGGAATTCACACTCATAATAGACCTAGAAGTAATCCAAAAATATTTGGTGTAAACATTGCTTGTATAGAAGGTGTGGAGCCATTTGAAATTGAAGATGTGCCAGTGAACGATGGCAAAAATCATCCTTTAGATCAAAAACAATAAATTTTTTATGCAATCAATTACTGAGTGTTACAGAAAAGTTAGTAAAGATTGCTTTAAATTTATTAAGTCGCAAGAAACATCAAAAGAAAAATTTAAAAATAAAGAAAAGATGATTAAATCTTTTCTAATTCCAATTAGTTTCTGGATTTCAAATAGAACAAATAAATCTAAACCTTACTTAATAGGCTTAGCAGGAGGTCAAGGAACTGGTAAAACAACAATTAGTTCTATTCTAAGAATCATTTTAACAAAATATTTCAAGTTAAATGTTTTTAAAATATCAATTGATGATTTGTATAAAACCCGAAAAGATAGAATAAAATTATCTAAAAAAATTCATCCCTTATTAATGACCAGAGGTGTTCCAGGCACTCACGATATAAATTTTCTCTTTGATCTTCTTAAAAAAATAAAGGGAAAGCAATTCAATCAACAGAGACTTCCTAAGTTTAATAAGGCAATAGATGATAGATTAAAAAGAAAGTCTTGGTATCTACTTAAAAAGGTACCAGATGTTATAATCTTTGAGGGGTGGTGTGTAGGAGCTAGAGCAGAAAAAAATACAACATTAAAAAAATCGATTAATTCTCTGGAAAGAACAGAAGATAAAAATTTAAGATGGAGAAAATATGTAAATATTCAGTTGCAAACTAAATACAAAAAATTATTTTCTAAATTAGACTGTTTGTTATTTTTAAAAGCAGGAAATTTCAAATTATTGCAGAGTTGGAGACTTAAACAGGAGGCGTTATTAAAATTAAACTCTAAAAATAAAGCAAACAGTAAGGTTATGAGTAAAAACCAGGTATTATCATTTATGCAGACTTACCAAAGGGTCACACAAAATATGTTTAAATTTGCTCCAAAATATTCATCAATTGTATTAAATTTAAATAGAAATCATCAAATTAAATCAATAAAATATAATTAATGAAAAAAATCTCTTTAATCATTTTTTGCTTAATATTTTTTATACTACCAGTAAATGCAGCAACTTTGAGTGATGCATTAAGACAGACCTATCAGAATAATTTAGAGCTTAAAGCTGAGAGAAAAAATTTAGAAGTTCAAAAGGAAGTCTTAAATATTTCTAAAAGTGATTTTTTTCCAACTTTAACCCTTTCAGGCACTAAAAATTTTGAAGATACAAATAAACTTACAAATCAAGATGGTACTGATGCTTCTATAACTAATACAAATCCAATGACATCTTCTGTAAAGTTAGAACAAACACTTTTAGATGGTAGTGAACGTGGCACAAAATACGAAAAAAGTAAATTAGGACTAAATTTATCTGAAGCACAACTTATTAAAAAAGAGCAAGATGTTTTTATGAAAGCAATTGAGGCTTATACAGGTTTAATTCTTGCTTACGAAAAACTAAGTATTAATGAAGAAAATGTTAACTTACTACAAAGGCAATTCGAAATAGATAATGCAAGACTATCTAGAGCTCAAATAACTGCAACTGACTTAGCACAGTCACAATCTTCTTTATCAGGGGCACAAGCAGGTTACATTGGAGCACAAAATTATATTGTAACCAGCAAATTAGCTTATGAAAATATAATTGGACCAATCAACAGCAATGAAAAATTAAAAAAAATTTATAATTCTGAAGTTCCACTGCCTTCAAGTTTGGTTGAAGCAAAAAAGATATCTGAACAAAAAAGTCCCAATCTTATTATTGCTGAAATAGAATATGGACAGTCTGAATTAGATGTTAAAATTGCAAGATCAGATTTATCTCCGACAGCAAAACTTTCACTTGAAAGATCATACACTGATGATCTAAGTGCAACTTATGATGAAAGAGAAAAAGATGTATTACAAGCAACAGTAAGTTGGCCATTTCAATTCGGAGGAAAGAATAAATCTAATATAAATAAAAATCTTCAAGTTAAAGGAATGAAAAAATTGCTATTAGAGAATGCTTTTAGAAATAATACCCAAGGTGTTACCGCAGCCTGGTCCACTTTAGAGTCTTCAAAAAGTCTATTAAGAGCCGTACAATCACAAGTTAAAGCTGCTGAAATTGCAAATGAAGGGATTAGTTTTGAATATGAGAGTGGTTTGAATAGATCTACATTTGATGTTCTTCAATCCAGATCAAATTTAATTAATGCCAAAATTAATCTTGCCGAAGCTGAGAGAAATTATTTATTAGCTCAATATAAACTTTTAAAATCTGCGGGTTTATTAAATAGTGAATATCTAAAACTTAGATAAATAGCGACTTCTAGCCCTAAGTTTAGAAAAATATTGCCAATGAGAACAAAATGTGTACATTTATTTTATGATTCGAATGTTAATAAATGAAAAAAACGAGGCAAAAAATGACTAAAAATAACCTAAAAGTGGTGAAAACCACAAAAGATAAAGAATTGGAAGATAAAGAAAAAAATAAAGCACTAGATGCAGCAATTAGCCAGATAACAGATAGTTTTGGAAAAGGCTCTGTTATGAAGCTTGGAGAACAAAAAGCAATGGATATAGAGTCCGTTTCTACTGGATCTTTAAGTTTGGATTTAGCACTTGGAATAGGTGGATTACCAAAAGGTAGAATTGTTGAAATTTACGGACCAGAGTCATCTGGTAAAACTACATTAGCATTACAAGTTGTTGCTGAAGCCCAAAAAGCAGGTGGAATTTGTGGATTTGTAGATGCCGAACATGCATTGGATCCAGTTTATGCAAAGAAATTAGGAGTTAACACAGAGGAGTTGCTTATTTCACAACCAGACACTGGTGAACAAGCATTAGAAATAACTGATACTTTAATCAAATCTGGCTCAATGTCAGTTTTAGTAGTCGACTCTGTTGCAGCATTAACTCCAAGAGCAGAAATTGAGGGAGATATGGGAGATCACCATGTCGGTCTTCAAGCAAGACTAATGTCTCAAGCTCTTAGAAAATTAACAGGATCAATTTCAAGAACTAATACAATGGTTATATTTATTAACCAAATTAGAATGAAAATTGGTGTAATGTTTGGAAGTCCAGAAACAACTTCTGGAGGTAATTCTTTGAAATTTTATTCTTCAGTAAGAATGGATATTAGAAGAATTGGAGCAATAAAAGATAAAGAGCAAATTGTTGGAAATACAACAAGAGTAAAAGTTGTTAAAAACAAAGTTGCACCACCATTTAAAGTTGTTGAGTTTGACTTGATGTATGGAAAAGGAATTAGTAAAGTAGGGGAACTAATCGACCTTGGTGTCAAAGCTGAGATTGTTGAAAAATCTGGAGCTTGGTACGCTTACAAAGGTGAAAAAATTGGTCAAGGTAGAGAGAATGCTAAACTTTACCTCGAACAAAATCCAAAAGCTGCGGCTGAGATTGAAATGGCTATTAGAGAAAAAGCTGGTGTTATTTCAAAGAAGATTGAAGGCAACCCATTAAGTGAAGAGAAGCTTGAAGCGCAGAAAAAAGAGGATGAAGTTCCTACTAAAAAGAATTAGCAGATAACTTTTAGTTATTAAAAAAAGGCGCTCTATTGGGCGCCTTTTTTCCCTTCAGAGGTGTAGACATCATATAAAAATGCTGTATTTTAGTTAAATATGGCTAAAACATTAAACGAAATTAGGTCAGCATTTTTAGATTATTTTGAAAAAAATGATCATAAAATAGTTGAGTCTAGTAATTTAGTTCCAAATAATGACCCAACATTGATGTTTGCCAATTCTGGAATGGTCCAATTTAAAAATGTGTTCACTGGACTAGAAAAGAGAGACTATCAAAGAGCTACAACATCTCAAAAATGTGTAAGAGCAGGTGGTAAACATAACGATCTTGAAAATGTTGGCTATACACCAAGACACCATACATTTTTTGAAATGCTAGGAAACTTTTCTTTTGGGGACTATTTTAAAGAAAGAGCTATTGAACTTGCGTGGAATTTAATAACAAAAGAATTTGGTTTAGATAAGAGCAGGCTTTATGTAACTGTCTACCATGACGATGACGAAGCCTTTAATTACTGGAAAAAAATTGCTGGGTTAAGTGATGATAAAATCATAAGGATAGCATCATCTGATAATTTTTGGTCTATGGGTGAAACAGGACCTTGCGGTCCTTGTTCAGAAATATTTTATGATCATGGGGACCATTTAGAAGGTGGATTACCAGGAACAAAAAATGAGGATGGGGATAGATTTATAGAAATTTGGAATTTAGTATTTATGCAGTACGAGCAAATTTCAAAAGATAAGCGAATTAATCTGCCAAAACCATCAGTTGATACTGGAATGGGTTTAGAGAGAATTGCTGCATTGCTTCAAGGAACACACGACAACTATGAAACAGATCATTTTAAAAAAATAATAAACTCTGCTGCAGAAATTTTAAAAGTCAGGCCCAATAACAAGAATTTAGCAAGTTTTAGAGTAATAGCAGATCACTTACGAGCAAGTTCATTTTTAATTGCTGAGGGAGTTTTGCCATCAAACGAAGGAAGAGGTTATGTACTAAGAAGAATCATGAGAAGAGGAATGAGGCATTCCCACATGCTTGGTTCTAAAGAACCAATTTTTTATAATATTTTTAAAACTTTAAAAGATGAGATGAAAGGTAATTACTCAGAAATAGAAAGAGCTGAGTCTTTAATAAAAGAAACATTAAGAATGGAAGAAGAAAAATTTTTAATTCTTTTAGACAGAGGTATTAAAATATTAAATGAGGAAATAACTAAAATAGACAAGATATTACCTGGAGAAGTAGCTTTTAAACTCTATGATACCTATGGTTTTCCATTAGACCTGACACAAGACATCTTAAAAAATAAATCGTTAACAATAGACAACGATAAATTTCAAAGTTTAATGAAAGAGAGCAAAGAACTTGCTAAGAAAAATTGGAAAGGCTCTGGTGACAGTGCGGTAGATGATATTTGGTTTACGATAAAAGATAGATTAGGTCCTTCAGAATTCCTAGGATATGAGACTGATCAAGCAGAAGGTATTATTTTATCATTATTAAAAGACAACAAAGAAGTAAATGAATTAAATAAAAACGATGAAGGAATTATTATTTTAAATCAAACACCTTTTTATGGAGAGTCTGGGGGACAGGTAGGAGATACCGGTGAAATAATATCTGGAGACTTTAAGTTTGAGATCACAGATGTTCAAAAAAAATTAGGTGATCTATTTGTACACTACGGCAAAGTTAAATCAGGAAGTATAAAAATAAAGGACAATGTTGAGATGAAAATTGATATTGATAGACGTAATAATATAAGAGCTTATCATTCAGCAACACACCTTTTGCATGAGTCTTTAAGAAGAGTATTAGGTACTCATGTTACACAAAAAGGATCATTAGTAGCACCAGATAGACTAAGATTTGATTTTAGCCATATGAAACCAATTTCAGACCAGGAAATAGAAAAAATAGAAAATCATGTTAATTTAATGGTTCAAAAAAAATCAGAAGTTAAAACAAGGATTATGACTCCTAAAGAAGCAGTAAATAATGGGGCTCTTGCACTCTTTGGAGAGAAATATGGAGAGGAAGTTAGAGTATTATCTATGGGAGATGAGAAAGAAAAGTATTTTTCTACAGAATTATGCGGAGGCACGCACGTACGTAACACTGGTGATATTGGGAAATTCAAAATTATTAGTCAATCATCAATTGCAGCAGGTGTTAGAAGAGTAGAGGCTCTTAGAGAAAATCAATTAAATAGTTTTCTACAAAATAAAGAGAAATTATCTGACTTATCTGCAAAAAAAGATGAAGAAATGATAAATGACTTATCAAAACAGATAATTAAATTAGGAGGTAAACCAAATTTTGAAAATGAAGATAATAAAATTTTAATTAAAGAACTATCAAAACAATTAGAGCAATTAAAATTTGGCTCAATTTTAGAAAATAATTCCAAAAATATAATTCAAGATCTTAAAATTAATAATATAAGTGTAAGATTTCAAAAAGTTGATGATCTTCCACCTAAAGAGCTAAGAAAATTGGTTGATACTGGAAAAAAAGAACTAAAAACAGGAATTGTGATAGTTTTTGCTAGTTTAGAAGACAAAGTAGGTCTTGCAGTTGGGATAACAGATGAACTTATTGATAAGTATGATGCAGTCACATTTGCTAAAACAGGATCTGCAATTATTGGTGGAAAAGGTGGTGGTGGCAGAAAAGATTTTGCACAAGCAGGAGGCCAATTTAAAAATAAAATAAATGAGGCTTTTGAAAAAATTAAAACTTTAATTTAGTTTTTGCCTCAACTTACCGTCCAAAGTATCTAAAAATTGATTAGTTGTTAAATACTTTGTCGAAGGTCCTATTAAAATAGCCAAGTCCTTAGTCATTGAACCTTCTTCAACACAATCAACACATACTTTTTCAAGTGTTTCTGCAAATTTTATTAACTCTTCATTCCCATCTAATTTTCCTCTATGAGCCAAACCTCTTGTCCAAGCAAAAATAGATGCAATAGGATTTGTTGATGTTTCTTTGCCTTGTTGATGCATTCTGAAATGTCTAGTTACTGTTCCATGTGCAGCTTCAGCTTCCATTGTTTTACCATCTGGAGCAAGCAAAACACTTGTCATTAAACCCAAAGATCCATATCCTTGAGCAACAGTATCTGATTGTACATCTCCATCATAATTTTTGCACGCCCAAATATATTTACCATGCCATTTCATTGCACATGCCACCATGTCATCTATTAATCTATGCTCATAAGTAATTTTATTTTGATCAAATCTATCTTTGAATTCATTTTCAAAAACTTCTTCAAAAATATCTTTAAATCTTCCATCGTATCTTTTTAAAATTGTATTTTTAGTAGAAAGATAAACTGGCCATTTTTTAATTAATCCGTAGTTAAAACAAGATCTTGCAAAGTCTTCTATAGATTTATCCAAATTATACATTGATAGCGCAATTCCAGGTCCTGGAAAATTGAAGACTTCGTATTTTCTCTCATCAGTACCATCTTCAGCTGTCCATTTGATTTCTAACTTACCTTTACCAGGCACTGTAAAGTCTGTTGCTCTGTATTGATCACCAAACGCATGCCTGCCTATGATCAATGGATCTGTCCACGAGGGCACAAGTTTTGGAATATTTTTACAAATTATAGGTTCTCTAAAAACAGTTCCTCCAATTATATTTCTTATTGTACCATTTGGAGATCTCCACATTTTTTTAAGATTAAATTCTTTTACTCTAGCTTCATCAGGAGTGATGGTTGCACACTTAATACCGACACCATTTCTTTTAATTGCATTTGCACATTCAATTGTTATTTTGTCTTCAGTTTTATCCCTACTTACCATTCCCAAATCGTAGTACTCAATTTTGAGATCAAGGTAAGTTAAAACGAGCTTATTTTTTATGAAGTCCCATATCACTCTGGTCATTTCATCGCCATCTAACTCTACAATGGGGTTTTTAACCTTAATTTTACTCATTTTTTCGATATATCTTAATAGTTGAATTTATTCTTTTTGTATACATATTAATCCAAAATTATCAATTATAGGTTTGTCATGAGTAAAATATTTCCAAAAATACACAATGAAGGTTACAAATTTATTATTATTTTTACTATCGCAACTATAATTCTCTATTTCATAAATGGATTTCTTGGGTTTTTAGGATTGATATTAACCATTTGGTGCTATTATTTTTTTAGAGACCCTGAAAGAATTTCTATCGGAGATGACAGTTATCTCACAAGTCCGGCTGATGGAGTTGTATTGCAAGTAATGGATACTAATGGTCCAAAAGAATTAGGTTTAGAAAATAAACAAATGAAAAAAATAAGTATTTTTATGGATGTCTTTGATTGCCATGTAAATAGATCTCCATGTTCTGGAGCAATATCTGAGATACTTTATAAACCAGGAAAGTTTTTTAATGCATCTTTAGATAAGGCAAGTGAAGATAACGAGAGAAATTATTATAAAATAAAAAATTCTGATGGGGAAGATATAATTGTTGTCCAAATAGCAGGACTTGTTGCAAGACGGATTGCAACAGAGGTTTCTAAGGATGAGCTTGTAGAACAAGGTTCACGAATAGGTATGATCAGATTTGGAAGTAGAGCTGATATGTATTTTGAAAATTATTCTCCTTTAGTAAAAGTTGATCAAAAAACTATAGCTGGAGAAACTTTAATTGCAAAAAAATAATTTAATGGAGCTACAAAATAAAAATATTAAATTAGTTTCTAATAAAAAAACAAGAGTTATTCTACCAAATATTTTAACACTTGTTGGAGTATGTATTGGGCTGACTTCAATAAAGTTTGCATTTGACGGTAAATTTGAATTATCAATTATCGCAGTTATTGTTGCTGCAATTATTGATGGGTTAGATGGCAGAATTGCAAGGTTAATTAAAGGAACTTCTAAAGTTGGAAAAGAACTAGACTCTCTTACTGATGTTATAAGTTTTGGTGTTGCTCCAGCTTTTATAATGTATTTTTGGGCTTTGTCTGGAACAGGAAGAGTAGGTTGGTTAATTGCATTAATTTATGTTGTTTGTGTTGCTCTAAGACTTGCAAGGTTTAATGTTTCATCAAACGAGGAGAGTTCTTGGAAAGATAATTTTTTTGAAGGTATTCCTTCTCCAGCAGGTGGAGTTCTAGTTTTAATGCCTTTAATATTAAGTATTAGTGAATTTCAGTTTTTAAACTTTAATTATCAAATTATCGTACCAATTATGTTTATAATTGTTTCAATATTATTAATAAGCAAAATACCAACCTATTCTTTTAAAAGAATAGCTGTCCCAAGAAGTACATCAATATTTTTGCTATTTGGAATAATCTTATATTTCGGCTTAATTCTTGTTTATACATTTAATGCTATTATTATTTCAGGTGTAATTTATTTGATAATGGTACCAATAAGTTCAATGCATTATCTTATGATTAAAAAGAATGTAAAAGCCATCTCAGAAGACACCGATCATCATGAAGATGTGTTATAAATGAGGGAAAATACAATAATCTCATTAGCAGATTCAAATTACTTCAATCTTCTTAACGAATTAATTGATTCAATTAAAAGATTTGAACAAAGTAAATCGGTAGATATTTGTATTATGGATGCAGGATTAACTGACGAACAAATTCAAATATTAGAAAAAAAAGTATACCAAATCAAAAAAGCTGAGTGGGACATAGAAGTTTCGAATTTCAAGGTAAAAGGAAGAGAATGGTTGAAAAGTCAAGTCTCTAGAGCATTTTTACCAAATTATTTTCCAGGGTATAAAAAATATTTATGGATAGATGCTGATGCATGGGTAAACTCTTGGTTTGCAATTGATCTTTATTTTCAGGGCTGTAAGAATAATAAATTAGCAATAGCAACATCAGCAGATAGATCTTACGGAAGAGTTTTAAGAGCAGATTGGGTGTGGGGTAGTTTTGCGAGAATAAAATCACAAAATTATAAACACGCTAAATCATCAGGATTCTCAGAAAAAGTTTCAAGAGAAGTTGCCCTTAAACCCCATTTGAATATTGGATTATTTTGTTTAGAAGAGAGTGCTCCTCATTGGGAAATTTGGCAAAAAAATTTAAAAAAAGCATTGTCCTCTGGAAAAATTTGGGGTTCAGAGCAAATAGCGATGAATATTACGATATATTCAGACAATTTAGATGTGGAAATTCTACCTGCATACTGCAACTGGACTCTAATTGAAGCAATTAAATTTGATAAAAAACAAAATACCTTTGTTGAACCATATTTACCAAACCATGAAATAGGAATTATTCATTTAGCAGGAAAAAATAATGACATTATAAGAAATAATAAAAATTATATATCCAAAATTAAAACATTAGATGGAGATATAATTGAAAAATCTTTAAGATTTGAGAATTAGTTGAAAAAGAATAAATTTTCTAAGAATTGGATCATTAAGCAAAAAAGAGACATTTATGTCAAAAAATCAAAATTAGAGGGTTATAGGTCAAGAGCTGTATACAAATTGCAAGAAATAAATGATAAATTTAAAATAATCAAAAATAATATCTCAGTTATAGACCTTGGTGCAGCCCCGGGTAGTTGGTCTCAGTATATATCAAGAAATTTCAGTAACTCAAAAATAATTTCAATTGATTTAAAGGATATTGAACCAATTAAGAATTTAATACATATTAAAGGGGATTTTACTGAGGAACAGCAAAAAAAAA